>JALHRW010000071.1 GCA_022841245.1 Planctomycetota bacterium
AACCAGTCCAGACGGGTTCGATTCCTGTCGTCCGTGCCATCCTCGCGTTGTCCAACGGCAACGACGCCGCCTTGCCAGGGCGGAGATGCGGGTCCGATTCCCGCCGCGGGGTCCATCTCTCGGGGTCGTCTAACGGAAGGATGCCGGTCTACGGAACCGGCGACGATGGTTCGAATCCATCCCTCGAGGCCAGCTGTCGTGGTAGCCCAATCGGAAGAGCACCGGCCTCCGAAGCCGGAGGTTGGTGGTTCGAGCCCACCCCGCGACGCCATGCCGCAGCAGCTCGATCGGACGAGCATCCCGGTCCTAACGGGAAGGGTGCCGGTTCGATCCCGGCCTGCGGTTCCATCTGCCGTGGCAGCTCGATTGGACGAGCAGCGGGCTTCTACCCCGACGGTTGGAGGTTCGAGCCCTCCCTGCGGCGCCATCCCATCCATCCCATCAACCCCTGAGGAGTCATGTTCATCCGCATCCCCATCCCCCGCGGCGTCGGTCCCGGCGACTTCGGTCGCCTCCGGTCCCATGCCGCCTGGTACCGGCGCCAGGTCCAGCGCCACGGGCCAGCCTATGGCGCCAAGCGCCGCTCCCATCGCATACGCAGGTCGTCCCAAACGACGACCTCGCGTATCGGCCCGGTCTTATAAGCCGTCGAAACCGTAGTGGTTCACGCTGGTTCGAATCCAGCCGCGAGGACCACCTGCTGTCGTAGCTCAACTGGCGGAGCAGCGCATTCGTAACGCGCAGGCTGCGGGTTCGACTCCCGCCGACAGCACCACCCAAACCCAGGAGGCCGTATGGCACATCGCATCCGCCCTGACGACGAACCCTGCTTTCGAGCCGATGCGTAAACGTCGGCTCGGATTCCCGTCCGAAACCCACGTCAAGCGCGGCGACCGCGTAGTCCGAGGCTCGAAAAGAACTGATCGAGAAGCTCGGGCGCGCTGACCTCTGCCCATGCGGGTCGGGGCTCATCTTCCGGGCCTGCTGCCTGCGTAGCGGCCGCTTCGAAGGCGCCAACCGTCACTACTACTTTCAAGGACTGAACACCGCGCCTCCGCCAGGAGGCGCCCATCCGTGCGTGGCCGAGCGGCCCAGGCTCCAGCCTTCCAAGCTGATCAGGCGGGTTCGACTCCCGCCGCACGGTCCATCTGCCCCTGTAGCTCAAGTGGAGAGCACCGGCCCTGTACGCCGGTGGTGGAGGTGAAATTCCTCCCGGGGGCTCCATCCATCCGCGACTAGCTCAACCGGCAGAGCGCCTGGCTTACATCCAGGAAGCTGGGGGTTCGAACCCCTCGTTGCGGACCACCACCCGTGGGAAGGAGGTGATCCGGGACTCCGGCGGTGCCCACGGCCGCCGGATCTACCCTGTGCCCGTGTAGTCCAACGGCAGAACACCGCCCTGGTATGGCGGAGATCGTGGTTCGATTCCACGCGTGGGCACCATTCCCTGTTGTCATCCTCGACCATCAACCCCAACCCCGAAAGGACGTCATGAACCGCTGCCTGGTGCTCAACGCCAACTACGAGTACCTCGCCGTGCTCGATCGTTGGATCGACGCACTGGCGCTGGTGCTGACCGACAAGGCCGACCCGCTTGCGCACTACGACAAAGTCGTGCGCAGCGAGCGGCAGACCTTCCCGCTCCCGGCCGTCGCCGTCATGCGCAGCCTCGTGCGCACCCGTCGTCGCCGTGCCATCTTCGACGTCCCGGCGAAGCCGATCGTCTTCGCCCGCGACGCCTTCACCTGCCAGTATTGCGGTTGCCGGGTGACCATGCGGACCGGCACCCGCGACCACGTGATCCCGCGATCGCGTGGCGGCCGGGACATCCTGTCCAACGTGGTGACGGCGTGCTCGCCGTGCAATCTGCGCAAGGATGACCGCATGCCGGCCGAGGTCGGCATGCACCCGCGGTCCCAGCCGCGGGGACTGAACGAGGAGGAGAAGCTCGGCTGTCTCCTCCGCACGGTGCGCAGCGAAGAGCGCACCGCCTGGCTCAGCTGCCTGCGTCGCCACGGCATCACGCTGTGGACGGCTCGGGCGGCGTGACCAGCCCGGTGGACGTCCACCGGGACCTGCGCGCCTAGCCCAATCGGCAGAGGCGGTCGGCTTAAACCCGACCCGGTGGGGGTTCGAATCCCTCGGCGCGCACCAACTCACTCCGGCGGACGATCGCCGGAGCCCGCGTACGTAGCCCAATCGGCAGAGGCGGCCGGCTCAAACCCGGCCCAGTGGAGGTTCGAGTCCTCCCGTGCGCACCATCATATCTGCGCTTGTAGCCCAATCGGCAGAGGCGCCTCGTCGAGAACGAGGTCAGTGGAGGTTCGAGTCCTCCCAGGCGCACCATCACGTGTCCGTAGCCCAATCTGGCAGAGGCGCCACGCTCAGAACGTGGATGATGGAGGTTCGAGTCCTCCCGGGCACACCAGGAGTCGTTGCGGTGCTACGGTTCCAAGTCATTCGACTCGGCTGTGAACGGACAGGTTCATGCCGCCTGGCGATGCCATTGCCAAGCATGGACGGGCCTCGCGTCAGCGCCGGACGCTGATTGCCACGGGCATGCAGTCCGCATTCCTCATTATGTAATTGTCAATGCGAACAGCGTTCACCGTTATTCGCCGGCCTGCTGGATGATCTGTTGGAATAACTTCACTTCGTCGGGATGGGTCTTGAGCAGGTGATCTTTGATCTCCTTGCGGTTGAGGAGATCGCGAACGTACGCCGACATGACCATCAGATTGCGCGTGTACTGTCTATAAACTCCTTGAAAGAAGTCGGCATTCCGCTCCGCATCTGCCAGCCGGTCGATGAGTTTTTTGCGTACCTCGACAGCGCGGTTCCATGGGCTGGATCGTCCAGGGTGGACAACCCGCTGCTCTGCTCGCTCATGCCGCGTACTCCTTCAAGAACTCCAGTCCCTTGTACCCGTGCAGGGAGAGCAATCCGAGATTGCTGCCGCTCAGGCGAAGCCAACCGCCGGGCATCATGAGCCGGGGCATGGCAATGTAGCCGAGGATCTCGCTGCCGTTGCGATCCGCTAGCGGAACACCGAGGGTGATGTCGATGACCTGTCTATGGTCGGCACGGAAGAGCCAGGATGGCGAATCGAATCCCTGCACCGGGACTGCTGGTTGGATCATCACCGATATCCGGTCGTTGATGACTAGGAAGTCGTCGTAGCGCTCCACCTTGCCCTGGTGCTGATCGGCAATCTGTGCGTATACATGGTCTGCCGCCCGACTCCGGACCTCCTCGCACACCCGATAGAGGGCTTCTGTCATCCCGCCGAAATGCCTCGTGACCGTGCTCAGATTCGGGATGATCTCATCCTCGACGATCAGGGAGCGAGTCAAAACCCCGTAGCGCTCATGGATTGCGCGCAGGCGCTCCATGATCGCCTCTGGCTCGATGCGCTTCTGCCGTTCGGCGAAGCGCTCCTGCGCCCGTTCGAATACCTCCATAGGGATCACCGGCTGATAACTGTTGTCGCAGACGATCCACTGCTGGTGCGGATTCGTGCGTCTGGACGTCTTAAGTTTCCCCGTGGTCCTGTTGTAGACCACTGATCCGGCGTAGGTTCTGTTCTTGAGCAGGCGCTGTACTGACCCCGGCGTCCATGCTTTGCCTCCAGGCGAAATCAAACCGCGCTGATTGAGCATGCCGGCGATCTGGCGCTCGTCGAGATTCCGATCGGTGAACTGGTGGAATATCTCCTGGATGATCTCGACTTGCTGCGCCTCACCAGGCGCGAGTTTGACTCGCCAGTTCTGGATACTCTTGCGCTCGCCATGGTTGAGGACCCGTTGCGGTTCGTTCTGCTCGTCGACCATGACGCGTTGGGTTGCGTAGGGGGCCGAGCCGCCAGCGCGGTAGCCCTGGTGTGAGATCTTGGCGCAACCCTTGAATACCTTGTCCGATAGTTCGCGGCTGTATTGCGCGGAACGGTAGCGCTCAAGAGTGACCACCAGCGGATAGATCGGACTTTCGTCGTTCTCCACCCCTAGGTTCACATATCGGACATCCTTGCCGTACCTCGTGCACTCCGAAGAATATTGGGCGGACAGATCGAGATCCTGGAAACGGCCCCAACGGCTGACGTCGAGCGCCAAGACCATGGTGAAGTCGTTCCGGGTCCGTACCCACTCCATCATCTCGGTGAATGCTGGTCGACCTTCGGCTGTCAGGCCGGATTTGCCCCGATCTGAGAACTCCTGGATGATCTCGATCTGACGCTCGCTTGCCCATTTGCGCACCTGATCGCTTTGGATCTCGACCGAGTTCTTCTGGCGATCCTGCGCGGAATGACGGTAATATGCGATAGCCTTGGCGACATAGGTCGGCTTTGAGGCTGCGGTCATCCACCAAGTCATCAGACCTCCGCCTTGGGCAACGAACGGTGGCGGCCCACCGCGGGTGATTCGCCGTGGTTGGCCTGCCGCGTGATGTACCCAGGCTGTCACCACGTACCCACCGTGTCAAGTGGACAGGTGGGTACACTTTGGAGACGCGCTATGGCAACCTCCGTCCATCCAGATTCGCTCGCATCGCGGCTACGGGCAGCGATCAAAGCGCGAAATCTTACAGCCTCGGCTATCGCGAAGGCGTGCGGCTTTTCCCGACAGAACATGCAGCGGTTCCTCGATGGCGAGATCGCCCGGTCCAAGCACTTTCCGACGATGGCCCGCGAACTCGAGGTCGATGTCGATTGGCTGATGACTGGCGATCCGGCGAACGCGCCGTCGTGGTGGACGCCACCGGCTACACCGAAGTTCGAGAATCGGCGGCGGCGGCGCGGATTCGGGCCAGCCGAGACGGTTGATGAACTGCCGGGACACTGGAAGGTCACAGCCTGCGATCAGGGTCTCGTCCTGGGGCCCGTCCAGTCCAGTTCGAGGGTCATCCTCGATCCCGACCGGAGACCAGCGGAGGGAGATCTCGTGCTGATTTCCGGCCGTAGTGGTGACTGTCTGCGTCGACTCGGCCCCACGATCGGGGATCAAGTCGTACTCGTGTCCGTCGATGGGGCATGTGCTGTCGAAACGAAAGCAGTTCCCCTTGTCGATGCTGTGGTGGTCGTAGGTGTACTTTTCTCTGATTCGTAACGGAAACGGACTGGCCAAGACCGAAGAGGATGATTGGAGGCCATCACCAGAGTTCTTCGGCAGCGGCCGCCGGTTCAATGAATTCCCTGGAGCTCCTGGTATAAATCGTTGCTTGGAGCGAGCTTGAGCCTGTATTGCTCGGGAACTATAGCGATGCGTCCTTCGACATCGCCATTGTCCAACATGATATCCTGCGCTCCGAGCAGCGATTGGAGAAGGCGACCGCGATACTGGCATCGGCGGATGATCTGCTCTTCATAGGTCCCCCGCGTGTACACGTCGATGCAGCGGATGCGCTGCGCCGGGCTGCCGATGCGACGGACACGGCCGATTCGCTGCTCGCGGTCTGCGGGACTCCAGACCGGATCGGCAAGGACGACAGTCGTACAATCACGGTGGAGATCGATGCTTTCTTGCGCTTTCCGGCCGCAGAGGAGGACCCAGGGTCTTGCTGGAGTCTGAAAGCGTCGACAGAGTTGTTCCACCTCACCGTGGGTACCGTCGAGAATTGCCAATGGCGCCCCAGTGCGGTGTGCATCGGCAAAATCCAGCGGACTTAATCCTTCATGCTCGAGGCGTTGTCGCCAAGCTTTGTAGTAGGCCTCCGCGGCTTGGGCCCCGAATCCGCGCGCGCGCAGCGACGCCAGGCACACGGCGGTGAATCGTTCGTCGCGGTCGAGACCCGCTCCCCGTCGTTGGCTTGACCGGAGTAGCCGCTTGCGCTCCTGGCGGTCCACGCTGATGCAGTCCCGCAGGACCCTGCTCAGCTCCGTTTGCAACGCACGCAGGGTCTGGCTGCGCTCGGCGAACACGACGATCTTGCACCCCGGCCGTTTCGGGGTCCCGCGAACCTCCTGGGCGATGCGCTGGGCCAGGAGTTCGATTTTCGGACCATGCTGGTCACCGATCAGGCGGCACGTCGCCCGCGTCAGACTGACGATCCCCGGGTCATCACCAGGCAAGGGGTGCGTTTCCAGGGAGTGGCGGGCGGCCGGCCAGCTGGAGCACAGACTCGTGCGTCGGCTGGCGATATGGGTCTGTTCGTGGTCGGCCAGGACGGAGGCAATCGATCGCTCCAAGGCGATGGTCGCAAATCGAGCTGAACTTTCCTGGTCCTGACCGTCGAGATCAAGATCCCAGGTCACCGTATCGACTGCCTTGGGAAGTCGCGGGTCCGAGCCGATCCCGTCCCAGGTCCGGCGGACGATCCAGGGTCGCAGGCGCGTTGTGAAGGACGCCAACCAGTCGGCATCGATGTGTCCGACTTCAAGTAGGCGCCGACGGTATCCCTCAAGGTCGATGGCTTCGACCGTCCTCAGCCAGCGATCTCGATCCCGGCCTGCTGGCAAGGTGAGCTGACGCAGCAGCACCTCGAACTGGGCGATATCGAGTGAGAAAGGGGTTGCCGTCAGATGGAGCAGGCGTTTCGCTGAGCGGGCGAGGATCGGTTCCAGGGTCTGGCGGCGGCCCGGTGATCGCAGCCGATGGGCCTCGTCAACGATGACCAGATCGAAGCCTGCAGGGATGTGACGACTGCGACTTTCCGCTTCGAGATCATCGAATGCATCGTCGGCTCCACGCCGCCAGCAACCGCGCTCCGGGTTGGCATATGCTTTCCAGAAGGCGCGAGCTTTGGACCGACTGATGGCAACCCGCTCGGCGCGCACGCGGGTGTCGATACCGAGCTCGCTCGCCAGGGTGCGGACTGTTTTGCCCCACAGCGAGCGCCCTGAACCAAGGCGGATCAGGGCGGCGGCGAGGCCATGGCGGAAGCGCTCGCGCTGCGTGTTTCTCCCGCGGAGGGCATCGTAGGAGGTAATCACCATCCGACTGTTGCCGGCGCATGCTTCGATGAGCCCCTGCCATGACCGTGCCTGCTCCGAGCGGCGAACCCAGCCGTGAAGTGCATCAGGTCCATGACCGGGCTTGATCGCTTGCCATCGGGTGGCCCAGGCGTCCACCATGGAGCGGCTGCTGGTGAGGATGAGAACGCGTGACTGGGGTTCCTGCGCCAGGACCCACGCTGCTACTCCAAGTGCGACATAGGTTTTCCCGAGGCCCACTTCATCACCCAAGATGCAGCCTGGCATACCGAGATGGTAGAGCCGGAGGAGCAGGGCTTCGGCTGCCTGGTATTGCTGCGTCCGTGCAGCCATGACCGGATCGGATCCCAGTTCGAGGCGCCCCTGGAGGCGGAATCGCGCAAGATCAGCCCGTCTCATCGCAACGCTTCCCGCAGGGTGCTGGACTCGGTCGGCGTCTCTTCGAGCAGTTCAGCAAGAATGGCGGCATAACGCTGCCAGCCCGGTGCCCAGCAGTCACGCCGTCGCATCAGGCGATGGATCTCGCACCGGACCCAGATGTACCAATGCCGGTCTCCGGCATTGGCCGCGGTAGCGGGATCATGGTGGCGGGCCGCCTCGACCAGCATGCCGGCGACCCGGGTTCGATCGGAATCGTCGGCATGGGATCGGCGGGCCAAGATACGTATGGCACTGCCGAGGAAGGCCTGCAGCAGGCGGCAGCGCTCGGCCAAGCTGCAATCGCTATCCGTTGCCCGCCGCCGCCGGCCGCGGCGACCGATCTGCGGGCCATCCCCGTCGTGCTCGTCACCAGGTGATGTCATAGTGCGGTCGAAGACGGTGAGCCAGGCTTCCGGCGGGGCGGTGACTTCGGGGACATTCCAGCGTGGTCCCGGCGCGTCGTTCGTGCAGAGGATCGGCACCCACTGCCGTCCTGCCTGTCCGGGTCTGTCGAGGATCAGGTACCAGCGATCACACAGCCGCACTCGTTCGCGTGGCTGGCCATGCTCGTCGAGGTGCAGTGCCTGCTGATCCAGTCGGACCCGGAGCCCCCGGTGGCCGGTCCGTCGCCAGCGGATTTCCAGTCGTTCAGTCGCCGCATCCCAGAATGCCACCTCGGCCCAGCGTCGGGGAGGCTCAGCGTCTAGCTGTGCGCTGGCGGGTCGACACCGGACCGTTGCGGGGTCAAGGATGGGTGCCTGGGTCAGCAATTGCCGCAGCTTGGTATCGACCAGCGCCCGAGGACCTCGCTCGCAGACGACGGCCTCGATGTTGCCGCCCTGGAATGCGACCCGTGTGGCGTTGGCCGATCCGATGATGGCGACGGCACGGCGCGCTCGAAGGGCGAAAATGGCCTTGGCGTGGAGCGGTCTGGGGCCAACTGGTATGCCGAATAAGCGCAGGTGGCCACCGAAGCGGGTTGTCAGTCGATCAAGCTGGGCGCGAGTGAGGGGGATCTCAATGCGGTCGCCGGAGCTGCGAGACGGGACTACGACATCCAGGCGTTCAGGTCTGCATTGGGCGACCAGTTCATCGAGGAGGGCATCGGGTTCGACGTCACCTTGGTCGCGGTCATAGAAGGGGGAGACGACCACGAGGCGATCGACCCCCCGTCGCGGCAGGAGACCAGTGAGTCCACGGCGCGAACGCAGGAAGCCGGGGATCAGGACAGCGGGACTGTCGACGAGGGGGTGCTGCGGCCAATGCAACCGGGGGTAATCAGCGGCCATCCGCTTGATGAGCGGCACCAGGCCGGCGGGACAGACGGCTTCAGACCAGGTCGTACAGGCCAGGATCTCTCGGTTGGTGTACTGACCCGCCGGGGTCAGGTTGCCACTCCCGACAACCAGCAGGGTCGCAGCGTCGGCGACGAGCCAGGCGATCTTGGGATGGAAGAGTTCCGTCCCGGGCCAGGTGAGCATCCAGGGGCCGCCCGCATGGCCCCGGTAGTGCCGTCCATCGCAGATCACCCAAACATGCGGGGGTGCGCCGTCGGGTCTGCCCCCCAGCACCGGAATGAGATCGCGTGCGATAAGCTCGGCATCGCAGGTGAAGGTGGTGAACACGGCATCGCGCACGGGGCCATGGCGTGCCACGAATGAGCCGATGATGTCCACCAGGTTATGGGATTCCTCGGAACTCACGGCGTCCACCTGGTCTGTCGCATGAGGTCGAAGGCAACTGACCATCTGAGGTCCCGGCTGTCCGCCACGGTCGATGGACGGATCGATGGGGTTGCCTGGGGGCATCCACGATACCAGCGTACCCACGGCTCAGGATGGCGCCGGGAGGTCCAGACGGCGTGGTGCAGGTCGATGACCGCCTGGGGGGCTTGAAGACGGGCTCGTCGGCAGGCATGCGCCAGGGCCTGAGGGATGTCTTGTTGGTTGGTGTGCTGCGCAACCTGTCGGACCCAGCTGGGAAAGCCTCGCGGTACGACCAGGCGTCGTGCTGGGGCATCGGCCTCCGGGTCCAGAGCGAGGTCAACCACATCGGCGAAGACGGATTCGAGGTCGCTTGTCACGCGGCGGAAATCGTCGCCACCGGCCACCAGCGGGGCGATGGGCAGGCGCACGCGGGCAGCCAACCAGCGCCACCGTGGTGTCGGCC
This sequence comes from Planctomycetota bacterium, assembly GCA_022841245.1. GTDB lineage: Bacteria > Planctomycetota > UBA11346 > UBA11346 > UBA11346 > UBA11346. The sequence goes on from JALHRW010000071.1 coordinate 9,515, forward strand.
CAGCCCGGTGGAGTACGGCGGCGATTGCAGCTGTTGTGACTCGGCCGACCTGGTCGAGGCCAGCATCGTCCGGCGGGGCGAATACACGCCGGCCCAGCGCCATCCGGCAACTCAGCGGCATGGTACGGTCGAAGACCCTATGGAGCCGCTCTCTGCCAGTGCTCTCGGTCCAGGTGAAGCCGTGGCAGCGTACCAGTGCCCTGCCACTGGCGGTCGGACACAGAGGGTCCTCCCGGTCGACCAGGCCAGCGGCGCGCAGCAGGCGCGTGTAGGAGCCATGCAGCCCCTGTGAGAACTGGTTGCTAAGGAGGTGGTAGTCGGGGTCCCAGCTGTTGCGCTGCATCTGGAACCGCGCCCCTTCGACCCCTGCGAAGCCCGTCGTGCCTCGGGCACACCACACGAGCTTGAGGGCACGTTCGAAGCGCAGTAGGGCGTCCTGCACCGCCCGCCGTGAGCCATGGCCATAGGCATCCCAGGCCCACACGCGTCCCACCAGGCTCCAGAGCGCCTCGTCAGCCCGCCGCGTGCGGAAGCTCAGTCCTGGAAGTAGCAAGTCTCCAATGGATTCGGCGAGCGATGAAAAGCCCAACGGATCGCTCTGCCGGTCACTGGGAGGGGGCTCTGTCCAGCCCCAGGTCCACACTGCAGGCATCAGGTCTTCTTCCTGCGCACGATGCGTTTGCGGGTTCGCGCCGCACGGGCAGCGCCTGCAGGTTTCGCTGGACCAAGGGGCATGCCGACCCGGCGGAGAGCGCTGCGGACGGTGCGATCGAACCATGCGGCCCGCTGGCGTGGGGAGATCAGTGCGAACGAGCGATGCAGGGCGAGGAAGTAGCGCTTCGCAAGCGGATCCCCGGCCATCAAGAGCTGCAATCCGTCATCAAGATCCTCGGAGACCTCCGCCTTGGATTCGTGGATGCCGAGATCGTCGGTCCAATTCTCGAAGTGCCCGCAGCGGGGGCAGGCGACGTCTTGCTTCTGCGTCCAGCCGCAGTGCTCGCAGGTGAAGCCGGTGACATCGAATCGCATGGGGACATCTCCTTATACCGCGGCCTTGGGAGTGTAGCGGCTCTTCAGTCGCCTACTGGGTGAGGCATGCCGGCGGGCAGGTGCGCTGGGCTAAGCATCTGGTCTTGCTCTCCTTGAAAGCCTATCTGGCACCCTCACGTCTGCGTGCATCCTCCAGTGCACCGGAGCGGTCAGCGGACAGGGGCGATGTTGCAACTGCTCCATCAACGCCTGCGGGGCGGGCACCCGTCCGGCACCCGCCCCGCGGCAGTTTAGTTGCACTATAGTTGCAACAGATCGCTAGGTCACTGCACGTCGCACTTGCCTCCAGCGCAGGCGACGGCATCCACAAGTTTAGTATTATCAGAGTCTTCGTACATCAGCGTGTAGTCGACGGGCACGTATTCACGGGTCAAATCCTCCCACAGCTTGCAGTTGTTGACCCGCTTGAGGCAGTAGCTCATGCGCCGCAGGTCGCCGCCGAAGTAGTTGGTGGCGAACTTGCGCGCGCGGCGCACCCAGTCCTTCTTCGACAGGATCTGGCGCACTGTCGCCTGGTAGAGCGAGAAGGCCTTTTCGTCGGCGCCATCGGTCAGCTGCGGCACTTCCAGGCTCTGGCCGCGGCCGAGGGCGCAGTCGCAGGCCGACCACAGGTCGTTGTTGAAGGCGTGCAGGCCGTCGACGATCAGGCCGGAAGCGAACAGGCTGCCGACGCCGTACTCGGCGACGATCTCGTCGAAGGTCAGGACGCTGGTGAAGGGGGCCTGCGGGTATTCCAGATCGCCGCCTTCGGGCAGCAGCGAGACGCCGGCGAAGGCGTCGCGGTTGTCGTAGATGTAGTGGCTGACCTGGACCCACTCGCTCTCGCGCACGGTGATCGTGTTGGAGACGTTGTGGCGCAGCCACGGCGCGGTGCAGCGCTCGGCGCGGCGGCCGCCCATGACCCAGTTCTCCTGGGTGAGCTTGACGTGCTCGAGCAGCTTGACCGCCGAGACCTCGGTCTTGATCAGCGCGTCCTTGGGCACCTCGACGCAGAAGGTGATGACTTTGTCGGTGCCGTTGGGGTTCCACACGCTCTTCTCGACCGCGCGGGCGTTGTGCGCTTCGAAGAACTGCAGCGGCGCCTCGCTGATGTTGGCCTGCACGCGGCGGAAGTAGCGCTTGGCGTGGTGCGGGTGGATGCCGCTGGCGGTGCCGAGGATGCAGCTGGTGGTGCCGGCCGGCTTGACGCAGGTGGCGCGGGCGCACACCTGGATGTCGAGCTTGGGCGCGAGTTCGGCGTTGACGTCGAGGATCAGCTGGGCCATGCGCCGCTGCAGCGCGGCGTCGAAGGCGATCTTCGGGTTGTCCATCATGCCGGTCATCGAGCAGCCGAGCAGGGCCTCGCGCTTGACGATGCGCTCGGTGGTGGCGCCGAGGTAGTCGAACTTGTCGTAGCCGGCCTGCAGCGTGCCGAGGATGGCGGCGGCGCGGCAGGCGCGCTCGAAGGTCGGCTCGTCGACGCAGGCCTTCATGTTGATTTCGCACAGGTTGCAGAAGTGCCAGCCGGTCTGGCCCGTCTCGATGTCGACCGGGTACATGCCGATCTCGACGCACGGGTTGTACATGATCTCGGTGCTGTCGGCCCAGACGAAGCCGGGCTCGCCGAATTCGCGCACCGACTGCATCAGGCTGTCGAACTGCTCGAAGGTGGTGGTCGAGCGCAGCAGCAGGGCGGAGTTGTTGGAGCGGCCGCGCTGCGGGTTCTTGATGAACCAGTCGCCGGTCTTGGCCTTGATCATCTCGTCGTCGTCGAGCGAGAAGATGCAGATGGTCGCGCTGCGGCGCACGCCGCCGGCCAGCACCGCGTCGGACGCGTGCATGACCATGTCGTAGGCGTCGATCGGGCGCAGGGTGCAGCCGTTGCCGGCGACGACCAGGCGCTCGTCGAGCACGCGGCGGATCTGCTCCAGCGAGCGCTGCAGCGGCTTGGGGCCGGGCGCCTTGCCGATGCCGCTGGACAGCGGGCTGCCCTGGGCGCGGACCTGGCTGTAGTCGAACTCGATGGTACGGCCGGCGTACTCGGGGAAGGGCTGCTCGGTGGTGAGGTAGCTGCTGAACAGCACGCCGAGCGCGTCGGCCCAGCCCTCGATCGAGTCGGGCACGGTGAAGATGGTCTTGGCGGTGCCGGGCTTGGCGATCGGCGGCAGCTTGGCGACGTGGTGGCGCTGGACCGAGAAGCCGACGCCGCAGCCGCACAGCAGCAGCCACAGCGACTCCTGGAAGAAGCGCGGGCGGTCGCAGTAGCTGACCGTGCAGTTGTAGAGGCGGGCGTTCTTGTCCTCGACCGGCTTGCCGCCGAATTGCAGCGCGCGCTGGCTGCCGAGCACCAGGCGGTCCTTCACCGCCGCCTTGGCGTACTCGATCTGCTCCTGGATGCCGAAGCGGGCGTACTTGCCTTCATGCATCAGGAACACGCGGTCGGCGGCCTCGGCGAAGGTCTCGCGCCGGCCGATCGCCGGGTTGTAGCGCGCGTACTTGGTGTTGAAGGTGTAGTCCTGGAGCTGGGCGAGGGTCATCGAGGTAGTCCTGAAGCGGAAAGGCGGGAACGGACGGACCCACGGCTGGTGGGTCCGTATGAGGAGCGGAAGCGAAGTGGAGGGTTTGATGCCGCTAGGCGGGAGACGCCACTACATATGGTGGGTCCGCGAGAAAGCAACCGCTAGCTGTGGTAAGTTGCGGGCGGGGCGACGCGCCCGGCGCAACCAATCCTGGGGCAACTATTTAGGTTGTCCGGACGGAATCCGCAGCCCCGTGCTAGATGCGTTCGTAGCAGGCGAGCAGGCGCTCGGGGTCGCCCTCGACCAGGTGCAGACGGCGCACACCCAAGACCTTGAAACCGAGCTTCGGGGCCGCCGCGGCGGCCCGGTCGCGCTCCTGTCCCTCGAATGCAGGTCCTTTCCACAACAGGAGATGGCCATGCAGGCGCAAGAGCGGCGCGACTTCGGCGAGGACCTCGTCGGCCTGACCCATGGCGCGGTTGACCACCAGCTGGCACTTCTTGAACAGATCCGGCGCGGCGCGCGCGACCTCCGCGCCACGGAGGTGCAGGCCGCGCACATGCGGGCCGACCAGGGTGGCCGCCGCAGCGAGGAAATCCGCCTTCTTGCGCCGGGCGTCGGCCAGCACCCACGGCACCTGCGGTCGCGCCAGCGCCAACGGCAGGCCGGGGTAGCCGCCGCCGGAGCCGAGGTCGAGGCACGGCGCGCCCTCGGCGAGATGGCCCAGGCGCGGGTCGGAGAGTGCGGTGAGGCTGTCGAGCACGTGCAGCTTGAGCCACTCGTGCGGCCCCTCGACCGTGGTCAGGTTGAGCCAGCGATTGACCCCGCTGAGGTGGCCGAAGAGCGCCTCGAGTCGCGGCCGCCAGGCGCTCGGATCGGGCAGCGCGAGCGCGGCGCAGCGCTCGGTGAACCACGCCCAGTCGGCGTCGGGCAGCGCGATCGGCGGATGGTCCTTGGGGTCGACCGAGCCGGCTCCGGGGATGGCGGCAGTGTCTTCGCGCGAGGGCATTAGCATTGCCCCTGTTCGTGGTTCGGCGTTCGGCGTTCGTGGTTCAGCAGATCCGGATCCCACGCCTGCGTGCGGAACCACGAACCACGAACCACGAACCACGAACGGGCGATCACAACTCCACCACGGCATCGATCTCGACCCGCGCATCCTTGGGCAACCGCGCCACCTGCACCGTCGCACGGGCCGGGAAGGGTGCCTCGAACCAGCGCGCGTAGACCTCGTTGACCGCCGCGAAGTCGGCCAGGTCGGCGAGGAAGATGCCGCATTTCACCGCCTTCGACAGGCTGGTGCCGGCCTCGCGGCAGATCGCGTCGAGGTTGCGCAGGCACTGTTCGGCTTGCAGCGCGGTGTCCTGGGAAGCGAACGAGCCGGAGGCCGGCTGCAGGCCGAGTTGCCCCGAGCACCACAGGAAGCCGCCGGCCTTGATCGCCTGCGAGTACGGGCCGATGGCGGAAGGAGCGTCGGAGGTGGTCACGGGGATGCGCATGGCGGGGCATCATTGGCGGTGATCCACGCGGCGAAAGGGAGGAGGCGAAGGTAGCCCGCGTGCAGGGTTGGCTTCGCCACCCCGCCGCCTAGCCTGCGCGACGCGTGAATAACGTGAAGATCGGTCCCAATGACGCCTGCTGGTGCGGCTCCGGCAAGAAGTACAAGAAGTGCCACCAGCCGCGCGATCTGCTCAGCGCCCTGAGCGGGGCCGAGGCCAAGGCCGCGCCGCCCAATCCGCGACCGGTGCGCCCGGCCCGGGTCTCGCCGCGCCGCAGCGTGCCCGACCACATCCCCAAGCCCGATTACGCCCTGCGCAGCGACGGCCGGCCCGGCCCGCGGGTCAAGGACGTGGTCAAGAACGCCGGCCAGCTGGCGCGCATGCGCACCGCCTGCCAGGCCGCCCGCCAGGTGCTGGAGCTGTGCAAGGCGGCGGTGAGGCCCGGCGTCACCACCGACGCGCTCGACGCCATCGCCCACCAAGCCTACATCGACCTCGGCGGCTTCCCCTCGACCCTCGGCTACTGCGGCTACCCGAAAAGCATCTGCGCCTCGGTCAACGAGGTGATCTGCCACGGCATCCCCGACGACCGGCCGCTGGAGGAGGGCGACATCGTCAACCTCGACGTCACCATCTTCCTCGACGGCATGCATGGCGACTGCTCGGAGACGGTGGCGGTGGGCACGATAGACGCCGAGAGCCGGCTGCTGATCGAGACCACCCGCGAGTGCCTGATGGCTGGCATCGGCGCGGTGCACGCCGGCAGCCAGGTGCGCGACATCGGCAAGGCGATCAGCGCCTGCGCCGAGCCCAGGGGCTACGGCGTGGTACGCGCCTTCGTCGGCCACGGCATCGGCGAACAGTTCCACATGGATCCGCAGGTCCCGCACTACTACGACGCCGCCGCGACCTTCGTGCTCAAGCCGGGCATGACCTTCACCATCGAGCCGATGATCAACCAGGGCACCTGGAAGCACCGCAGCTGGGACGACGGCTGGACCGCGGTCACCGCCGACCTGCGGCGCAGTGCGCAGCACGAGCACACCATCCTGGTGCGCGAGGACGGGGTCGAGATCCTGACCCTGAAGCCGGGCGAGCCGCAGCCGTTCCTGCGCTGATCCGGCCATGCCGCTCGACGAAGCCTCGCTGATCCGCGCGCTCACGGCCGCGCATCCCGCTCCGCCCGGGACGCTGGGCATCGGCGACGACTGCTGCGTGTGGACACCGAAGGGGCCGACCTGCCTGTCGGTCGACGCCATCGCCGAAGGCCGGCATTTCACCGCTGACGCCGATCCGCGGCTGGTCGGGCGCAAGGCCGCCGCCGCCGCCCTGTCCGATCTCGCGGCGATGGGCGCGGTGCCGGTCGGCGCCGCGGTGTCGCTGTCCTGCCCCGGGCGCTGGGATGCGGCCGCGATCATGGCCGGCCTGTCCGCCGAACTCGCCCGCCATGCCTGCCCGCTGCTCGGCGGCGACACCACCGGGGCCGACAGCCTGGTCGTCTCGGTGACGGTGTGGGGCGAGGGCGATCCGGCGGCGCAGGGCCGCCTGCTGCGCCGCGATGGCGGCAAGCCCGGCGACCTGCTGGTGGTCAGCGGGACGCTCGGCGGCTCGCTGCGCTCGGGCCGCCATCTGACTCCCGAGCCGCGCCTGGCCGAGGGCCGCTGGCTGGCCCGCCACGGCTTCGTCCACGCCCTGATGGACCTCTCGGACGGCCTCGCGGCCGACGCCCCGAAGCTGGCCGAGGCCTCCGGTTGCGGCTGCCTGCTGCTGCCCGAGCAGGTCCCGGTGCATGACGACGTGCCGCAGATCTCGGACACCGTGACCTCGGCGATGTGCGATGGCGAGGACTACGAACTGCTCGTCGCGGTCGAGGCCAGCCAGTGGCCGACCCTGCAGCTGGCCTGGCCCTTCGACGAACCCCTCTCGGTGATCGGCTGGCTGCTGCCCGAAGCCGGAGCGTGGATGGAGGACCGCCAGCAGCGCCGAGTGCCGCTGGTGATGCGTGGGTACGAACATCGCGACGGCTGACCTCGGGGCAGCAGGCGATGTGGAATAGTAGAGGTCGAGTTGGGCCTCGTCAGGCCTTGATCCAACAGTCAACTAATGTGTTGCGAGCTAAAAGGCGCCAGCCAGACTCGGTCGCAACCCCTTGCGATACAAACGATTAATGACCGGAGAAGAGCAAGATGCATGCATGAATCGCATGCGAGGGGGGTCGTTCGGTGGATGGCTACGCATAATCAGCATTTGGGACTTCTGGATGCTGAGGTCCGCTGGTCTCATGCCCCCATGACCGGAGGTTCCATGTCTTGCATCGCACGTGCCCCGCAAAGCCGATCGCGCTTGAGCGGCTGGCTCGCATCCGTCACCCGCGCCCTGCTTGTCCTGACTGCTGCGGCCCTGCCGCTGCTGGCCCAGGATCAGGCGCCCCTGACCGTGCCGGCGGCTGAAGCCGCGGCGGTGCATGGCGCTCCGGCTGCTGCCGCCCACGGCGGTGGCGAGGCCAACCTCATCCTGCCCTCGCTCGACAACACCACCCGGGTCGGGGTGGTCGAGATCACCAACGCCAAGGGCGAGAAGGTGATGACCAAGGGTTCGGTGCCGTGGAACGCCGCCGGCCTGAAGGAAGGCGACGCTGCCTACGTCAAGCCGGTCCTCTTCCTCGGCATGACCGGCAAGGCCTTCCTGATGGGCGGCCTGGTCGTCTGCGTGCTCGGCTTCCTCTTCGGCCTGATGGTCTACACCCAGGTCAAGAAGCTGCCGGTGCACAAGTCGATGCTCGAGATCTCCGAGCTGATCTACGCCACCTGCAAGACCTACCTGATCACCCAGGGCAAGTTCCTCGGCATCCTCTGGCTGCTGATCGCGGCGATCATCATCGCCTACTTCGGCTTCCTGACGCCTGACGGCGCCGGCGGCACCGGACTGGGCGCCTACAAGGTGTTCATGATCCTGGCCTGCTCGGTGGTCGGCATCCTCGGTTCGATCGGCGTCGCCTGGTTCGGCATCCGCATCAACACCTTCGCCAACAGCCGCACCGCCTTCGCCGCGCTCAAGGGCAAGGGCTACCCCTGCTACGCCATCCCGCTGATGTCGGGCATGTCGATCGGCACCCTGCTGATCAGCGTCGAGCTGATCATCATGCTCGCCATCCTCCTCTTCCTCCCCGCCGACCTGGCCGGCCCCTGCTTCATCGGCTTCGCCATCGGCGAGTCGCTCGGCGCGGCCGTGCTGCGCATCGCCGGCGGCATCTTCACCAAGATCGCCGACATCGGCTCCGACCTGATGAAGATCGTCTTCAAGGTGAAGGAAGATGACGCCCGCAACCCGGGTGTGATCGCCGACTGCACCGGCGACAACGCGGGCGACTCGGTCGGCCCGACCGCCGACGGCTTCGAGACCTATGGCGTGACCGGCGTCGCGCTGATCACCTTCATCATGCTCGCCGTCCACGACCCGACCATCCAGGTCCAGCTGCTGGTGTGGATCTTCGCCATGCGCGTCGCCATGATCGGCACCTCGGTCGGCAGCTACTTCCTCAACGACTGGTTCATCGCCAAGCCCAAGTTCGGCAACGCGGTGAAGTTCAACTACGAGTACCCGCTGACCACCCTGGTCGTCCTGACCTCGGTCGTCTCGGTCGTCGTCACCTTCGTGCTCTCGAAGATGCTCATCCCCTCGGTCGGCACCGCGGCCAACGCCGGCGACCTGTGGTGGCAGCTCTCGCTGATCATCTCCTGCGGCACCGCCGCCGGCGCGATCATCCCCGAGCTGGTCAAGGTCTTCACCAGCGTCCACTCGCGCCACGTGCGTGAGGTGGTCACGGCTTCGAAGGAAGGTGGCGCCTCGCTGAACATCCTCGCTGGTCTCACCGCCGGCAACTTCAGCTGCTACTGGCTCGGCCTGATGATGGTCGCCCTGATGGGCGTCGCCTACTGGGTCTCGGGCATGGGCCTGGCCGCCGCGCTCGGCGGCGGGACGATCGGCGCCACCATGGCCGCCGTGTTCGCCTTCGGCCTGGTCGCCTTCGGCTTCCTCGGCATGGGTCCCGTGACCATCGCCGTCGACTCCTACGGCCCGGTGACCGACAACGCCCAGTCGGTGTTCGAGCTCTCGCAGATCGAGCAGATCCCGAACATCCAGGCCGAGGTGAAGAAGGACTTCGGCTTCGACACCAACTTCGAGATCGGCAAGGAGCTGCTCGAGGAGAACGACGGCGCCGGCAACACCTTCAAGGCCACCGCCAAGCCGGTGCTGATCGGCACCGCGGTCGTCGGCGCCACCACGATGATCTTCTCGATCATCATGGAGCTGACCGGCGGCCTCGCTGACGCCACCCAGGTGTCCAAGCTCGGCCTGACCTACGCCCCGTTCCTGCTCGGCCTGGTCACCGGCGGCGCGATCATCTACTGGTTCACCGGCGCCTCGACCCAGGCGGTGGTGGCCGGCGCGTACAAGGCCGTCGAGTTCATCAAGAAGAACATGAAGCTCGAAGGTGCGACCAAGGCCAGCACCGAGGACAGCAAGAAGGTGGTCGAGATCTGCACGATCTACGCCCAGAAGGGCATGTGGAACATCTTCCTCGCGATGTTCTTCTCGACCCTGGCCTTCGCCTGCGCCGAGCCCTTCTTCTTCATCGGCTACCTCATCGGTCTGGCCATCTTCGGCCTCTACCAGGCCATGTTCATGGCCAACGCCGGTGGAGCCTGGGACAACGCCAAGAAGGTCGTCGAGTGCGAACTGCGCGCCAAGAACACCCCGCTGCATGAGGCGTCGGTGGTCGGCGACACCGTAGGCGACCCGTTCAAGGACACCTCCTCGGTGGCCATGAACCCGGTGATCAAGTTCGCGACCCTGTTCGGCCTGCTGGCGGTCTCGCTGGCTGTCGGACTCGACCGCAGCGTCTCGATCACCCTGGCCGTGGTCTTCTTCATCGTCTCGATGGTCTTCGTCTACCGCAGCTTCTACAGCATGCGTATCGAAGGCGCCGAGGTGAAGGGCTAGAAGTTCAGGGCAACCTGGACCGCAAGCACCCCGCGGGATTCCCGCGGGGTGCTTCGTTTCGTGCGTGGCGCCGACGTCAGTCGGCCCGGTCGGCGGACTTCAGTCCGCTGAGGGGCAATGGGAAGGTGGTCGCTGGTCGCTGGTCGCTGGTCGCTGGCCGCTGGCCGCTGGCCGCTGGCCGCTGGCCGCTGGTCGCTGGTCGCTGGTCGCTGGCCGCTGGTCGCTGGCCGCTGGCCGCTGGTCGCTGGTCGCTGGTCGCTGGTCGCTGGCCCCAGCGCCCAACGAAGCACCCCGCGGGAATCCCGCGGGGTGCTTGGCGATCCGACGCGATCGAACCCTCAAATCACTTCGTCGATGATCCCATACGCCTTGGCTTCTTCCGCATCCAGCCAGTAGTCGCGGTCGCAGTCCTCGGCGACCTTCTCGAACGGCTGGCCGCAGTTCTCGGCCAGGATCTTCAGCAGCGTCTCCTTCATCTTGAGGATGCGCTTGGCCGAGATCTCGATGTCGGTGGCCTGGCCGCGGGCGCCGCCGAGCGGCTGGTGCAGCAGGACCTCGCCGTGCTTCATGATCTTGCGGTGGCCCTTGGCGCAGCCCGAGAGGATGATCGCGCCCATCGAGGCGGCCATGCCGCTGACGATGCAGTGCACCGGCGCGGGGCTGCGGCGGATGGTGTCGTAGACCGCCATGCCGTCGACGATCGAGCCGCCGGGCGAGTTGAGGTACAGCGTGATCGGCTTCTTGGGGTCTTCGAGCGCGAGGTAGGTCAGCTGGCGCACGGCGCGGTTGGCGGTGCGGTTGTTGACCTCTTCGCCGAACCACACGATGCGGTCGGCGAGCAGCCTGGTGGGGATGTCCAGGACGACGGTCTTGCCCTCACGGGTGGTGAGGATCTTCGGCTCGGCCTCGGCCGCACCGGTCATGTCATCGTCTTCGTCGTCGGAGCGGAAGGGCTTGGTCATGCGTCAGACCCTAGGTGCACGGTCCGGCGTGCCAAGCCCCGCCCCTAGGCGCCAAACACGGCCAGGCGGGCGCCTGGGGCGTTGAACACGGCCCGGATCCGGGCCCGGCCGTCGGGCAGGCGGGTGACCTCGACCGTGCCGGTGACGCTCGGCATGCACCATGACTCGGTCGCCACGGGCCCGGCCGTGACGTGCTCCCAGATGCCGGCCTGGGCGGCGAAGAGCGCGACCACGCCGCGGCCGTCGTGCAGCTTCTCGTGGATCTCCGGCGCCATGCCCGGGACGCCGATGCGGCGCGGCTGCGCCCGGGTGACCGCGTCGCGCACCGTGCGCCAGCGTTCGAGCAGGGTGCGGATGCGCGCCACCCCGGCGTCCGACACCGCCGCCAGGTCGCCCCAGAGGCCGTTGTGGCCGAGCACCAGCGAAGCCAGCGTCACTTCGAGGATGTCGACCCGCCCGTTGGTCGGCGCGGGATCGTCCGGCAGGTAGTGCACCAGGGTGAGGTTGGCCGGCAGCCAGCGGTCGAAGGCGTAGCTCTGGCGGCAGATCATCGCCCGGGTCGGACCGGGGCCGAGGAACATGTTGCTGTTGCCGTCGACCGCGTTGGGCAGGTCGTAGTTGCCGAAATACGGCCCGTTGTTGATCAGGAAGTAGCGCCCGGCGGCGAGGAAGGCGAGACCCATGGCGCGGCCGCCCTCGGTGACGTCGAAGTCGACGATCGCCTCCGGCACCGCCTCGGCGAGGCGCTCGACCACCTCGGCCATGGCCAGCGGCAGGAGATACGCGTAGCGCGCGGCGCGCTCCTCGCGGGTGGCCTCGGGGCCGCCGTGGCGGTGGCCGGGCGCGTCGCAGCCCCACTGGCCGATCGCGTCCCATTTGAACACCGTCACGCCAGTCTCGCGGTGCAGGCGGATCAGCTCGTCGGCGAAGGCCTCGGCCCAGCGCGAGGCGAGGCACAGGTTCTGGCTCGCCTCGGTCTCCCACACCGGGTGCGCATCCCACGGCTTGCCGTGGCTGCAGATCAGGCAGTCCTCGTGCGCGGCGCGCGCCTGCGAACTCACCGCCGCATGCAGCGGTCCGAACCACAGCCCGAGGCGCATGCCGTTGGCGTCGAGCGCCGCCTTGACCGGGTCGAGTCCGCGCGGGAAGCGTGCGCGCGAGGTGCGCCAGTCGCCGGTCTTGTCGTACCAGCCGGTGTCGAGCACGAACACGTCGATGCCCATGCGCGCGGCGATGCCGACTTCGAGCAGCATGCGCTCCTCGTTCATGTCGGCGAGGTACGGTTTCCCCTCCCAGTGCTTGGCCCGCTCCTGGCGGTTCCAGGTGTTGTAGCAGATCAGCGGTCGGCGCGTCGCCGGGCGCAGGGCGAGGTGGTCGAGGACGAAGCGCCGGTAGGCGCGGGCGAGCTCGTCGCGATCGCCGGCCACCGCCGCGAGCTCCAGCCACGGCGAGGTCCACGGCAGCGCATCGCCGCGGCAGTAGGTGCCCTGCACCGCGTCGAGGCTGAGCTGCGCGCCATCGCGGGTGAAGGCGAGGAAGGGTTCGTTGGCCTGCGAGCCGTGCTCATAGGCGAGCAGCAGCGACTGCCCGCCGCGGCTGGCCACCGCGATCGGACCCATCTCGCGCACGCCGGACTGCAGTTCGCGCTCGACCGGCAGGTAGCTGTGGGTCAGCTCGTTGAAGGCGGACAGCTCGACCAGGCCGATGCCGGCGCAGCCGTCGAGGTCGCAGGCGAGGAAGCGCAGGCGGTCGCAGCCCTCGGGCTTGGTCAGCTGGCCGGGGCCATGCAGACGGAAGCGGAAGCGCAGCACCGGATCGTCGGCGGCCCAGCGCAGGGCAATCTCCAAACGGTGGCCAGTGGCCTGGACCAGGGCGCCGCTCCACGCCTGCTCGCGGCAGCCATTGGGCAGGTCGCGTGCGGCGCCGGCCTGCCAGCCGTCGACCGCGCCGAGGACCTCGCGGCCGTCGAGCGACCAGCGTGGCGGGGCGAGGGTCAGCGGCTGGTGTCCAGGCATCGCATACGTGAGCAGGACGTCGGCAGTGCCGAGCAGGCTGATGGTGGCGTGATCGAGCCGGATTGTTGGCGTCATACCCTGATATTCATCAATCCGATGCGGACTGGCAATCCCGGCCTTGTGACTGATCATCTGATTTGTGATCAGCGATCGCGCCTTGGACATCACCCCGCTCGGGGCCCTGCCCGGCTACTGCCTGCTGACTCGGGTGGCGGTGCAGTCGGCGCGACCGGGCTACCGGCACACGGTGGCGGGGCGGACGCGCAGCAATGGCATCCTCCAGTTGACCCTCGCTGGCTGCGGCTGGTGCCGCCTCGGCTCCGGCCCGACCCAAGCGGTGCCGGCCGGCACGGGGATGATCTTCCACACCCATCTGCACCGCGAGCTGGTCTACGGCCTGCCCGAGGGCGGGCGCTGGGACTTCCTCTACACCGACCTCGATGGCGAGGCGTCGCGCAGCGCCCTGGCCGACATCGTCGCAGCGCGCGGCCACGTCGTCGCGCTGTCCGCCGAGCACCCCG
>JALHRW010000072.1 GCA_022841245.1 Planctomycetota bacterium
GTCGGCGCGGTAGATGGCGAGCAGGCGGCGATCGCCGTCATCGAGCGCGGCGGCATCAAGGTCCTGCCACGCGGCAGCGGCGCCGTTGGTGTCGCCATCGACGGCCAGACGCAGGCCACCGAGGTGCAGGTGCGCCCGCGCGGCCGGGGCCGGCGGGGCGGTGATGGCGTCGAGGATGGTGGCCGAGGCGGTGTAGCGGCGCAGCTCGGCGCCCTGGATGCGCAGGGCGTAGGACAAGGCCGTCGTCGGATCGGCGGAGGCGAGGGGCTTGGCGCCTTGGGCGGCCGCATCGCAGAGCCCGGCGAGGATGCCGGTCTCGTCAGCGGCGAGGGCGAGGCGCAGGGCCGCAGCCAGCTCGCCCGGGGGCAGGTTGGCGTAGCGGCGGGCCAGCACGGTTTTGCGCCAGTGCTTCGCGTGCTCGTCGGGCAGGGGATTGGGCTGCAGCCAGGCCGGCTGCACCGCCAGGGCGACGGTGCGCAATTGCGGCGGTTCTTTGCCGGCGCGGATCTCGGCGGTGACGCGGCGGATGCCCGGCGCCAGCCACCAGTGGTCGAGCAGACGACCTTCGCCGGAAGTGCCGTCGTCGAAGCGCCACGCGGCGGTGGCGGGCGGTCCGCTCAGCTCCAGCCGGGTCTGGATCATGCACGGATCGAGGCCATCGGTGCCGGGCCCGGCATGCGCCAGCATGCGCCAGGTTATGGTCCAGTCGGCGCCGCGCGGCGTCGCCGACTCGGTCGCGTTCCAGCGCGCAGCGCCGGCGAAGGCCGTGGCGGGGACCATTTCCCAGTCCTTGGCGCCGGGCGGCTTCCACGCCAGGGCGGCGCAATAGCCGCCGCCGCCCTGGACCACGCGGTAGTCGATGCGGTGGCGGCCGGCGGTCAGCTGCACCGCGCCGTTGTGCTCGCCACGCGCGCCGCCCTCGGCCCCGTGGCCGCCCGGCCAGGCGACAACCTGTTTGCCGTCGATGAGCAGCACCGAGCCGTCGTCGCTGATGGTGGCGAACTGCCACGTGCCCTCCTTGGGCAGGTCGATCCAGCCGGCGTGCCGCGAGACGAACTCCTCGCTCGGGCCGTAGGGGTTGGCGCCGTGGAAGATGCGCTCGCAGCCGCCGCGGCCGAGCGGCGCGCCGGCCTTGTCCCACAGCGCGAGGATCTGTTCGGCAGTGTCGAACGGCAGGTCGGGCCGCCGGCGCGTCTCCAGAGTCAGGCCGGCGGGGGGTTCCCATGGTGCCGGTTTGAGCTCCTTGCCGAGATAGACGTGCGTCGGCTGCGCGGTGGCATCGAACCACACCTCGAGCGGCTCGCCGGGAGCATGCCACACCACCCGGCAGAGCACCGGCCGGGTGCCGGCGACGACCTGGGCGGTGACCTCGTCAGCCGACTGCGGCCACACCTGGACCACGCCGACCGGCGCCTTGGCTTCACCCGGGGCCAGGGTCCAGCGCCGCATGGCCGCTGGCACCGCCCAATCGGCTGCTGCAGCCGTGGACAGCAGCAGCAGGAGGACGAAGGTGCGCATGTTCACGTGGTACGCCTGGTAGGGGACAGTGTTGCAGGATCGGAGTCCCAGGACCGCTGGTCGCTGGTCGCTGGTCGCTGGTCGCTGGTCGCTGGTTGCTGGTTGCTGGTTGCTGGTTGCTGGTCGCTGGTCGCTGGTCGCTGGTCGCTGGTTGCTGGCCGGCTTCCGGCCCAGTGCTGCCCGCTCAGCCCTTCCGGCGCAATTCGCGCGGGCCCATCCCGGTCAAACGCCGGCACACCCGGCTGAAGTGGAACGGATCATCGTAGCCGCTGGCGGCGGCGATGCGCTGGATCGCCATAGTCGTGGTCAGCAGCTGATGGCGGGCGCGCTCGAAGCGGTGGCGCTCCAGCCAGGCGCGCGGACTTTCTCCGGTGAGGCGGCGGAAGGCGGCGCGGAAGGCGGTCTCGCCGAGGCCGGCGCGGCGCGCCAGGCCGGCCACCGTCCAGCGCCGTCCATCGAGGTCGAGGTGGGTGAGGATCTGCGAGAGGTCGCGGCCGATCTCGCTGCTCGCGCCCTGCTCCGGCTCGCTCTCGGCGATCAGGTCGTGGACGGCGCTGGCGAGAATGCCGGCCGCCTGCAGCCGCGCCGCCGCGCCAGCATGGCGGCGCAGCAGCCATTGCCGCACCAGCGGAGCGAAACGTTCGCGCCACGACTCCGGCGCGGCCAGACGGGTGACGGCGGGGACTAACGCCATTACACCGCTTGGCGTACGCAGGCGCCAGTGCAGGCGCGACGGCCCGTCGCTGCGGCGGCGCTCGCCGCCGACGCGCTCCATCATGTCCGGGTAGGTCAGGCCGAGCTGTGCGGTGAGGTCGAAATGCACCGCGAGGTGCTGTCCGGTCTGGTCCTGGACGTGCGGCTCGCCGGGCGGGATGAGCAGCAGGTGGCCGGCCGGCAGCGGCTCGCTGGCGCGCAGGCGCTCCCACCACACCCAGGCCTCGCCGGTCAGCTGCAGGACCAGTTCCCAGTCGCGCAGCCGGCGCACGGCGGCGCTCTGCGCCTGCCCGCCGTAGCCGGCGATGTGGGCGAGACGCAGCCAGGGCGACCAGGGCGGATCGGCGAGTCGGATGTCCGCGATGATTCGTCCAGGTTTATCGTCCACCGCGGCCATGTTCACATGGTATCGCCGCCTAAGATGGATCCAGTCGTCAGCAGGATGCCTTCGGAAACGCCAGGAATTCCATGCCGCTCTACCCGACCTCCACCTCCCCGACCCTCTCCGCCGCGGCCTTCGCCAAGCCCGGTCCGGAATACCGCGGAGCGCCGTTCTGGAGCTGGAACTGCAAGCTCGATCGCGCGAAGCTGCTGCGCCAGACCGGCTGGCTCGCCGAGATGGGTCTGGGCGGCTGGCACATCCACGCCCGCACCGGCCTCGACACGCCGTACATGGGCCCCGAGTTCCTCGACCACGTCAAGGCCTGCGTCGAGGACGGCCGTGCCCGGGGCGGTCTGCGCACCTGGCTCTACGACGAGGACCGTTGGCCCTCCGGCGCCGCCGGCGGCATCGTCACCAAGGAGGAGCGCTTCCGTTCGCGCTTCCTGCTGTTCACGCCCAAGGCCAACCACGAGGCGGCGACCGGCTCGACCACCACCTCGGCGGCGGTCGGCGGGCGGAGCGGCCGCGGCCGGCTGCTGGCGAGCTATGCGGTGAAGCTCGACGCGCAGGGTGCCCTCGCTGGCTACCGGCGGATGGCCGACGGGGCAGCTCCGGCGACCGGCGAGAAGCTGTGGTATGCGTATCTGGAGGTGTCGCAGCCGTCGAGCTGGTACAATGGCCAGACCTACGTCGACACGATGAATCCGGCGGCGATCCGCCGCTTCGTCGAGGCCACCCACGAGCCGTACCGCCAGGCGGTGGGCAAGGATTTCGGCGGCCTGGTGCCGGCGATCTTCACCGACGAGCCGCAGTTCACCCGCAAGCAGCCGCTGCCGGCCGCCGAGTCCGGGGCCGACGGCATCATGCCGTGGACCGATGACCTGGTCGACAGCCACATCGCCGCCTTCGGCGCCGATCCGCTCGACACCCTGCCCGAGGTGTTCTGGGATCTGCCCGCGGGCAAGCCGTCGCAGGCGCGCTGGCGCTACCACGACCACACCGCCGAACGCTTCGCCGCCGCCTTCGCCGACACGATCGGCAACTGGTGCGCGAAGCACGGCATCGCCAGCACCGGTCACCTCATGGAAGAGCAGTCGCTGGAGAGCCAGGTCCACGCGGTGGGCGAGGCGATGCGCAGCTATCGCGGCTTCCAGATCCCCGGCATCGACCTGCTGTGCGACGCGCTGGAGCTGACCACGGCCAAGCAGACGCAGAGCGCCAAGCACCAGTACGACCGCGATGGCATGCTGTCCGAGCTCTACGGCGTGACCGACTGGGACTTCACCTTCGCCGGTCACAAGCGCCAGGGCGACTGGCAGGCGGCGCTGGGCATCACCGTGCGCGTGCATCACCTCTCGTGGGTGAGCATGCAGGGCGAGGCCAAGCGCGACTACCCGGCCTCGATCCACTACCAGAGCCCGTGGTTCCGCGAGTACCCGCTGGTCGAGGACCACTTCGCCCGCGTCAACAGCGTGCTGACCCGCGGCAAGCCGCGCATCCGCGTCGCGGTGGTGCATCCGGTCGAGAGCTACTGGCTGGCCTACGGCCCGCGCGCCAGCACCGGTGCGGCGCGCGAGGCGCTGGAGCGCTCGTTCCAGGACGTCGCCAAGTGGCTGTGCTTCGGCACCGTCGACTTCGACTACCTGTGCGAATCGCTGCTGCCGTCGCAGTGCGCCCGCGGCGCCCATCCGCTGCCGGTCGGAGCGATGGCCTACGACGCGGTGGTGGTGCCGCCGCTGCGTACCATCCGCGCCTCGACCATCGAGCGGCTGGATGCCTTCGCCGCCGCCGGTGGCCGTCTGATCTTCCTCGGCGATCCTCCCGCCCTGGTCGACTGCCTGCCCTCGGAGCGCGCCGTGCGTCTGGCCGTCGGCCGTCGCGTGCCATGCGAGAAGGCGGCGGTGCTGGACGCCCTCGCGCCGGTGCGCGAGGTCGAGGTGCTGCACGCCGACGGCAACCCGGCGTGGACGGTGCTGACCCAGCTGCGCGACGACGGCGCGGTTCGACACCTGTTCGCCTGCAACAACAGCGACGGCCACGCGCTGTGGGGCGCGCGCATCCGCCTGCGCGGCATCTGGTCGGTGCGCGCGCTCGACACCCATGCGGGCACCAGCGCCGACCTGCCGGTGCAGCACCGCGATGGCTGGACCGAGGTGGTGCGCGACCTGCCGCCGGTCGGCCACGCGCTGCTCAGTTTCACGCCCGCGACGGCGGCCGTCGTCGCGATCCCGGCGCCGCTGGCGTGGAAGCCGCTCGCCACCCTCGACGATCCCTGTCCGATCGAGCTGTCCGAGCCCAACGTTCTGCTGCTGGACCAGGCCGAATGGCGCATCGGCGATGGCGCCTGGCAGCCGGCCGAGGAGGTCCTGCGCCTCGACAACGCCGTGCGGCAAGGCCTCGGCATTCCACCGCGCGAAGGCCACATGGCTCAGCCCTACACTGACACCGCGCCGTCACCGGTGCTCGGCCAGGTCGCGCTGCGCTTCACCCTCAAGAGCGAGGTGGCCGTGCCGGCCTCGCGCCTGGCGATCGAACAGCCGGAGGGGGTGCGCATCCGCCTCGACGGCGCTGAGGTCGCCAACCGCGACGTCGGCTGGTGGGTCGATGAAGACATCCGCATGACCGACATCCCGGCGATGGCTGCTGGCACCCACGTGCTTGAGGTCATCCGCCCCTACACCCGCCGCAGCGGATTGGAGTGGATGTACCTGCTCGGCGATTTCGGCGTGCGCGTCGAGGGCCGTCGCGCGGTGCTCACCGCACCGGTGCGCCGCCTCGCCTTCGGCGACTGGACCCACCAGGGCCTGCCGTTCTACGCCGGCAACGTCACCTACCGCTGTCCGCTGCAGGGCGGTGGCCGGCTGCGCCTCGGCCTGCCGCATCTCGGTGCGCCGTTGGCCAAGGTCGAGCTCGATGGCAAGGACGTCGGCCGCGTGTGGCTCCCGCCGTGGCGCCTCGACCTCGGCAGCGTATCGGCGGGGGCGCACACGCTCGCCATCACCCTGTTCGGCAACCGCCGCAATGCCTTCGGTGCGGTGCATTGCCGCGAAGCCTGGCGCCGCTGGTGGGGCCCCGACTCCTGGCGTACCGGCGGCGACGGCTGGGCCTATGAGTACCAGCTGCGGCCATACGGCATCCTGGCGGCGCCGGTGATCGAGGGGGGGTAGTACCGGTCTTGGTCCGCGAGGTCTCCGGCAATGCTTGTCAGTTGGCCGGAATCTCCTTTACTGGCGGCATGAAGCGCCTCCTGCCGCTGGTCCTGGCCATCGCCTCCGCCGCGGCGGCCGATCCGGTCGTCATCGAGCTGCCACGGGCCGGAGGTCCGCTGCGGGTGGCTGTCGCCGGCGACGAGTTCGAACTTCGCGATGCCGCCGGGCGCCTGGCCGTGCGGGTGCCTGCTGCCAAGGATGCCGCCGGCGTGCGGCGCTCGGCCGCCGCGCTTTCCGCCGCCCATCCCGGATCGCGTGTCGGTCTGGTCGGCCGCCTGCTCGGCGTGCGCTCGGGGCGCAACGACCGCGTCGTCGTCACTGGCCGGGTCGTGCTGGAAGTGCCGCCCGGCGTGGATGGCGGGGCTTTCCTCGCCGCCCGCGGCCTGCGCCAGGTCCAGGGCTTCGCCTGGTCGGCGCGGCACGTCGTCGCCGAGCCGCTGCACGGCGGAGCCATGGCCGCGGTCGAGGCCGCGATCGCGGTGCGGGCCGCCGGAGCCTGGGCCGAACCCGAGTTGTCGTTGCCCTTCGTCCCCTTTGCCGAGCCAACCGACCCGCTCTATGCCAATAATTCGCAGTGGCATCTGAAGAATCTCGGCACCAACGTCGCTGGGGGTCTCGCTGGCGTTGACATCAACATCGTCCCGCATTGGACCTCGCTCGGCATCATCCGCACCGGCAGCGGCATCAACGTGGCGGTCGTGGACGACGGCCTCGATCTTACTCATCCCGACCTCGTGGCTGGAGTGCGCACCGACATCGATGCCGATGTGGCGGTCGGCGACACCGACCCCAGTCATGGCAGCGAGCTCGGGCACGGAACCGTGGTTGGTGGACTGATCGGCGCCCGGGCCAATGCCGCGGGCGGCGTCGGCGTGGCCTACGGCAGCAGCCTCGTCGGCGTGAAGATATTCCTCGGCGGCGGCGCCACCCAGACCGCTGCCGCCTCGGGCCTCGGATATCGCGCCACCGCCACCAGCGACGTCATCCATGTCAGCAACAATTCGTGGGGGCCGGACCTCGGCGGCACGGAGATCATGGGCCTCGACGCACTGTCGCTGGCGGCGATCACCGCCGGTGTCGATCAGGGCCGTGGCGGCCGCGGCACCGTGTACGTCTTCGCCGGTGGCAATTCCCGCGTCGTCTACGACAGCTTCGACGTCGCAGTTGGCAACGACACCCTGGACTACAACGGCTATGGCGGCAACCGCCGGGTCATCGCCGTCGGCGCGCTGAAACCCAACGGTCTGGTGACGAGCTACAGCGAGCCTGGCATCGGCCTGCTGCTGAGCGCGCCTGGCGGCGATGGCGCTGACGGGGCGATGGTCACGACCGACTGGCAGGGCGATAGCGGCTTCCAGGCCGGCGACTACACCCAGCAGGATCCACCAGATGATGTCAACGGCGCGACCCTGCCCAACAGCCACGAGGCGATCGGCACCAGTTTCTCCGCTCCGTTGGTGAGCGGAGCAGTGGCCTTGATGCTGGAAGCCAACCCCCAGCTGAGCTGGCGTGACGTCCAGCACGTTCTGGCCCATTCCGCCAGCGCCATCTACCCTCTCGCGCCTGCGCCTGCAGTGCCGATCGGCGTGCTGAACGGCGCTGGGCTACGTTTCCACAACGACTACGGCGCCGGCCGCCTGAACGTATCCAGCGCCATCGCCCTGGCCTCGGCCTGGCAGCCCTTGCCACCCGAGTCGTCAGTCACGGCCGACTCCAGTGCGACGCCGCTGGACATTCCGGAGTTTCCAGGGGCGGGTATCCACAAAGACTTCGCCATCGTCGCCGATGCCGACTTCACCGTCGAACGTGCGGAACTGACCGTCAACATCACGCACACCTATCGTGGCGATCTCAAGATCAGGCTGATCGCTCCTTCGGGTTACGCCGCCGCCGTCACTCAACGGCAAGACGACTTCAATGAGGACCTCGTCAACTGGACCTTCAGCAGCGTCCAGACCATGGGCGAGAGCGCTTCCGGCACGTGGCGGGTCGAAGTGACCGATGTGGAAGCCATCGATATCGGCACCCTCGATGCGTGCACCTTGACGTTGTACGGTTACCGGCCGTACAGCGCCCCGGTCATTACCGAGACCTTCCCC
The DNA here is from genome assembly GCA_022841245.1 of Planctomycetota bacterium. Taxonomy (GTDB): domain Bacteria; phylum Planctomycetota; class UBA11346; order UBA11346; family UBA11346; genus UBA11346. The sequence continues at coordinate 7,923 of JALHRW010000072.1, forward strand.
AGTGCGGTGCTCAACACCCAGGCGACGACGGTGGTGTCGGTGCGCACTGCCCAGCCCGCCATCTCGGAAGGTGGCGACCTGTTCGGCACCCTGTCTCTCGGAGCGACCAGCGGAACGGTGTCCTACGACGCCGTCAATTGGCCGAGCCTCAGCATCCCGGCGGCGACCTTCGCCGCCATCGCCGGGCCGTTCCCCACCACGGTTGCCGTGACCCTGACCAACCCGACCGTGCGCGGCGTGAACTACGCCCTGGCCGGTGGCGGACCGGGCACCTTCCTCCTCCCGGTGCGCAGCGCGAATGCCGTGCCGGTCGGGACGGCGACCAATGGCGCGGTCGTTGCCGGCTTCCCGACCACCAGCGGTTCGGCTTCGTTCTCCGACACCGACGGCGACACCATGCGCTACCGGCTGGGTACTGCTCCGGCCAAGGGGACGGCGACGATCAATCTCCTGACCGGCGTGGTCACCTACACGCCGACCATCACCAGCTATGGCAGCGACAGCCTGACGGTGATCGCCACGGACGGGATGGGCGATTCCGCTCCGGTGACGGTCACCTACGAGATCGAACGGAATGTCAGCGTCGGTCTGGACGTTCCGGCGGAAGGCTCGAGCGGCTCGTCGGGCGGAGGTGATGGCGGTGGCGGCGGCGGTTGCGGCGCCGGCGCGGTCGGCTTGCTCGCTGGGCTGGGCGTGCTGCTCGGTCTGCGCCGTCGTCGGCGCTAGCTCGGGTCCTCCCAGCGACCAGCGGCCAGCGACCAGCGACCAGCGACCAGCGACCAGCGACCAGCGACCAGCGACCAGCGACCAGCGGCCAGCGACCAGCGGCCAGCTGCCAGTAGCGTTCCCAGTCTAGACCGCTTCCGACCGTCGTTCCAACCGCCCGTCGGCGAAGCCCTCGACCCAGTGCCCACGGCCCGGTGGCCAGTGGCCGGCCAGGATCAGATCAACGCCCCGGATGCGGCGACGCCAGCTCTGGTGGACATGACCTGCCACCAGGACATCGCAGCCGCGGGCCGCACCGTGCACTTTACGTGGATCCATGAAGATGCTGGGCTTGGCCGTCATGGGACGGCTGCCGCGTGACGAGCGCCGGATCATCCGTGCCACCAGCTCCAAGGCGGCTGGCGGATAGAGCATCTGGTGGGCGCGGAAGAAGAACGAACGGCCCACGACCGACCAGGCGCGGTAGGCGGGGTCATGCATCAGACGGTCGCCGTGGACGATGCGCAGATGCACCGGTCCCAGCTGGATGTCGAGCTGCGGGTGGTGCAGCTGGCTGCAGCCGCAGGCGATTTCGAAGGCGCGACCGCCAGCCAGTTCGCGATTGCCGCGCAGGATGTCGATCCACCAGCCGGCCCGGCGCATAGCGCGCAGGCGGGCGAGGATCGGCTCGTGTTTGGCGCGGCAGGCGGGGCCATCGGTCCACCACTCGACGACATCGCCGAGCAGCACCAGCCGGGCAGGCGGCAGCGCGGCGAGGCGGTCGAGCCAGCGGCCGAAGCCCGGATCGCTGCCGTCGTGATGGACATCGCCGGCGATGTAGAGGAGGGGAGCGGGCACGGCGACGAGGGTAGGGGGGAGTGAAGGCGGAGGAAATGGATGCTGGCGGTTGGTTGCTGGCGGTTGGTTGCTGGTCGCTGGCCGCTGGCCGCTGGCTGCTGGTCGCTGGCCGCTGGCTGCTGGCTGCTGGCTGCTGGCCGCTAGCCGCTGGCTGCTAGCCGCTGGCTGCTAGGTTGCCGACGGATGCCGCGCTACGCCCTCCTCCTCGCCTACGACGGCACCGGCTTCGCCGGCTGGTGGCGCCAGCCCAATCGAGCGACCGTCGCCGGCGAGCTGGACGCGGCCTGCGCTCGCATCGCCGAGGACGGGGCCGAGGCGGTCGGCGCCTCGCGCACTGACGCGGGGGTGCATGCCCTCGGCCAGCTCGCCCACCTCGACCTGCGACGCACCTGGGAGCCGGCGCGGCTGCTGACGGCGCTCAACCGCCAGCTGCCACCCACCATTGTTGTGCGTGCTGCGGCGACAGTCGCTGCGGACTGGCACGCGGTGCACGGCGTGCGGCGCAAGACCTACCGCTACGCCATCGATGCCGGCGCGGTGCGCGATCCGTTCCGCGTCCGCACTGCTTGGAGGGTGCCCTGGCTCGACGCCGACCTGCTGGCCGAAGCCGCTGCGGTCGTGCCGGGCAGACGCGACTGGGCGGCCTTCGTTCGCCGCGGCGAGCATCGCGCTTCCACTATCTGCCGCGTCACCGCCTGCCGCTGGCGTGCTCGCGACGGATTGCTGACCTGCGATCTCACGGCCGACGCCTTCATCTACCGCCTGGTGCGTTCGCTGGTCGGCGGCATGGCTCTGGTCGCACGAGGCGGCAGCAGCGTGGCCGCCTGGCGTGCGGTGCTCGACGGCAGACCAGGCGACCTGGCACGTCAGCAGGCTCCGGCGCACGGCCTGACCCTGCTCCGCGTAGCACACCGCGAGCCGCCAGCGTGGCAGTCGGCCCAGGACCGCGGGCTGAAGCCCGCGGTCCTCACGCCCAGTGGTTGACCGGGCCGAGCCCGCCGCCGATCCCGGGTGCGGTGGCGATGGCGTGGTGGATGAAGGCCTTGGCGCGCACGGCTGATTCGCGCAAACCGTGGCCGAGGGCGAGGTTGGCGGTCAGCGCGGCGGCGAAGGTGCAGCCGGTGCCGTGGGTGGCGCGAGTGGCCAGGCGCAGAGCCGGCAGCTCCAGTTCGCCGGTCTCGTCGAGCAGCAGATCGGCAGCCAGGCCGTCGGCACCGGCTCCACCTTTGATCAGCACGGCGCGCGCGCCGGCATCGCGCAGCGCGGCGGCGGCGGTGCGGGCCGAGGCCGTATCGCCCACCGCCAAACCGGTCAGCGCGGCCGCCTCATGCCAGTTCGGCGTCACCACCGCGGCCAGCGGCAGCAGGCGGCCGGTCAGGGCGGCGACCGCGTCATCGGGCAGCAGCCGGTGGCCGTGCTTGCTGATCATCACCGGGTCGAGGACCAGCGGCGGGCCGCGCCGCGTCGCGAGGAAGCCGGCGACCGCGGCGATCAGCGTCGCGCTGCCGATCGCGCCGGTCTTCAGCGCCGCCGGCGGCAGGTCGCTCCACACCGCTTCGAGCTGGGCCAGCACCACCTCCTCGCCGAGCAGATCGACGCGTGCGACGCCGCGCGTGTTCTGCGCCGTTATCAGGGTCAGCACGCTGGTGCCGTAGCAGCAGAAACGGTGGAAGGTCTTGAGGTCGGCCTGGATGCCGGCGCCGCCGGAGGGATCCGATCCGGCGATGGTCAGCGCGATGGGCGTCATGGCCGGGAGATTGCCCGGTTGCGGAGATTGCCAACCGCCATACGACCTGCACCGCACCAGGGGGAGGCCCTATCCAGGGCCTGAGAGGCGCGGTTCTGACCGCGCGACCCCGACACCTGATCCGGATCATGCCGGCGGAGGGATGGTGCAGCACGGCGTCCGGCCGTGTCCTCCGCCATGTCGGAGGACCATGTCGCTCGCCGTCCCAGCCCTGATCATCGCCGCCGCCGTGTGCGGCGGCTTCGCCGTGCTCGGGGTGCTCTATGCCCGTCGGCAGGCGACCGACGCCGAGGGCTTCACCGCCGCGCGCGGCAGCACCGGCCCGCTGCGCAGCGCGATCAGCCTGCTGGCCCTGATGACGGGCACCTGGGTGCTGTTCAGCCCGAGCGAGATGACCAGCTATACCGGCGTGGCGACGCTGCTCGGCTACGCCCTCGGCATGGCCGCACCGTTGCTCATCCTCGCCTGGCTGGGCCCGGCGCTGGTGCGCCGCCATCCTGATGCCGCCGGCCCCGGACTGATGGCGCGGGCGCGCTGGGGCGCTCCGGCGCAGGTGCTGATCAGCCTGCTCGCCATCATGTACATGGGCAGCTATCTGGTCGCTGAGCTGACTGCGATCAGCGGCGTGTTCGGCGTCATCGCTGGCGTGCCGGCCTGGGCCACCGCCGCGCTCGTCGCCGGTACCACGCTGACCTACGCGGCGTGGGGTGGAGTGCGGGTGACCATCTTCACGGACGCGGTGCAAGGTTGGTTCATCCTGCCGCTGCTGATCGCCGCCTTCGTCGGCACCGTCGTTGCCCTTGGCGGCTGGGAAGCGGCGCAGCAGCCGCTGGGCGAGCGGCCCGACCTCATGGCCCTGGCCAGCCGGCCGGGGATCGAAGTCGGCGTCATGCTCATCCTCGGCATCGTCGCTGCGAATCTCTTCGACCAGAGCGTGTGGCAGCGCGTGCTCGCTTGCCGCGACGATGCGACGCGGCGGCGCTCCTTCATTCTCGCCGCCATAGCCATCGTTCCGGTGATCATCCTCGCCGGCTGGTTCGGGCTGTGGTACGCCGCGCGCAATCCCGAACTGCCCGCCGCGTCGACCGCGCTGTTCCAGGTCGTGGCCCAGGCCACCCCGACGTGGGTCGCGCTCGCCGTCCTCGCCCTCGCCCTGATCCTGGTGATGAGCACGCTCGGCTCGCTGGCCAACGGCCTCGCCGGCCTGATCGCTGCCGATGTCGCCAGCTTCCGCCCTGCCACGACCCCGGCCCGCCGTCTGGCCATCGGCCGTGGCGTGACCATCGCCGCCGCGCTGCTGGCGGTGCCGATCGCCGCCGCCCAACCCAGCGTCACCTATGTCTTCCTGGTCGCCGACCTGCTGTGCGCCTGCGCCGTGGTGCCGGTATTCGCCGGATTGCTCGGTGCACCGTTGCCGCTGTGGGGCCTGTTCGCCGCCGTGTTCACCGCCATGGCGGTAGCCATCCCCGCCTTTCCGCGCACTGATTTCATCACCCCGATGGTCGATCTGCGGCCCGTCCTGTGCCTGCCGGCGGATTGCAGCGCCATGCTGGTCAGTTTCGCCCTGGCGGTGGGCGTGTCGACGCTGGTCGCCGGCATCTGCATGCTGGTTCCGGGGACCGCGCGCCGGAAATGAGGTCGGTGGTGCTGGTCGCTGGTCGCTGGTCGCTGGTCGCTGGTCGCTGGCCGCTGGCCGCTGGCCGCTGGCTGCTGGCCGCTGGCCGCTGGCCGCTGGCCGCTGGCCGCTGGTTGGTCGCTGGCTCCGCGCTCGTCAGCCGGCATCCTCCCGCCATGCCGTTCGTCCGCTGCCCGACCCCCGCCGATGCCCAGACCGCCCTCGACCGGGTGGTGCAGGCGCAGGGCGATGCGCTGTTCCTCTTCTTCGGCTCCGAGGATCCCGTGACCGGGGCCTCGTGGTGCCCTGACTGCGTCACTGCCGATCCGGTGCTGCGTGCGACCATCAACGCCACGGCGCCCCGACTGTCCGTGCATGAGTGTCCGGTCGGTCTGCGCAGCGTCTGGAAGGGCAACATGGCGCATCCCTACCGTGTTCATCCCGCCTTCCATCTCGCTCGCATTCCCACCCTGATCCGTTTCGAGCGCGGCATCGACATCGGCCGGCTGGTCGAGGCGTCGTGCGCCGATCCGGCGGCGGTACGGGCGTTCCTGGGTTGACCATGGCCAAGCAGGCGAAACCGACCGGCAACCAGAAGCCCAAGCCCGCGGCTGCGCCGGCCAAGACGGGGATCCGCGAGATCCTCTACAACAAGAAGTTGCGCCACGACTTCACCATCCTCGACCGCTACGAGGCAGGATTGGTGCTGATGGGCAGCGAGGCCAAGAGCCTGCGCGCCGGCGATGTGCAGTGGGGCGACGCTCACGCCCGCTTCGACGAGCGCGTGCACGAGTTGTTCCTCTTCGGCCTGCACATCGGCGAATACCGCCAGGCCGGCACCTTCGGCCATCAGCCGTTGCAGCCGAGGAAGCTCCTGCTGCACAAGCGCGAACTGGAGAAGCTGCACGGCAAGATGTCGGCCAAGGGACTGACCCTGATCCCCGAGAAGCTGTTCTGGAAAGGGCCGTGGGTGAAGCTCGACCTGTGCCTGTGCAGCGGCAAGGACAAGGAAGACCAGCGTCGTGACCTGGTGGCGCGCGCGCAGAAGCGCGACGTCGAGCGCGAGTTGGCGCGGCGCTCGAAGGGCCGCTGAGCGTCGGAGTGGTCAGCGCCGGCGGCGGCGGATCAGACCGAGGCCGCCAACGCCGAGCAGCAGGCCGGTGACGGCGCCCGCCCCGCACGAGGAGTCGTCGCCGGTGCCGTTGGGCTGGATGCTTGCGGCGGAAGCCGCAGCGAGCGCGGCGGAGGCGCCGTCGTCGTTGCGCAAGGCGACCATCGTGATGGTGTTGGCGCCCAGGTTGGCCCCGGTCGGGGCGGAGAGTTCGACCAGGAAAGATTCGTCGCTCTCCTCAACCGCGTCTCCGTTGACGGTAATGGTGATGGCTTTGGTCAGCGGGTCGCCCGGGGCCCAGTTGAGCACGCCACCGACCACGGCTGTATAGTCTCCACTGGCGGCGATTGCCGCCTGGTCGACGGTGTTGTAGGTGACGCTGGCTGGACCGGATGCGCCAGCGGCGCGTGCGACGTTCAGGGTGATGGTCCGGGCGCCGGAGCTGCCCTCCATCTCGACGACAGAGGTGGTGGTGAAGCCGAGGTCGACCGGGAGGGGATTGGGCACGGTGCCGGCGATGCGATAGCTGCCGATGCTGCCATACGTGGTGTAGCCGTCAGTCAGCGGATTGCGGTTGCCGGCACCGCGCACTCGCAGGTAGTATTGCCCGTCGGCGGGCAGGTTCCCGGAGATGGTCGCAACCGTGTTGTCCGCCACATCGGATGTGAACACCACGGTGCCTACCGCATCGAGGATTTCAGCTCGCGCGTCGAGATTGACCCCCGGAGTCTGCGGGGCAAGGAAGCCGAGGCTGGTCACCGTACGGGGGGTGACAGTAATGGAGACTGCGCCGGCGATGGAGGAGAACGAAAAGACGTCGAGATCGGCGGCCGTTGCGATGATGCCATCGAGCGGAGTGATCGTTTGCGGGGTGAAGCCGGTGAAGGTCAGGGCGGTGGATGAGCCGATGATGTTGCTGTGGTCGTCGGCAAGCGAGGTGCCGAAGGAGCTGTCGATGATCGCGAGGTCGTCCTGGGTGTTGTTCGCGTTGGCATATTGGCCGATCGACCACTGCGAGAGGGTACGGTCGTAGCCGGTGCCCATGAGCGGGCCCCAGTCGAAGGCCGCCGGTCCGTGCCCACCGTAGTAGGTGACAGTCGACGTGCCGTCGTGGCTCAGACCCAGGTTGTGGCCGAGTTCGTGGGTTGCCGCTTCAGCGACGTAGTCCTCGCGACCTCCACCCAGGTTGTCGTAGTAGACCCAGGCCGGCTGATAGTCCTGGAAGTCGGCGTCGCCGAATACACCGACGAAGGCAACGCCGCCAGCGCCAGGTGACGGGCAGTCGTTGGTGCCGTCGTTTTTCTGGGTGATCAGGGCGCGCGCGACTCTGGGACCGAAGGTGGCCGGCAGCACGGTCGTGACATTGACATTGAACGGGCGGTAGTCCTCGGCCACCCGCTGCCAGATCATGTAGATCGCGTCCTGCTCACTGTCGCTGAACGTTGTGGGCGTCGAATCGGTGTCGAAGGGGAGGGTGTTCCATGAGGCCACGCCCTCATCGAGGTTCCATTCCGTTCCGCTGATCACCTCGCCGTTGAAGTCGAGGTAGAGGGTGTTCGGTGCTCCGGGCAGGCTGCTGTAGGCGGGTGGGCTGGCGATGGGGACCGGAGCCCTGGCCGGACCACCGGGGGCCTGGGGCACAAGTACCGGGGCGCCGGCCGGGTGGGCGGCGCAATTGTGGAAGCGGATGCCGCCTCTGGCTGAGACATGGAGATGGGCCGCGTGGGCCAGCAGCTCAGGGCGCCGTCCCAGCATGGCGAGTGCGGCAGCGCGTCCGGACGGTGCCAGCGCCTCGATGCGGTCGCGCAACGGCTGGTGTGGGATGGCGCCAAGTGCGATTGGCTCCGCAGCGTAGGCGGCACAGGCGAGAACGAGCAGGGCGGGTATGCGGGGCATGCGGGGTCCAGGGTAACGGTTCAGGGCGACGGCTCCAGCGTCGATCCGCGATCTGTCCTATTTCGGCTGCGGCTTCTTCTTTTTCTTCTCTTCCAGGGCCTTCTTCCGATCCTCGGCCTGCTTGGCCTGGGCATCCGCTTTCCGCGTCGCCTCGTCGAGCAGGGCCTGGTACTGGGCCTGCAGGTCGGCGTCGCTCTTGAAGGTGTTCTTCAGCTTGGTCTCGGCATCCTTGTGCAGCGCCGGGTCGAGGCTGAGGGCCTGGCGCAAGGTCAGCATGGCGGCCTTGCGGCGTGCGCTGCCGGCGAGCTTGGGGACCTCGGTGAGCATGTTCTTGGCCCGTTCGCGGTCCTGAATCTCCTGGTCGAGCAGGGTGATGGCGATGTCGAGGGTATAGTCGCGGGCGGCCACCAGGTTGAGCGCTGCGCCGCCCCGGTGGTCGAGGGTGAGGAAGACATGGCGGTCGACGAAGTTGATCATGGCCAGGCCGGCCCTCGGCTCGCTGAGCGCCTCGAAGGTGCTGGGCTTGCCCTTGGGCTTGCGCTGATCGACCAGCAGGAGGATTTCGTCGCGCTCGGTCGGCAGGCTGTACTTGGCGATGTAGTCCTTGCGTTGGGTCAGGAAGTCCTTGATCAGCGTCTCGCTGGCGGGGGCGCTGCGTAGCGAGCCGCCGACCAGACCGGGTACCACCAGATCGACCTTGAGGTCGCGCTGGGCGGCCAGGATCAGGCCCTGAGCCTGGTAGAGCATGGCCTTGTTGTTGAGCGTATCGACGACCAGGAAGGTGTCGCGGTCGCCGGCGCCGATCCACAGGTCGCTCTTGGGCGTCGGCGGCTCCTCGGCGGCGAGGGCCGGCGGGGCGACGGCCGGGGTTTCGTCCTTGCCCTCCTCTTCGATGCCGAGCAGCGCGCGTGCCTCCTCCTCGCGCTCCTTCGGGATGGTCTTCATCACATCCTGCAGCAGCTGGCGGGGGCTGGGCGTGGTGTTGAGCCCGGTCATGAACAGTTCGGGTCCGTAATTGCGCAATCCGACCAGCCTGATCGCTTCGCCGTCGACCTGGTAGAGCATCAGTATGTGCAGCGAGGGGATGCCGAGCAGCAGGTACTGGCCGGTGCTGCTGAGCGCGGCGCGGACCGTCCCGTCGTAGGCCAGCTCCTCCTTCCAGAAGACGTCCTCGGCATCGCGTACGCGCCAGCACAGCGCCTTCTTGCCAGCCCTCGCTTCGCTGGCGGTCGGCTTCTGCGGCAGCAGCTTGGTGTACATCTCGGCGTAGGTGGGCTTGGTGTCGCGGCCCAGACGCAGGGCCTGGATGGGCAGGCCGTTCTGTTCGTCAAGGTAGCTCTTCAGCCAGGATTCGAGCTCTGAGATGAAGTTGGCCTGCGGCTGGCGCACGCCGCTCATGCGGTCGGTCTTGCTCTGGGTGGCCTCGTAGAGCGAGATCGAGCCGAAGGTCGGATCGACCACCACGACGCGGTTGCCGACGATCAGGGTGAGCGGCGTCTCGAGCGCGGCGACGGCGCCGGCACACAGGACGAGGGCGATGACGTGGCGGAGCATGCTGGCCTCCAGGCAGGGCGATGATGGTTCGCGCCGGCGCCCGGGCCGTCGGCGTGACGGGCGGGACGGTGGCGTGTGTGCCTCGCCCGTGAGTGATACGCCCGGCATTGGCGGCTGTTGCGTCTGCGGTCTGACCAGCGACCAGCGGCCAGCGACCAGCGACCAGCGACCAGCGACCAGCGACCAGCGACCAGCGGCCAGCGACCAGCGGCTAGCGGCCAGCGACCAGCGACCAGTCGCCAGCCGCCAGAGCGCCCCTTCCCCACCGGCCCCTCGCTCCACCATGCCGCGCCGATGGACCAGCACTGGCGCAGCATCCTCGGTGAGATCGGCGACCTGTTGGCGCAGGCGCGGCCGGCCGAGGTCGAGCATGCCCATCAGCTGATGCTGCGTGCGCCGCGCGTCTTCGCCTTCGCCACCGGCCGTTCCGGTTTCGTCCTGCGCACCTTCGTCATGCGCCTCAATCATCTTGGCCAGCCGGCCTTCTTCGTCGGCGATGCCAGCTGTCCGCCGGTCGGTCCACGCGACCTCTTCCTGGTCGTCTCCGGCAGCGGCAGCACCTCGACCACGCTCGGCGCCGCGATGGAGGCGGCCCGCCATGGAGCCGAGGTCCTGGCGGTGGTCGGCAGTCGGGTCAGTCCGCTCGGTCAGCTCGCCGCCGCCGTGGTCGAGCTGCCGGCGCCGCACAAGCGCGGCGTCGCCGGCGCGGGCAACAGCCGCCAGACCGCCGGTTCGCTGTTCGAGCAGGCCTGCTTCGTGCTGCTCGAGGCGCTGATCCACCGCCGCTTCGTCGAGCAGGGTGGCGACAAGGCCGACGCGCTGGCGCGGCATGCGAACGTCGAAGCCTGAGATCCGGTAGGGCGCTGGGCGCTGGCCGCTGGGCGCTGGGCGCTGGTCGCTGGTCGCTGGGCGCTGGTCGCTGGTCGCTGGCCGCTGGGCGCTGGGCGCTGGCCGCTGGTCGCTGGTCGCTGGTCGCTGGCCGCTGCTGTGTCAGCGTTGCCGTCACCTGCCAGGTAGGCCCCGTCGCGGAGGCGCCGAGCCCCTCCCCGGCAACGAGTCACGATCAGGCATGCACACGTTCTTCCCGCGACCGACCAATCCATGCACATCTCGACCCGGCTAAGCCATAGTGCTTGAGTCCGGGCCGGGTTTCCCCAGCCTGCCCCCGCCCATGGCCACGGAACCGACGTCAGAACCAGCTGTGCCGGCCCAGGCGGACGGACCGGGGTACGTTCGGGCCTTCACCGCCAAGGCGCTGGTTCTCGGCTTGATTCTGTCGTCGTTCGTGGTGGTCGGGGCGTGGTTCAACGATGACTACCTGAGGCAGTCGCCGGCGATCGGCAACTTCCTGCCGGCACTGCCCTTCGGTATCGCCCTGCTGCTCGTTCTGGGATGGAATCCGATCCTCGGCCGCGTGCGCCTGCTGCGCCTGGGCACCGGCGAGCTGGCCGTGGTTTTCGCCCTCACCCTGCTGGTGTCGTGGCTGCCGACCTCGGGCTTCCTGCGCTATTTCCAGCGTGCGGTCATCACTGCCCAGACCCAGGCCGACACCCGCCCGGCGTGGCGCAAGAACGACATTCTCGGGCACATGCCCGAGCGGCTGTTCCCCAACGGCGGCGCCCCCGAAGTCGCGGCGCTCGGGGGAGCCCTCGCGGCCGAGCGTGCCGCCCTGGCCGACGGCTCGCTGGCCCAGGACCTGGCCGGGGCTGGCACCGAGGCCACCGCCTACGCCGCCGCTCTCGACCTCGCCGACCTGATGCCGCCGAAGATGTGGCGCGACCAGGACCAGGAGCTGGCTCGCGCCAACACGGAGCGGGCGTGGCAGCGCGCGATCGCCAGCAATGCCGAGCGCTGGGCCGCCGCCGGCGCACTGCTCCAGCGCATGCCCCAGACGCTGGCCGCAGGCGACAGTTCGCCGCCGGAGTGGCGTCTGGCGCGCAGCCGTCTCGACCGCGCCTTCGCCGCGCGGATCAACGCCGCGACCCAGGACTTCGAGCGCGTCTACACCGGCATGACCCAGGGCCTGCCGGTCGGCGACGAGACCCTGCCGCTATCGAAGACCCCGTTCCGCGACTGGCTGCCGGCGCTCGCCTTCTGGCTGCCGCTGGTGCTGCTGTTCACCCTCGCGATCCTCATGCTGCAGCTGATCGTGCACCGCCAGTGGTCGCATCACGAACAGCTGAACTACCCGATCGCTGCGGTCGCCACCGCGCTGCTGCAGCGCAGCTCCGACTCGCTGTTCAGCGACATCTTCCACGCTCGGCTGTTCTGGTTCGGTCTGCTGCCGATCCTCGCTGTTCATCTGCTCAACTACGCGGCGGTGTGGTTCCCCGGCTGGGTGCCCAACGTCACCCTGCATTGGGGCCAGTGGGATGTCGTCGCCTACGTCTTCCCCACCATCAGCCAGGCCGGCGGGAACAGTGCGCTCGGCTTCGGCGACATCTATTTCGCGGTCATCGGACTGGCCTTCTTCATCAGCTCCGAAGTGTCCTTCTCGATGGGCATCGTCGGCTTTGTCGTGGTGCTGTTCAATCTGCAGTTCTACACCGCGACCGGCACCACGACCGATCTGAACTCGGCACGCAGCGGAGCCTATATCGGCTACGCCATCATCCTGCTCTACACCGGTCGCACCTATTACTGGGCGGTGGCGCGCAAGGCCTTCGGCCTGGGCGGTGGCGCCGCCGGCGACCACGCCGAGCCGGTGTGGGCGGCGCGCCTGTTTCTGCTCGCCTTCATGGGCTTCACCGTCGTGCTGGTCGGCGCCTTCGACATCGACTGGTTCGTCGCCCTGGCCTACGCCCTGACCGTGATGATGTTCTTCCTGGTCTTCACCCGCGTGGTGTGCGAGGCGGGCGTGCCGTTCCTGCAGACCGGTTGGCAGCCGGCGCAGCTGCTCGCCAACACCCTCGGCCTCAGCGCGATCGGCGCCGGCCCGCTGGTGATGATCTACTATCTCGGCGTGGTGCTGACCCAGGATCCGCGCGAGTGCCTCATGCCCTTCGCTGCCAACGCGTTCAAGATGGCGGAGAACACCGGCGTGCGGCGCCTACGCCTGGCTGGCGTCGGCTTCGTGGTCATCGCTGTCGCGCTCGTCGTCGGCCTGCTCGCCACCTGCTGGGGCATGTACAATTTCGGCTCGACCCGCGACTCCTGGGCGCAGACGACGGTCGGGCTCAACGTCAACGAGGCCAGCCGCGGGGTGAACTCCCTGGTCGAGACCGGGCAGTACGCCGCCACCACCGCTGCCAGCGGCCTGGAGAAGCTGCCGCTCATCGCCGACAACGTCGGCAAGACCAAGGAGTTGGGCTGGATCGCCTTCGGCCTGGTCGCGGTCGTGGTGTTCTCGCTCATCCGCTTCCGCTGGGCCGGCTTCTACCTGCATCCGATCATCTTCCTGGTCTGGGACACCTATCCGGCGCAGCGCGTGTGGCTGTCGTTCCTCATCGGCTGGATCGCCAAGGAGCTGGTGGTCCGGTTCGGGGGCGGCCGGGTCTACCAGAGCCTCAAGCCGCTGTTCATCGGCCTGATCATGGGCGAGCTGCTGGCCGTGATAGTCACGCTCAGCATCGGCTGGATATACCACCTCACCACCGGTCTGATGCCCAAGACCATGGGCATCTTCGCAGGCTGACCCATGGCACATCCACCCATCGACGTCCGAGCCCAGGTCCAGCTGTCGCTGGCGCGCACGTTTGGCCTGTGCCTGAAGGGCATCAAGCATCGTCTGTTCCGCTCGGTGCTGACCACCATGGTCATCATCCTGGCGGTGGCGTTCTTCATGAACCTGCTGTCGGACAGCGTCATCGCCCGCGCCGTCGACCAGGGTGTGCGCGCCGAACTGAAGCAGGCGCGGCGTTCGGCGGTCGCTGCAGACCTGTGGTTCGGCCGGCCCAACGCCACCCTGCTCGCCACCCGCCTGGCCAATCCGGCGACGCCACTGGCCGACTACGCCGCGATCGCCGGCTGGCAGCCGGCGCGCCTCGCCGCCCTCGCCGCCGCCTGCGCGCGCGAGCGCACCATCATCGCCTGGATTGACCGCCAGGATGCCGGTACCCGCGCCATGCTGGTGCGGCGGGCGCGCAACGACGAGGTGCTCGCCTGGCTGACCCAGAGCGAGCGCTGGACCGCCTTCGCAGCCGCCGCCCAGCGCGTGCGCGCCGACCGCCTGCCGCTGGCGCTGGACGAGGTCCGCGCCGCAGTCGATGCTGCCGCCGCCACCGCCACCGAGCTGGCTGCGCTGGTGCGCGACTGGCACGCGCGCATCGGTGCGCTTGAGGCTGCAGTGACGCAGCTCACCGGCGCCACCGATCGCGAAGGCTGGATCGCCTGGCTGGCCGACGCCAAGCCGGAGGGGGTGCAGGGCTTCGCCGCCCTGCTCGCCGCGCACGGCTTCGGCGGCCTGCATCCCGCCGCCATCGTCACCGATCTGCAGGCGGCCTGCAGCCTCGACCGTCTCCGCGACCAGGTCGCCGCCGGCCTCGCCTCCGAAGAGGGGCGTCGGCGCTGGCTGGCCACCTTCCGCACCAAGGAGACGCTCGACGAGAAGCTGCAGCAGCTGGATGACCCGCGGTTGCCCGAGGTGCTGGGTGGGAAGATCCCGCGCGCCGAACTGCTGCGTCTCGACCGCGCCCTCGACGACGAGCGCGCCCTGACGGCGCGCGAAAAGGCCCTGGCCGGCAAGGTTGATCCCGACGGCGGGCTGGTCTCGACCCGTCAGGCCTTCCTCGTCGCCATCTCCTTCCTCGTCTGCATGGTCGGCATCGCCAACGCCATGTTGATGGCGATCACCGAGCGCTTCCGCGAGATCGCGACGATGAAATGCCTCGGCGCGACCGACGGCTTCATCCTCACCCAGTTCCTCATGGAGGCCGGCATCCAGGGCGCCGCCGGCGGCGCGATGGGCATGCTGGTCGGCCTGCTGCTCTCGCTGGCCAAGGGCGGCTGGTTCTTCGGCGGGCATCTGGTGTGGTATTTCCCGGCCCTCGGCCTGATCATCTGCGGCCTGGCCTGCATCGTCGCCGGCCTGCTGCTGGCGACCTTGGCGTCGATCTACCCGTCGTGGCTGGCCTCGCGCATGGCTCCGATGGAAGCGATGAGGGTGGAATGATGTTCATGGCCCCTGTTCGTGGTTCGTGGTTCGTGGTTGGTGGTTCCGCAAGTCGTTACTGCCGAACGGCGAACGACGAACCACGAACCACGCAACCGGCCGGAGGCCGCCCAAGACCACGGACCACCAATCCC
>JALHRW010000073.1 GCA_022841245.1 Planctomycetota bacterium
GCGCTTGAGGTCGACCTCGTCGAGGCCGAAGGCGGCGGCGCCGGGCATGCGCAGCGGTTCGGGACGGACGCGCCAGCTGACGCCGTCGTCCGATTCGGCGAGGCCGAGGTTGGTGTGGGTCAGCTTTTCGCACTCGTCCGGCCCCTTCGGACCGACGTCGTTGCGGAAGACCATCAGGTAGCGGCCCTGCCACTTCACCACCCCGGCGTTGAACACCAGGGTGGCGGGGAAGGGGACCTGACGCGCGGTCAGCACCGGGTTGGCGGGATGGCGGCGCAGGCAGGCGGCGCTGCGCAGGGCGAGGGGTTGCTGCTGCATGCCCGGATGATGCCGTGGCGGGCCCGCGAGGCTTGCCCGGCGCTGGCATAGTTATTACCCTACGACGATGCGCCGTATACCGGTCCCGGAGAGTCTCGGCCAGGGCCGTTGGATCCAGGTGGTGCGCCTGCACTACCGTCCCGGCGACTCCTACGACCTGCACGACCACGACTTCGGCGAGATCTTCTGGATCGAGCACGGTGAGGCGTTGCATACGGTCAATGGCGTTCGCCAGCGTCTGGAACCTGGCACGCTGACGGTCGTACGGCCGTCCGATCGGCATGAGTTCGCGACCTCGACGGGTTTCGTCATGGTCAACATCACGCATCGTGTTGAAGCCAGCGCGGGGCTTGCGCCGCGCTTCGCCGGTGATGTCGAAAAGTGGCCTTGGGACGATGCCGCGTTGCCGCTGCAGGCGAATCTCGCTCCGGCCGAGGTCGAGCGCCTGCAGGCGGCGGCCGATGAGCTCGCCGGCGACAGTTCGCGGCTCGCGGCGGAGGGTTTTCTCCTCGACCTGCTGCGCCTGCTGCGGCGCTCCTCCTCGGCCATCGAGCAGCCGGCGTGGCTGGAGCGGGCCATCGCCGGACTGCATGCGCCGGAGCGCCTCGCCGCAGGGCCGGGCGAGCTGGTCCGGCTGTGCGGCCGATCGCCAGCGCACGTCAATCGGGCCGTGCGCGTCGCGCATGGCTGCACCGCGACTGAGCTGGTCAACCGCATCCGGCTCGAACACGCCGCCCGTCGGCTGAAGCTGTCGCACGAGGGCATCGCGGCGATCGGCGCCGGCTGCGGCTTCGCCAGCCTGGCTCATTTCTATCGCGCCTTCGCTGCGCGCTTCGGCGCGACCCCGCGAGCGTTCCGGCTCGGACATCAGGCGGTCGGGAGGACGGTGCCGGAGCAAGTGCGCAGCGGTGGGCCGGTGCCGATCGATCGGCCGCGGCCGCGGCGGTGAGTTGGTCGCTGGTCGCTGGTCGCTGGTCGCTGGTCGCTGGTCGCTGGTCGCTGGTCGCTGGTCGCTGGCCGCTGGCCGCTGGCCGCTGGCCGCTGGCCGCTGGCCGCTGGCCGCTGGCCGCTGGCCGCTGGCCGATGGTCGCTGGTCGCTGGTCGCTGGTCGCTGGTCGCTGGCACGGCAGCTGCAGCAATCTACGCTGTCTTCCGCATGCCCGACTACGAGATCGACCACGGCGAGCCCGAGCCCGCTGCGTCCGCCACGCCGGCACCAGTCGTGCCGGCCGCCGATCCTGAGGCGGCGAAGCGTGCCGAAGAGGCGCGCGCTGCGGCGGTGGCGAGCATCCAGGGCGCAGAACGTCAGCGCCATCTCGTCGACATGCTGTCACTCGCGGTGGCCGGTCTGTGCGGCCAGGGACTCGGCGGGGCGACCCGTGTCGAGCAGTGGAGCGGTGGCAACTCGCTCGGTCTGCTCGCCGCCTTCGCCGGGCTGGGCGTGGCCGGATATATGTGGCGGCGTGCACGCGTGACCGCGGATGCGCTGTGGGGGACGCCGGTACCGCTCGACGAGGACGCGATCCGCAAGCTGTCGATGCAGGACGAGGCCAAGCGCGAGCGCGAGCGCAAGCGTCGTGACGAGGAGTTCGCGCGCATCGAACTGCTTGAGGTCGATCTGGCGCTGTGCTGCCGGCGCTTGCGTCTGGCGGCCTGGGGCGCGGGCGCTGGCTCGGTGTGCGGTTGGGCTTGTGCAGCCACCGGACCTTCCGGCAGCATGGCGATGGCAGCTTCCATGGCCGCGATCCCCGGGGCCGTCCTTGGCTGGCGCATCGCTGGTGGTGGCTGGCCGGCGCAGCTGGTACAGCGCACGGCCATCGTGGCGCTGCCGGCGGCGGGGCTGGCCGCAGCGGTACTGCTCGACGCGTCGATCATGTGGGCCCCGCTCGGCGCAGTGCTGGCCGCTGGCGCAGGCTGGATGTGGCGGCAACGCATCAGCGATCTGGCCGGGTGCGAACCCGAGCCGCAGCAGCCAGTGGCGGAGTAGCCGCGCGTCTACTGGACGGCTATATAGACCGTCTTGCTACCGGCCTTGAACAGCGACTCGTCGCGCACGTCCTCGAAGCGCGGACCGTGGCACTGCTTCAGCCAGTTGGCGACCTGGTTCTGCACCTCGACCGTGGCCTTGGCGTTGGTCGAGGAGAACAGGGCGCTGACGGTGAAGCCGCGGCGCTGGCTCGGGCCCTTGCCGAGATCGTTGTCGGCCAGGCCGATGCGCACCTTCTGGAACGGCTTGCCGCCGAGCAGGCGGACGACTTCGGACTTGGCTCCTTCAGAGCCGCGTTTCACCAGGCTCTGCAGGGCGAGTTCGGCGGGATCGATCTGAGGCTTGTTCGACGACAGGGCCATCGTGGTTCTCCTCGGGGCCCGCAATATCCGCAGCTCGCCAGAGCGCACAATCGCGAAGGACTGTTGCAGCGCGTCGCGGCCGCTCCTGCAACGTTTGCAACACTTCAGCTAAACCCTGAAAATTCAGGATGAGCGTCAGGCGGTGAACGCCCGCACCGCCGCGCCGGTGAGCGGGATCGCGCCCTTGGCCAGCGTCCATTCCTGGCGGTGCTCCAGCACCTCGTCGCTCTTCAGCACGGCGTGCGGGCCCATCGTCTCCATCTCGACCATGAAGTTCTGCGGACCGACGTACAAGGCGATGTTGGCGTTGGCCGGATAGGCGGCGCCGCGTTCGTAGGGCGTGCGGATGGCGAAGGTCAGATTGCGCGCCGGATCGACCAGGGCGATGGCGCCGGCCGGCGTCTGCAGCATGCGCTTGGACTCGAGGCCCTTGGGCGTGAGCACATAGGCATCCTCGGTCAGCTCGCCCTGCTCATCGCGGAAGGTCCCGGTGCCGTGGCCAGCCCAGCAGCGGAACAGGGTGATGGTGGCGGTGTCCCAACCGCTGCCGTCGCCGAGCGGCACGACATAGCGGGTCTGCGGGCCGGGCTTCGAGCAGGTCAGCGCCCAGAGGCCGCAACCGAGCAGCATGTTGCTGCGGTTGACGATGCGGTTGACCACCTCGATGCGGTCATCGCGCAGGATGCGCACGCTGATCGAACGCTGGGTACGGGTCTCGCCGCATTGCGCGCCGGTGACGGTGAAGCCGTCGGCGGTCATGGCGCAGGTGCCAGGCGCGTCGTCGTTGGCGTAGGTCTGCTCGTCCTCGTCGGCGCCCATGCGCGCCGTCCACACACGATGTCCGCCACGCAGGTTCCACGGGCGCTTGGCTTGGGGCTCGCGCACGTACTTCAGCGGGCTGTTCTCATCCCACATCAGCAGGTTGTCGCCACCAGGCTGCGACAGCCAGGCGATGCGCGGCCCCGTGCCATGCACGGCGACCAGACGCAAGGCGGAGGTGGTGAGCTCGACGGCGGCGAAGCCGGCGTGGGTGATGGCGCGGACGGGCATGCGGGGCTCCGGAGTCCCGCAGGCTGGCGAGCGGGATGGCCCGTCCAGCCTCAGGGCGCAGCGGGCGGTAGCGGGTCAGCCGCCTTCGGGCTGCCCAGCGGGCCGTACAGCGGCCAGCAGCGGTCACTGCGCGGATCGCCGCCATCATCCACCCCGTCGGCGCCGACGCTGTAGGCCCCGATCAGCCGGCTGTCGCGCTCGACCCGGTGTAGGGGCTTGCCTGCAGGTTCGAGGGCGTCCGCCGGCCACGCCGCGCCGCGCAGTTCGGCGGCGAGGACGAGCAGGCGCATTCGGGCGACGTGCACGCCGGCGATCACTGGCACGGCTACCGGCAAGGTCATCGCCGGCAGCAGGGTGCCGGGCCGCCACCACGAGGTCTGGCGCGCCGCAGTCTCGGCGCTGCGGGCAGCGGCGAGCTGTCCGGCGACGTCGAGCGGATCGTCCTGCGCGACGGCGATGTCCTGCATCAGCGTGATGGTGCGGGCCCGCCCGGCGCGCAGGGCGATGGCGAAGCCCCAGGCGTCGAACGAGAAGGTGCCGCCTGAGCGGCCCAGGCGGCGCCACACCTCGGAGGGCTCGGCCGAAGCAGCGAAGCCGCGCAGCGAGGCGAGGTCGTTGCGCCAGGCCTGGGCCAGGCCGGCAGGCGCCAGCGGGGCCAGGGCCTCAGCGCGGGCGGCGATCTGCGTTTTCGCTTCGCCGAGATCGGCAGCGCGGGCGATCACCGCCGTCGCCCACTGCTCGACCAGGTTGGCCTGGACCATCAGACGCAGCAGGCCGGGCGGCTCGCGCGCCGGAATCAGCGCCGCAGCGGCGAGGATCTCGCCGGACAGGTCGGCAGGCGCAGCGAGCAGGATGCGCTCGCAGCGCAGGCGCATGTGCCGGCGCAGTGCGGCGACATCCGGCAGGGTGGCGGCCGGCGAGAGATCGCGGTGCGCGTCGACCGCGGCGTCGCCCAGGCGGGCGAGGATGGTGGTGCTTTCAAGCAGAGCCTTGGCGTCGAGCGCGGCATGGTGCGCAGCGAGGCCGTCGGGCAGCGGCAGGCCGGGGATCGGCGTCCAGCCCTTGGCGGCCGCATCTTCGCCCCAGGGCATCAGTTGGGCGCCCAGCGCCAGCAGGCGCTGCCAGTCGGCGGTGCGCTCGGCAGTGGTGGCGGCGAAGGCGATGTCGGCGGGCAGCAGCGGCAGCTTCAACTCGCGCGTCCGGGCATCGACGGCCTCGAGGTCGCCGCTGCTGCGCAGCCACAGGCCGAGGCAAGCGACGAAGATGCCGAACAGGCAGGCGATCAGGATCAGGGTCTGCCACCAGGTCAGGCGGCGCAGGATGGCGATCATGGTGCGGTGGCGAAAGCTACTGCGAGCTTGGTTCGGCGGTAGCCGGAAGGGCGACAGGCAAGCATGCCGACCCGATCCGTTGCGATGCAGAGGCATCGGATACGGTCGCGGACGTGCCACCCCTGGATGACGAACTCGAGGTCGAACAGCCGACCAACGCCAGCGTTCTGGTGTCGGTGACGTGGCGCGCCTGGCGGCTGCTGGGCCGGGATTGCGGACCGCTGCGCACCGCGGTTCTGCGTCTCGCCCTGGTCACAGGTGGCCCGCCGATCATCGAACGCGTCGACGGACGGCCGCTTGGCGTGATCGCCGAGCGTTGCCGCGCCGCCATTGACCAGGCCTTGCACGAACTGCGCGAGCGTGAGCGCGTCCGTCGCTACCGCACCACCAGCCGGCATCTGCGCGGCGCGCAACCGCCAAGCGAGGCTCCAGTCCCGACTGCGCCGACTTCGGCGCTCGAGCCTCGCCTCCGGGAAGGGGAGCCTGCCCCGGCGCAGCAGCCGCGAGCCGATCGGCCACCCACCGGCATCTTCCGCTGCGACAAGCAGGCGATCACCGACCGCATCGATCGACTCAAGCGCGACGCGCGACCGGCCGAACCGAAGGTCGAACCCAAAGCTGATCCCAAGACCGATGCCATCGCTCGGATGGCCGCCTTGCGCGCCTTGCATGCCGTGCGCAAGCCTGGCGACGGTGCCGTGACGCCGTTCGACGAGGCTCCGGCGGCGCCGGAGACGACTGGACCACCGGACAAGCGCTCCTCGTCTGTGTTCAGATGCGAGCGCGAGGTCATCACCGACCGTATCACCAAATTGAAGCGGAAGCCGGATGGTCCTTCGTCCGCCCAGCCGCCGCCACCGGAGGGGGCCGGGGACAGCGGGCAGCACTGACCCGGAGCGCCAGGCGATCATATATCATATATGATCCATCTTGCCCGGTCCGCCCCGGGCGATAGACCTGGGACATGCCAACCGACATCCTCGCCGCAGTCGCTGCCGCCCGCATCGTCCCCGTGATCGTGTTGGAGAAGGCCGCCGACGCCGTGCCGTTGTGCAAAGCCCTCGCCGCAGGCGGGCTGCAGGTCGCGGAAATAACCTTCCGCACCGCCGCTGCCAAGGAGGCGATCGCCATCGTGGCGCGCGAGTTCCCGGACTTCGTCCTTGGTGCTGGCACCGTGACCACGCCGGAAGAGGTCGCTGCCGCCCGTACCGCCGGCGCCCGCTTCGCCGTCGCTCCGGGATGCAATCCGGACATCGTCAGACTGGCGCAGGCGGCGGGACTGCCCTTCTGGCCAGGCGTCTGCACCCCGAGCGATGTCGAGCGGGCCCTGGCCATCGGCTGCACCACGTTGAAGTTCTTCCCCGCAGTCGCCGCCGGCGGCATCCCCATGGTCAAGTCGCTGCACGCGCCCTACCAGCACCGCGGCGTGCGCTTCGTCGCCACCGGCGGCATCGAGACCGGCAACCTGCGCGATTGGCTGAAGACGCCCGGCGTCATCGCCATCGGCGGCACCTGGATGGTGGCTCCCAAGCTGATCCAGGCAGGGAACTGGGCTGAAATCACCAAGCTTACCGCCGAGGCGGTCGCGGTCGCCAAGGAGTGCGCCAAATGATTCCGATCGCCCTGGTCACCGGCGCTTCGCGTGGCCTCGGCCGCGGGGTTGCGCTCGAACTCTCCAAGGCCGGCTGGAGCGTCGGCATCAACTACGCTGGCAACGCCGCCGCCGCCGAGGAGTGCGCCAAGCTGTGCGCCGCTGCGGCGAAGGATCCCGCGCAGCGCTTCGTCCCGCTGCAGGGCGACATCAGCCAGGCGGCTCAGCGCCAGGCCCTGCTCGACGCGCATCTCACGGCCTTCGGCCGCATCGACAGCCTGGTCAACAATGCCGGCGTCGCGCCCAACGTGCGCGCCGACATCGTCGAGGCTGGCGAAGAGAGCTTCGACCGCTTGGTGGCGATCAACACCAAGGGGCCGTACTTCCTCACCCAGCTGGTGGCGAAGCACTGGCTGACGCACAAGCCGGCGCCGGCCTCGCGCTACCACTCGATCGTGTTCTGCACCTCGATCAGCGTGCACACGGCCTCGGTGATGCGTGGCGACTACTGCATCAGCAAGGCTGGCGTGGCGATGGCGGCCCAGCTGTGGGCCGCTCGCCTGGCGCCGGAGGGCATCATGGTCTACGAAGTGCGTCCGGGCATCATGAAGACCGACATGACTGCCGGCGTCACTGGCAAGTACGACGCCTTGATCGCCCAGGGCCTGGTGCCGCAGAACCGCTGGGGCACCGGCGAGGACGTCGGCCTGGCGGTGAAGGCGCTGGTCGCCGGCGACTTCCCATTCAGCAGCGGCACCGTCATCGATGTCGATGGCGGTTTCCAGATGCGCAGGTTGTAGCGCTGCGCCAGCGGCCAGCGGCCAGCGGCCAGCGACCAGCGACCAGCGACCAGCGACCAGCGACCAGCGACCAGCGACCAGCAGCCAGCGACCAGCGACCAGCGACCAGCAGCCAGCAACCAGCAGGTCCCCATGCCCATCGAAGTCCCACAGGCCATCCTCGACGCCCTCACCCGCGTCGACATGCCCGCTCTGCCGGAGTCGCCGGCCATCAGCGAGTCGATCACCATCGATAGCGTGCATCTACCGATCCTGCGCACCGGGGTGCTGATCATCGGCAGCGGTGCTGCAGGTCTGCGCGCCGCGGTCGAGGCGAACCGCGCCGGGTTGGAGGTGACGGTCGCCACGATGAGCCCGTTCGGCGGCACCTCGGCCTGCTCGGGCTCGGACAAGCAGACCCTGCACACCGCCGGGACCTCGAACCGGGGCGACAACTTCGTCAGACTGGCGAGCGACATCGGCGCCGGCGGGGCGATGGACCTCGATCAGGCCTACGTCGAGGCGGTGGGTTCGATCGGCGCTTTCGCCGGCCTGCAGTATCTCGGGCTGCCCCTGCCCACCGACCGCTTCGGTGCCGTGCTGCGCTATCAGACCGACCACGATGACGTCGGTCGCGCCACCAGCTGCGGTCCGCGCACCTCGCGCCTGATGGTCAAGGTGCTGGCCGAAGAGGCCCTGCGCCTGGGCATCCCCATCCGCCGCCGCTGCGAAGCGGTGCAGCTGATCATCGCCGCCGATGGCGCCTGCCTGGGCTGCATCGCGGTCGATCGCGAGGCCGGTGCGGCTTCGAATCCGCATGGCCTGTGCGTGCTGCTGGCTGGCGCCACCGTGCTCGCCACCGGCGGTCCGGGCGAGCTCTACCGCGACAGCGTCTATCCGCGGCACTGCTACGGCTCCCTCGGCATGGCGATCGAGGCCGGCGTGGCGGTGTGCAACCTGACCGAGAGCCAGTTCGGTATCGGCACGCGCCGCCAGGAATTCCCATGGAATCTCTCGGGCACCTACGTGCAGGTGGTGCCGCGGGTGTTCAGTCGCGACGGGGCCGGCGTCGAACGCGAGTTCCTGATGGACTGGTACCGCACGCCGCGTGAGGCGGCGAGCAATGTCTTCCGCAAGGGCTACCAGTGGCCGTTCCACGCCAGCCGCATGCTTGGCTTCGGTTCCAGCCTGGTCGATCTGGCGATCCACCACGAGTCGCGCCTCGGCCGCACCGTCTGCCTCGACTTCACCAGGAATCCGACCGGCTGGACGCTCGACCAGCTCGACGACGACGCGCGCAGCTACCTGGCCAACAACGAGGCCCTGCTGGCGACGCCGATCGAACGCCTGCGCCGGATGAATCCGCTGGCCATCGAGCTGTATCGCATGCACGGCAGTGACATCGCGCGAGAACCGCTGCCGTTCAACGTCAACAACCAGCACATGAATGGCGGCGTCGAGGTCGACACGTGGGGCCGCAGCAGCATCCCTGGCCTTTACGCGCTGGGCGAGGTCGCCGGCACGCATGGCGTCACGCGTCCTGGTGGCGCGGCGCTCAACGCCGGCCAGGTCATGGGCGTGCGGGTGGCCCGGCACCTTGCGCAGCAACGGCCGCAGCGGCCGGAAGTCCCGCTCGTGACGGTGCAGGCCGCCGCTCGCGCCGCCCTGGCGATCGCTCGCGGCGGGCAGGCATCAGCGCTCACCCTGCGCGATGAGATCCAGGCGCGGATGAGCGACTATGCCGGCTTCATCTGCCCGGTCGGCGAGATCGCAGGCGCCAAGGCGGCGGCGGTCGGGCTGCGCAGCCGGGTGCTGGCGTCTGGCATCGCGGTGACGCCGGAGCGCTCGGCCGAGGCTTTCCGCTGGCGCCATCAGGCGCTGCTGTCGGAGGCGGTGCTCACCGCGCTCGATGCCTATGTGCAGTCGGGCGGCGGCAGCCGTGGCGCCCGCGCCTATTGCGACCCCTCCGGCACGAAGGTGCCGGAGGCGAGGTCAGTCGACTGCGCGGCCTGGCGCTTCCGCGAGGAGCGACCCGAGCACCGGCGCGAGAAGCTGACCCTGCGCTGGCACGGGGCGTTCAGCCTGACGCGCACCCCGTTGCGCGGCATGGAGGATCCGGCGCGGATCTTCTTCGAGAAGAACTGGGCGCCGTACCTGACCGGGGCGGTGTATGGGGACGGATTCGCGCACTGAACGCAGTGCTGCCGGATCCTCGGTGGATTCAACCGCGCAGCTGCGGAGTGCAGCGTCTGGCTGTCGCGGCGAGCTCGCGCCCGAGCTGGGCGGCTCGCGGCTCGCGGCCCGACCAGCACCAGGAAGCCGGCGATGGGCCCTGATCGCCGCAGCACGGTCCGGATCCTATCCCGGAGCCAGCCGTCCGGGCACCTAAGGGCGGCGCTACTCGACCATCCCGCGCTTGCGGCAGCCGAAAGCCCAAGCAACCAGATCGACGGGCGACAGCACCGTGTCGATCACCAGGTCGATGGCGAGCGAAACGAAGATGGTGTAGTTGTCGCCGGCGTTGCCGCTGCGCTCCTCGATCCGGTAGTCGACGACCACGGCCTGGAATGGGTAGCCGCCGAAGCTGTCGTAGGAACCGGAGGCGGCCATGGGCATGGGGCTGCTGGTGCGCGTCAGCATCGTCCCGGTGCAGCCTGAGAGCAGCAGGGCGCCGAGGAGGATGAGGCACAGGCTGACGGGGCGCATGACGGATTGGCATGTTGCAGCAGCCGACTGTCGAGTCCATCGGCGGAGGGTCCCGTGGACTGGCGCCGCGATCCGGCCGGGCATGCTTGGATGCATGATCACCCGCCTCGCCCACGTCTGCCTCAACGTCCGCGATATCCAGCGCACCATCGCCTTCTACCGCGATGCGCTCGGCCTGCCCCTGCACTTCCAGTTCACCAAGGGCGGCAAGGTCATGGGCGCGTACTTCCGCGCCGGCCGCGACAACTTCGTCGAAGCCTTCGAGAAGCCGGATGTGGTGGTGCAGAACTCCGGCATCACCCACTTCTGCCTCGAGACCGCCGACATCGACGCGGCGATCCGCGAACTCGCCGCCAAGGGTGTGGCCTGCACCGAGAAGAAGCTCGGCTGCGACCGTTCATGGCAGACCTGGCTGCGCGATCCCGACGGCAACGCCATCGAGCTGCACCAGTACACCGCGCAGAGCCGGCAGTTCCTCGGCGGCGACGTCGAAGTGGATTGGTGAGGGCACCAGTCCCTCCAGCCAGGCCAGCACCGTCTCCTGGGTGCTCGCAATCCATGGATCAACGTTGCGGCTTGTGACAGGAATCGCTTCCGTTCAGCGTCCCTGCGTCAGACGTTCGGCGACCTCGCCTGGTGTCCGCGCCGGCAGCAGGCAGGTCGTGCCGCGGCAGACCAGGACTTGAGGCTCGGTGAGATCGCGTCGGCCGTCGAACGTGGTCCACGGCCGTTCGCAGCGCGGGACGATGGCGAGGGCGGCGCTCCAACCGGAACGCGCTGCGCGCAGCAGCGCAACGTCATCGCCGACCACGACGGCGGTGGCACCGTCCTGCAGCAGACGCTGGGCGAGCAGGGTGGTGGCGCCGTTGGCCGGGGCCCGGCCGACCTGGGTGGCGGCGGCGCGGATGGCGCCCTCGGCGATCCCGCGCCAGCGCTCGGCACCGGTGATCAGGGCCAGTCGAGCGGCAGCAACCGCCAGCTGGGCCTGACCGGCCGGCCAGGCATTGTCGAGGTGCTCGCGGCCGCGGCGCAGCAGGTCGGCGCGGCCGGCCGGGGCGACATGGAAGCCGCCATCGTCGGCGCCCAGACGAGCCACCGCTTCGTCGATCACGCCGGCGGCGCGGTCGACCAGTGTCGGGTCGCCAAGCAGGTCGAAGGCGGCGAGCAGGCCGCAGGCCAGGGCGCCGTAGTCGGTGACCACGGCCGGCCGGCCCGGCAGGCGGAGCAGGCCGTCGCTGGTGTGTCGGGCGGCGAGCACCTCGGCCAGTTCGCGCACGGCTGCGACGTGGCGGGCTTCGCCGGAGGCGCGCGCGACCCAGGCGAAACCCTCCAGGGCGAGGCCGTTCTGATCGGTCAGCACCTTGTCGTCGCGACCCGGACGGGGTCGTGGACCGCGGGCCGCGCGCAGCACCGGCAGCTGGTCTTCCCAGCCGGCGCGCAGCGTGGTGAGGTCGGCGCCCGTGCCGCGCGGATGGGGGATGTGGCTGGCAACCGGCTCGGGGTGGCCGGAATGGCCGAGATCGGCCTCGCCGGCAGTGATGTCCCAGGCGGCGGCGAAGGCGGCGCCACGCTCGGCGCCGAGGGCGGCGGCGAGTTGCGCCGGGCTCCAGGCGTAGAACGAACCCTCGCCACCCGGATCGTCGGCGTCCTCGGCTGCTGCGTAGCCGAGGAACCGCCCGGCGTCGTAGACGCGCAGATCGCGTAGCAGGTAGTCGGCGGCATTGATCGCGGTGGCGAGGAAGTCGGCGCGACCGGTGCGCTGATGGGCGCGGGCGAAGGCGCCCATCAGCTGGGCGTTGTCGTAGAGCATCTTCTCGAAGTGCGGTACGCGCCACTCGCGGTCGACCGAGTAGCGGTGGAAGCCGCCGCCGACGCGGTCGTGGATGCCGCCGTCCTGCAACGCGGTGAGGATGGCGAGGGCGAGCGAGAGGTGGTCCTCGCCGCCGTCGAGCAGCAGGTGCAGCATCTGGCTGGGCGGGAACTTGGGCGCGGTCTGGCCGCCCCAACCGAAGCCGGGATGGTCGGGATCGAAGGCCTGCAGCAGCTGCTGGTCGAGCGTGTCCCAGATCGCGGGGTCGAGCGCTCCGGCGCTGCTGGCGTCCTCGCTGCGCAGGTGCCCGGCGAGATCGCCGCAGGCGTTGCGGACCTTGGCGCGGTCGCCGGCCCACACCCCGACGAGCTGGCTGACGGTCGAGCACCAGCGATCACGCGGCAGGTAGGTGAGGGCGTAGAATGGCTGGCCGTCGTGGTCGGTGAAGGCGTTCAGCGGCCAGCCGCCGCGACCGGTCAGGGCCTGCACAGCGTCCATGTAGATGGCGTCGACCTCGGGGTGCTCCTCGCGGTCGACCTTGATGCAGACCATGCGCTCGTTCATCAGCGCAGCGGTGGCGGGGTGCTCGAACGACTCGTGGGCCATGACGTGGCACCAGTGGCAGGTCGAGTAGCCGATCGAGACCAGCACCGGCACGTCGCGGCGGCGCGCCTCGGCGAAGGCCTCGGGGCACCACGGCCACCACGCGACGGGATTGTCCGCATGCTGGCGCAGGTACGGGCTGGAGCAGGCGGCGAGGCGGTTGGACATGGGCGGAGCTTCCCGTCCGTCCGGCGCACGGAAGCCCTGGTGTTCCGGGATTCCACCGGAGACTCCCGCGCATGCTGAAGGACGAAGTCGAAATCAAGGTCCGCTCCGGTAACGGTGGCGATGGTGCGGTGACCTTCATCCGTGAGAAGTTCCGTCCTGAGGGCGGCCCCGACGGCGGCGATGGCGGGCGTGGCGGCGACGTCGTCATGGTCGCCAATCCGCACATGAACACCCTCGGGCACCTGGTGCGCCGGCCGCGCTGGCGCGCTGACGACGGGGTCAAGGGCATGGGCAGCAACTGCTTCGGCAAGTCAGGTGAAGACCTCATCGTCGAAGTCCCGTGCGGCACCATCGTGCGCATCGTCGAGACGCAGGAGATCATCGCCGACCTGACCGAGGCCGGGCAGCGCGTGGTCATCGTGGCCGGCGGCCGCGGCGGCAAGGGCAACGTCCACTTCAAGAGCTCGATCAACCAGACGCCGCGCCAGTTCACGCCCGGCGAGGTGGGTCAGGAGCTGCACCTCAAGCTGGAGCTGAAGCTGATCGCCGATGTCGGCATCGTCGGCTTCCCCAACGCCGGCAAGAGCACCCTGCTGTCGCGCCTGTCGATGGCGCGGCCGAAGATCGCGGCCTATCCCTTCACCACGCTGGAGCCGCAGCTCGGCGTGATCGAGCGTCCCGACCGCACCCTGGTCCTAGCCGACATCCCCGGCCTGATCGAGGGCGCCGCCGACGGCAAGGGCCTCGGTCACCAGTTCCTGCGCCACGTGGAGCGCTGCGCCCTGCTGCTGCACCTGGTCGACGGTTCCGACGGCGACGCCGAGGCGCTGGCCGAGCGCGTGCGCGTGCTCAACGCCGAGCTGGCGCGCTTCTCGCCGGAACTCGCGGTGCGCAAGCAGCTGGTCGTGCTCAACAAGCTCGATACCCGCCTGGAACTGCCCGAGATCGCGACCGCGGTCGCCGCCCTGCTCGGCTGCGACGTGCGCTGCATCAGCGGCGTCTCCGGCCAGGGCATCAAGGAGCTGGAGAATTACCTGCTGACGATCGTGCCGCCGCGGGTTTGATTCATTGCCCCTAGGTCGAGCTGGTGCTCGACCCTCCCAGGTCTAGAGCGTCGCCAGCGTCTCGGTGATGTTGGCCAGCTCGGCGCGTTCCTTCTCCAGCATCGCCTTGGTCTCGGCGACCTGCTCGGCCGGGGCGCGGGCGATGTAGTCGGCGTTGCCCAGGCGGCCTTCCTTGCCGCCGATCGACTTCACCAGGGTCTGACCGCGCTTCTCCAGCTGCGACTTCAGCTTGGCCAGGTCGACCAATCCCGAGAGCGGGATGTGGACCTTCAGCGCGCCGACCACGGTGGTGACCGACTGCGGCGGCTTGGCCGCGCCGGCGCTGATCGACAGCGTCGACAGGTTGCCGCGGTCGGTGAGGAACTCGGCGTCGGCCTGCAGTTCGGCCGGGCCGTCGATCACCGCAGCCACCGCCACGCCATCAGCTAGGCCGACGAGGTTGCGGACGTTGCGGACCGCGGTGACGGTGGCCTGCAGGCGGGCCATGCGCTCGCCCGCACCGGCGCTGCGTAGGCTGGCGACCGCTTCCGGCCAGGCCTGCAGCATGAGGAATGCTGACCATTCCTTGCCACCGGTCTGGGCCTGCAGGTGTTGCCACAGGTGCTCGGTGAGGAACGGCATGCCCGGGTGGAGCAGGCGCAGCACGCGCTCGAAGGCGTAGGCCAGCACGGTGGCGGCGGCAGCCGCCTCGGCTCCGCCGGCCTTGAAGCGGCGCTTGGCCCACTCGACGTACCAGTCGCACAGGTCGTCGCGGAAGAAGCGGTAGGCGCCGTTGGCGTAGTCGTTGTAGCGGAAGCGTTCCAGCGCGCCGGTGCACTCGTCGATCGCGCCCTGCAGCCGGTCGAGCAGCCAGACCTCGGGAAAGCCGATGGCGGCTGCCTTGGCCTGGGCGTCGGTCGGCGGGGCGGCCAGCGGACGCTCGCTGAGGTTCATCAGCAGGAAGCGGCCTGCGTTCCACACCTTGTTGGCGAAGTTGCGCCCGGTCTCGAACTTGCCTGGCGAGAGCTTCAGGTCCTGGCCCTCGGTGGTCATGTCGAGCAGGGTGTAGCGCATCGCGTCGGCGCCGTAGCCGGGGCAGGTGAACTCCTTGCCCAGGTACTTCTGCGTGCCGCCGCTGATCATCACCAGGGGATCGATGCCGTTGCCCTTCGACTTCGACATCTTGTCGCCGCGCTCGTCGAGCACGGTGCCGTGGATGTAGACGTCGTTGAACGGCCGCACGTCGTTGACGAACATGCTGGTCATGACCATGCGCGCGACCCAGAAGAAGATGATGCCGCGATCGGTCACCAGCGTGCTGGTGGGGAAGTAGCGGGCCATCTCGGGCGTCTGCTCCGGCCAGCCCAGGGTGCTGTACGGCCACAGCGCCGAGGAGAACCAGGTGTCGAGGACGTCCTTGTCCTGGGCGATGTCCTGCGAACCGCAGTGCTGGCAGCTCTGCGCATCCTCGATCGCCACGGTGTGCTTGCCGCAGGCGGCGCAGGTCCACGCCGGGATGCGGTGCCCCCACCAGATCTGGCGCGAGATGCACCAGTCGCGCACGTCGGTCAGCCACTGGCCGTAGACCTTGGCCCAGCGCTCGGGGTGGAAGGCGACGCGGCCGTCGACCGTCTCCGTGAGCGCGCGCTCGGCGAGCGGCGCCATCTTCACGAACCACTGCTCGGTGACCATCGCCTCGATCGGGGCGTTCGAGCGGTAGCTGTGGCCGACGCTGTGCATGATCTGGGTCGAGCCCAGCAGCACGCCCGAGGCCTCCAGTTCGGCGCACACCGCCTTGCGGCAGGCGAAGCGGTCCTGGCCGGCGAAATGCGCGGCCTCCTTGGTCATGGTGCCGTCGAAGCCGATGACCTGGATGAGCGGCAGGTTGTGGCGCTTGCCGACCTCGTAGTCGTTGGGGTCGTGGGCGGGGGTGATCTTCACCGCGCCGGAGCCCTTGGTCGGATCGGCGTGCTCGTCGCCGACGATGGGGATGAGGCGGCCGATGATCGGCAGGCGCACGCGCTTGCCGATGAGGTGCTTGTAGCGTTCGTCCTCGGGATTGACCGCCACCGCGGTGTCGCCGAAGAAGGTCTCGGGACGCGTCGTCTCCACGACGATGTGCCCGGAGCCGTCTTCCAGGTCGTAGCGCAGCTTCCACAGGTGGCCGTTCTTCTCGACGTGCTCGACCTCGTCGTCGGCCAGCGCGGTCTTCTGCACCGGGCACCAGTTCACCATGCGCGTACCGCGGTAGATGAGTCCCGCGTCGAACAGGCGCTTGAACATCACGCGCACGGCGCGCGACAGGCCCTCGTCCATGGTGAAGCGCTCGCGCGACCAGTCGCACGACGCGCCGAGCTTGCGCAGCTGTTGCACGATCTTGCCGCCGCTGCGTTCCTTGAAGTACCAGATCGCCTTGAGGAAGGCGGTGCGGCCGAAGCGGTCGCGGGTGTAGCCGGTGGCGGTCTTGGTCGCCGCGTCAGGCGGATTCTCGGCGGCGATGCCGGCGGCGGCGAGCTCGTCGATGAAGGCCTGGCTGTCCTGGATCAGCTTGGCGACGACGCTTTCGGTGGCGATGCCGGCGTGGTCGGTGCCGGGCTGCCACAGGGTGTCGAGGCCCTGCATGCGCCGCCAGCGGATCAGGGTGTCCTGCAGCGTGTTGTTGAGCGCGTGCCCCATGTGCAGCACGCCGGTGACGTTCGGCGGCGGGATGGCGATGACGTAGCTCGGCTTGCCCGCGCGCCTGCCGGCGCCGGCCTTGAAGCAGCCGCGGGTCTCCCAGCGCTGGTAGACATCGGGTTCGACGGCGGTGGCGTCGTAGGCCTTGGGCAGATCGAGGGGCATGGCGGGGCTCGCGAGGGGCGGGAAAGTACGGCAGCGACCAGGAGGGGGAAGAGGCGGTACCCGCTGGGCGCTGGCCGCTGGGCGCTGGCCGCTGGGCGCTGGCCGCTGGCTTACAACCTAAGGCGAACCGAAGGCCGAACCGCGGGAATTCCGCGACAACTTCACCCAATCCGCCGGGGCTGCGACCACGGTCGTGCCTTCGACCGGTGGCGCTCCGCCGACGTTCCACTTGTCGAAGGGCAGGGCGAGCGGTTTGCCGGCCATCGAGCCGGACAGGACGTCGACCTCGATGATGTGGCTGACCGAGGGATCGCGGTCGTGGTCGAGGGCGTCGGTCACCACATCCCAGACCTTGACCACCTTCATCTCCAGCACCTCGGTGCGGGAGATGGCCTGCTCCTTGCTCAGGGGGGTGGTGCGGGCGGCGTTGCCGCAGCCGGTCAGGCAGAGGGCGAGGGCGAGGGCGGGCAGGAGGCGGACCATGCCCCTAGGCTGCACTTGTCTCGCGGCCGGCAACCAGCATCGTCCGCCCCGCCCTCCCGGGAGTACCACATGGCCCTCGCCCTCCATCCCCTCGCCGAAGCCGCCAACGCCGCCATCGCCAAGGACGCCCCCGTCGTCCTCGAGCTGCTGTCGGAGCGCGGCAAGCGCATGTTCTTCCCTGCCAAGGGCATCCTCGCCCAGGGCGCGGAGGCCAAGCAGAAGGCGAACTTCGCCAACGCCACGGTCGGCATCGCCACCGAAGACGGGGCGCCGATGCACCTCGCCTGCATCCACCAGTTCTACAACAACCTCAAGCCGGCCGAGATCTACGATTACGCGCCGAGCTTCGGCAAGCCCGACCTGCGTGCCGCCTGGGCGGCCAAGCAGCGTCAGGAGACCCCCAGCCTGGGGAGCCACCCGACCAGCCTGCCGGTGGTGACCAACGCCCTGACCCATGGCCTGTCGCTGGTCGGCGACCTGTTCCTCGATCCGGGCGACGAGGCCCTGTCCTCCGACCTGATGTGGGAGAACTACAACCTGTCGTGGGAGACGCGCCTCGGCGCGCGCATCAGCACCTACCCGTTCTTCGACAGCAAGCTGAGCGGCTTCAACATCACCGCCTTCAGCCAGGCCCTGGCCGAGCGCAAAGGCAAGAAGCTGGTGGTGGCGCTGAACTTCCCCAACAACCCCTCGGGCTACACCCCGACCAAGTCGGAGGCCGGCGCGATCGTCAGTGCGCTGACCGCCGCTGCGGCCGCCGGTTCGAAGCTGGTGGTGGTGTGCGATGACGCCTACTACGGCATGTTCTTCGATCCCGCCGCCGAGAGCGAGTCGCTGTTCGGTCGGCTGGCGCAGGCGCACCCCAACCTCCTGGCGATCAAGGTCGACGGTGCGACCAAGGAGGAGTTCGTCTGGGGTCTGCGCGTCGGCTTCGTCACCTACGGCATCGCCGGCGGGACCAAGGCGCTCTACGACGCGCTCGAGCAGAAGACCGGCGGCATCGTCCGTGCCTACATCAGCAACGTCTCGATGCCGGGCCAGTCGATCGTGCTCAAGGCCTTGCAGGATCCCGGCTTCCGTGCCCAGCAGGCGCAGAAGGTGGCGATCCTCAAGAGCCGCGCCGCGGTCACCGCGACCAACTGCCGTAAGCCCGAGTACGCCGACTGCTGGGACGTCTATCCGTTCAACTCCGGCTACTTCATGTGCCTGCGGGTCAAGGGCCCGACCGCCGAGGCGGTGCGCCAGGAGCTGCTGGCCAAGCACGGCGTCGGCACCATCGCCCTCGGCCAGACCGAGCTGCGCGTGGCGTTCAGCTGTTTGACCGAGGCGCAGATCCCCGAGGTGTTCTCCAGGATCGCTGCGGCCATCCGCGCCATCCGCTAGCATCAGCGTCGTTCCGTCGACGTGGACGTCGACGCTCCCGGCGTCCGCCGAGCGACGGACGGTTGGAGCGTCTCCGTGTGGTAGATGTCGCGAGCCCGCAGCGAGACTGGAACGGACGACGCCGATTAGCGAATCGACGCGCGTATGCGCGGCGTGTCGAGCGGGGTCCGGGGCGAAGGGCTTCGCCCCCGGCTCGCGGACAAGCCGCTCGCTTCGCTCGGCGCCGACTCCCCGCCTGGGGAGTCGCGTCGGCTTCGCCGATGCCCTCGCTCACCCTGGCGGGGAGCCTGAGGGGCTGGCCCCTCAAGCAAAATGGTGAGTGGTACAGGGGTGGACGCGGCGCAACGCCCCCGCCTATCCCACCCTGGCCGCTGCCTAGCCTGCCCGGACCGCCATGCCAATCCGTCGTGTCGTCGCCTCGCTGCTCGCCTGCGCTGCCGGACTCGCCGCCGCCGAGGTCGACGACGTGACCATGACGTACTCCTACGAGGAGACCGCCGCCGGCCGCGACATCCACGAGGGCATCTACGGCAGCCACGGAGCGGGCGAGTTCGACGAATGGCGCCTGCATCTCGGCGTCTCACCGGCGATCGACCGGGTGCAGCTCAAGACCTCGATCAATGGCAATGCCTATCCGGGACCGGCCTCGGTCGAAACCGACAGGACCATCAGCGATCCAGCGCTGTCGCCGCAAATCGGCCTGATGTGGGTGCTGGGTGACTATGAAGCCGGCAATGAAGGGTGGTTCTCGACCCTCGGCTTCGAGTACACCCGTCGCGATTACAAGATCCTCTACGGCCTTGGCGCCGAATCGGTGCCGCTGAGCCTCACCTCGCTGACTGTGCACTTCGGCATGGGCTATGGCTGGTATCTTGGCAGCCGCCTCCGCTATGAGTTCGAACCTTTCGTCAATGCTGGCATGATGTGGACGGAGCTCGACCTCATCGACATGTCGATCCCTGCTCCGGAGATCCGGGTGAGCGGCGGTGGACAGATCGAAGCCGGCATCCGCAATGCGCTGATCTGGCACCCGGCCCCCACTCAGGCCTGGCACCTCGGCGCCGCGCTCGACTACCGCACCGGCTACGCCCAGACCATTTTCGAGACCTCTGGCACGGCCGGGGACATTCGCAGCGAAGTTCGCTTCTGGTGGTATGGTTTCGGCGGCTCGCTGTTTTACGGCCATAAGTTTTAACTGGCCATTGGGCCTGGTTTGCGCCTGAAACACGTTTGCGTCTAGGGGGTCTCGACCCCCTAGGACCCCCGACGCGGGGCGCCCCCCGCGACCCCCGACGGGACTGCTGGCCGCGTCCCGGAGCCCCCGCTCGCGCTTCACGCGCTCGCGTTCTGCGCGTACGACGGTCGTGGAGGCGTGCTCGGCTTACGCCTGCGCCGCCATAGCGGTACACGCGCTCCGGACGATCGACCTGGGAGCGCCGCACTCCCGTGCGGCTGCCTTGGGGCTCAGCCTTTCGGCGGGATGATCTGCGTCGGCAGGGTGCCGTCGCCAACCGGGGCGGGCTTCGCCTCGGCGACAGGGGCAGGGGCAGCAGCGGCGGGCGCAGCAGCAGGCTCGGGCTGGCCAGCCTCTTCGCGCTTGGCCTCCTCCTCCAGCTCCTTGGCCAGCTTGTCGAGGTCTTCGAGGTCCTCGTCATCCCAGTAGTCGTCCTCGCGGACCAGCAGGTAGGTCAGCATGCCGCCGCCGATGAACAGGTTGAGGCAGTAGCCGAGGATGAGCGCGCCGATCAGGGTCTGCCAGAAGCCGCCGATCAGGCCGGAGCCCCACTTGTAGAAGCCGTCGGTCTCCTGGCGCATGCCCCAGAAGCCGGCTTCGGGCCGTACGAGAACGATAGGACGGAGTCCGCCGAGTTGGCTGATGGTCTGACCGATGACATCGACCGGGTTGATGGCGTAGCTGAGGCCGCGCAGGGAGATCTCCTGGGCGCGGTCCTCGACCCGGCTGGGATCGGTGCGGCCGCTCTCGGCGCCCCAGGTCGGCTGCTGGTCCGCGACAAAGCGCAGGTAGCCGCCCGCCACCGAGCTGATGCCGAAGGCGAAGAGCATGAAGACGACAGTCAGGAGCAGGCTGGCGACCAGGATGTGCGGGCGCGTGCCGACGGCCTCGATGGTGTCGACCACGTTGTCGAACCAGCCGTGGCGTCGCACTGCGACGATGGCGGGGAAGACGAAGGTGCTGAACAGGACGGCGAGGAACAGCAGCAGGCCGAAAATCGCGGCGCAGAAGCCGAGCGGGTAGAGCAGGCCGTAGAGCGCGCCACCGGCGTAGGGGATCGAGCCGACGAACATCGGGAACCACACCAGCAGTCCGTGGGTCAGCGCGACCAGCACGGCGAGGAACGCCGGCACCAGCACGGCGGCGAGGGCGCGGCCCTTGAACTGGCCGAGAGCTTCGCCGAAGGAGAGGAATTCGTCATCGAGCAGGTCGGCCTTCATGAACACGGCGACCAAGGTGGCGCCGACGCCGAACACGGCGAGGCCGACCAGCAGGAATGCGCTCCACACCGGCCACCACCAGGCGCCGAGGTCGGGGCTGATCCGGCCGAACAGGTGGACCCACAGGCCGAGCACGACCAGGGTGACGGCCGAGACCAGCATGCACTTCGGCTTGAACGCCAGCATCGGCGCGGTGAAGAGATCCTTCCAGCCCCACTTGCGCGGCTCGGGCTTCCACTCGGCGGGCGGCTGGGCGGTCTCGGGCTTGGCGGCGTCAGGCTGCTGGTCGCTCATGGCGGGGCAGGCTAGGGGGTGCCGGGGGCGCGGCAACGGCAGGCTGGCCGCAAGCCCGAAGGCCGAAGCCTATAAGCCTGGAGACCTCCGGCCTTGGCACCTACGGCCGCAGGCTGTATAGATCGGAAATGGAGGACGATCGTCTCGTCCAGCTGGCGCTCTCGCGCGGCTACGTCACACCCGAACAGGTCGAACGCGCCAAGGCCGAGCAGAAGTCGCTCGCCGATCGCGGCATCGATCATGGGATCTATTTCCTGCTGCAGGACCTCGGCCTGCTCGCCGAGGCCGATGCCCGCGATCTGCGCCGCTCGGTCAGCTCGTCGTCGATCCGCGCCCTCGAGGTCGAGGGCTTCGTCATCCAGGGTCGCCTCGGCAGCGGCGGCATGGGCGACGTGTTCCGCGCTGGGCATCCCGACGGGCGCATGGCGGCGGTCAAGCTGCTCTCCGGCAAGCTGGCCAAGAGCGAGGAGTACGTGCGCCGCTTCCTGCGCGAGTCGCGAGCGATGCAGCGCCTGTCCCACCCCAACATCGTCGGGGTGTTCGGCTCCGGCGAGAGCCTTGGGACGCGCTACATCCTGATGGAGCTGGTCGAGGGCCCGAGCCTGAAGACCTGGCTGGTGGAGAAGGGCAGGCTCGATCCGGGCCACGCCGCCGTGCTGCTGCGGCAGATGGCCGAGGCGCTCGATGCGGCGTGGAACCACGGCGTGCTGCACCGCGACGTCAAGCCTGCGAACATCCTGCTCGGACCGCCGCCGTCGGGATCCAGCGAGCCGTTCCACGCCAAGCTGTGCGACTTCGGCCTGGCCCGCCTCGGCCCCGATGCCGGCGAGGCCGACTTGTCCCATGGCGGTCTCACCGGTACCGGCCTGGCCCTGGGGACGCCGCACTACATGAGCCCCGAGCAGGCCAGCGGCGAACATGACGTCGACCAGCGCGCCGACATCTACGGCCTCGGCGCGACCGTCTACCATGCCCTGCTCGGCCAGACCCTGTACAGCGGCAAGAGCTCGGCCGTGATCATGTACAAGCAGGTGACCGAGAACGTCGATCTCGAGCTGCTGCGCAAGGGCGGCGTCAGCCCGCCGTTGGTCGACCTGCTCGGCGCCATGCTGCAGAAGCGCCGCTCGGCGCGTGTCGCCACCTGGACCGAGGTGCTGACGCGGGTGCGTGCGCTGGCTCCGGGGGCGTCGCCCGTGCCAGCCGCGCCGCCAGCCGCCAAGCCGCCGCCGGCCGTTCCGCTTCCGGCTGCTGTTGCTGGCCCCGGGCCCCCCCCCCCCCCCCCCCCCCCCGGGGCCCCCCCCCGCCCCCCCCCCCCCCCCCCCAGCCCCCCCCCCCCCCCCCCGCCCCCGGGCCGCGG
>JALHRW010000074.1 GCA_022841245.1 Planctomycetota bacterium
CCCAGATATCACCGCCGCTGACGCTCAGCGTGCCGGTACTGCCGCTGATCGCGTCGCTGCCCCCGGTCACCGCCCCGATGTTCTGGCCGTACCACGGCACCTGCGGCACGATGGTCGAGATCCAGGCCGCGGTCGCGGCGGCAACGCCGGCTCCCTCCGGCACCAGATCGCGCACCACCCGCTTCGCGCGGTCGCGGACGTCGTAGACCGTCCACGCCGTGCGGCCGAACGCGTCCTGCTCGCCCACCACGCGATCGAGGCCATCGAAGATCCGCTGGCTGGTCAG
Organism: Planctomycetota bacterium; assembly: GCA_022841245.1. Lineage (GTDB taxonomy): Bacteria > Planctomycetota > UBA11346 > UBA11346 > UBA11346 > UBA11346. The sequence goes on from JALHRW010000074.1 coordinate 287, forward strand.
CGCGACGCCGCTGCGCGGATGGCGGATCGTGGTCGTCTGACGACCGGCATTGTCGTAGCCGTACTCGGTCAACTCACCTGCGACGGTGCGGCTGGCGACCCGGCCACGCCCGTCATAGGTGGTGGCAACGGTGGTCTGGTCGGGGTTGGTGCGCAGGACCTCCAGGCCGCAGTCGTCGTAGGCCATCGTCGTCACGCGGCCGTTGCGGTCACGGCTGGCGATCAGCAGGCCGGCATCGCGCCCGGTGCCGTAGGTCCACGCCTCGTAGTCGAGCGGATTGCCGGCGTAGGTCTGGCTGAGCACGCGATGGGCCGCATCGTAGACCATATCGATGGTGATGCCCTTGGGGTCGGTGATGCGGATGAGATCCTTGCGCACCGCATCCCACGTCCACTGCCACGTCACCACCGTGCCGGTTGCATCCCCGGGCTTGTCGACCTTGACCGGGAAGCCGAACGCCGCCGGGTTGCTCTGTCCGCTGGCCGGCTGCCCGTCGAGGGCGTAGTACCAGCGGGTGGTGCGCCCCAGTTCATCCGTGGAGGTGAGGATCTGGCCGATGTCGTTCCAGGTGAACAACTCGTAGGGATTGTCGGCGTCGGTGGCCGGCGTGCCGTCCGGATGGATGACTTTGGTCGGCAGACCGCGTGCATCGCGCTCCCACGTGGTGGTACGGTCGAGTTCGTCGGTCCGCGTCAGCGTCATGCCGGTGCCGGCTTGGAAGGTGCGGCTCTCGTGGCTGCCATCGGGGAAGGTCGTGCCGGCGACGCGGAAGCTCTGCGACAGCCGGTTGTAGGACCACATGCGGCCCAGACTGTCTCCACGGCGGATCACCTGCCGGGCGGCATTATAGAGCATGCGATCCTCGCTGCCGGTGCTGAGGTCCTCGCGACGCACCAGATTGGCGTTGCCGTCGAACCAGGTGCGGACCTCGCGGCCGTCCTGCTCGACGAACTGCCGCCACATCAATCCCCCATCCAGACCCGTGGCGACGCGGTAGTAGAGGTCGCGACCGATGGCGTCCTCGGCCAGACGCAACCGACCGAGGCGGGGTTCGATGTAATAGGTGGCGTCGCGCCAGCGGCCCAGGCCCGTGTAGCGGTTCTGCACCCGCAGGGCGGTGGTCGCCGGGGTGCTGTAGTAGGGCTGCGACCAGGTCTGGCTGCGGTCGTAGCTATACTGATCGACCGTGCCATCCGCATGCGTCACGGTGTTCAGCGTCGGCCTGCCCGAGACGACCACGTACCCGTAGGTCGTGACGCGGCCATCGACGCCGGTGACCGAACTGATCACCCACGCGCCAGCGACCTGCGTCCAGGAGAACTGCAGACCACCGATCGGACCGTCGAGCGCTGCCAGGCGCCCGTTGACGTAACTGTACTGGTAGGACGCGCCGGTGACCATCTCGATACGGGTCGGCTGCTGCGTCGCCAGATTCGCGGCCGTCGCATCGGGCGGCAAGGTATAGACATACCGGCGGCCGTTATCGTCGCGCACCACCAGATCCGCACCATCGCGCCAGATCGCGCCCTCGGTGATCCGTCCCCGATGCGGCAGGCGCGTGAACGTCACCAGGTCCTGGGTGCTCCACGACAGCGACAGACCCTGGTTCGGCGGCCACACCGTCAGCGTCCGGGACTGCGTCGTCGCATTCCAACTGGATTGCAGCGGCAACTGCCAGCCGTGCGTCTGGTCGCCCAGCGGCAGCAGACCCTCGTCCTTGCTCCACAGCAGGCGGACGAAATCCGGCATGCCACGCGTCGGACTGGCGTACAGGGACGGCAACTCCTGACCGCCGCAACTGCCGCAGCCCCCGCCAGGCATCCCGACGCCGCAGACATCCTCTGCCGCGATGTGGAGGCCGGGATGGCAGGTCTGGTTGGTGCCGCCATCGGTACCGGTGAGCGCCACGACCGGGGTCGCGTACGAGGTGGTGTCGGTACAACTGCTGGTACTGGAGGCATCCGGAGGACAGGTGGTGCAGTGACTACCCGCATCCCCTGTGCCGGACAGCTGGCCGCCCTGATCATCCTCCGGCACCGGATACGGTGGTGGCGGGTTCTTCGGAGTCAGCCGGGCCGGTGTCCGAATGCTGCCATTGGCGCAGGCTAAGTCGTCGTCAGTGGGATTGATCGTCATGCCTGACGATATGATCGGCACCACGTCCGGTGCGGCCGACAGCGGCACGACATCGGCCGCGTTCGCCACGACGTGGCCCAGGACGAGGCTGGCGAGGACGAACTGGAGACGGGACGGACGCATGGGCTACTCCACGTGGATCTGGAAGAGGGCGACACCGCTGCGCGCGGGACTGACGGCCATGACCTGGTAGTCCCCGCCGTCCTGGCCGGCGCGGAACGCGACCCGGGCCAGACCGTCGGAATCAGCGACGACGATGATGCCGTTGCACCCATTGGCGAAGGTGCCCAGCGCGGCGGCACGGAAGGCAACCAGCGCCCCTGGAGCCGTGCGCACCGCCAGCAGTTCCGGGGCGAGCCCCAGCGACGGCGCCGACTGCTGCGTGCTGCCGACGGCCTCCACCGCCGGCGCATCGGCGTCCTGGCTGCGGTACGCGTGCAGCGTGAAGGCGTCGAGATCGCCATCCACCGCACGTTTCGCTCGCTGTACCGCGGTGGCGAGCGGACTCTGCCCAGCCGGGGCGGTGAATACGGCGTTGATCACGGAGGGCGGCTGCCGGCGCACCGGACGGGGTTCCATGCTGCGGTCATCCGGCGCCGGGCGCGCCGATGCGTCGGGGACCGCCGGCGCGGCGGCCTCGACGGCATTGGCGCCGTAGCCCAGGACGAGGCTGGCGAAGATGGTCAGGAGGTTGAACGGACGCATGAGTTACTCCACATGGATCTGAACGAGGGCGACGCCGCTGCACGCGGGACTGACGGCCATGACCTGGTAGTCCCCGCCGTCCTGGCCGACGCGGAACGCGACCCGGGCCAGGCCGTCGGGACTGCGCCCGGTGGCGAAGGTGCCGAGCGCGGCGGCACGGCAGGCGACCACGGCGCCGGGAGCCGTGCGCACCGCGAGCCTCTCAGGGGGCGAGCGCCAGCGGACGGACGACCTGCCGCGTGCTGCCGACGGCCTCCACCGCAGGTGCCCCGGCGTCCTGGCTGCGGTAGGCGTGGAGCGCGAAGGCATCCAGACAGGCTCGTTCCGAGGAAGAAGGACCACGCTCGACTCCTAGCGCCGAACCACTCGGCCCGATGAGCCTGCCATGCGGGTCATTCCCTGGACATCGTGTATGATGTGGTTTTTTGGCGTCCGATGAAACTATTTGTTCTTTGCCTCTGTTACCACGCCCGTGCGAATCGTCCCGAAGCACAGAAGTGCTCCTCTACGTTGAGCTCTGACAGCTACAGGTGAACGGCCGGGATCCCGCGACCGGCACCACGTCGGGCTCAGGCTGCTGACCAAGCCGTTCCCGCACCGGCTGATGCACAGCTCCCATGGAACAGTTCCATCTTGTCCCAAGCAATGGCTCATCGGCCATGCAATGCGCAAATGACGTGGAATCCGCGACCTTCTATGGTTATGGTGCGGGAATACCCCTATTCCGGGCGGCGCTCTGCGTTTGCCTGGGGGTGAAGATCTGGCCGTGACGCTTTCAAGGCGCGCTCGATGGTCTCAATCAGCAGCCTTGCATCGCATGGCTTGTCCAACCGGTAGTGGAACACGCCATCGGGCATGACGGCCGGATCCGGTCCGGATCCGCCGGTCAGCAGGATGCGGACCGCACCCGGTTGCGACCCCGCAACCGCGGTCAGGAAATCGACGCCGTTCATTCCCGGCATCCACAGGTCGGAGGTCACGATGTCGAACGGCATCTTGGCGATGAGTTCGATGGCGGCGAACGGATTCGACAGAGTCTGCACCTCCCAGCTCTTGTGCGCGCGCCGCAAGGCGCGACGCGAGGCGTCCAACTGCATGTCGTTGTCATCGACGAACAGCAGGCGCGGATGGGCAATGGGAACGGAGGTGCGCATGATGGGCCTCAGACCTGTCCTGGAGCGATCGCTCCTGATCGGGGCTTCATCGGTAACAGGATGCGGAAAGTGGTACCCTTCCCGGGAGCGCTATCGATCTCGAGGGTTCCACCATGACGTACGACTACCTCCGAGTGGATGATCGACAGGCCCTGGCCCGTGCCACGACCCAGCTTCTTGGTGGTGAAGAATGGCTCAAAGAGATGCTGACGGACCTCCGCGGTCATGCCGCAGCCGGTGTCCGAGACCTCGATCATCGCTTCCTCCCCCTGCATACGGGTGCGGATGGTGATCGTCCCCTTCCTGACATCATGGGCGCCTAGAGTGTCCTCGATGGCGTGCGCCGCATTGACGATCAGGTTGAGCATGACCTGATTGAATCCACCGAGCACCACTGGGATCAGGGGCAGGTCGGGGGAAAGCTCGGTGATGACATCGGCGGTGTATTTCCACACGCTGCGCGAGACCGTCAGCGTGCTCTCGATGGCGTGGTTGAGGTCGGTCGGGGTCGGGCTTTCCGCCCCGGGATGGGCGAATTCCTTCATCGCCTTGACAATCTGCACCACCCGCTTGACGCCTTCGTGCAACTGCTCCAGCGATTTGGGCATCTCGTCGAGCAACCAGGCGAGATCTGCCTCCTTTTCGGCCAGAGCGATGCTCGCCCGCTCGGCCTCGGGGGCGTGGACCTTCGTCGCAAGGGTCAGTGCAAGCACGTGGCTGAGGCTGGCGAAGGCGTCGGTGAGGAAGTTCGCGTTGTCGCCGATGAATTGGATCGGCGTATTGATCTCATGGGCGATGCCCGAAGCGAGATGCCCTATGGATTCGAGCTTCTGCGACTTATACAGCAGAGATTCGAGATGCTTCCGCTCATTGATGCTGCAGGCGAAGATCAGGAGGCCGGGCTCTGATCCGCCACCGGGCAGCGGCGCCATCGACAGTGCGACCTCGATCATTGAGCGGTCCTTGCGCTGCATCTGCAACTCTACGGCGGTGAGCGACTCCCCTGCCCGCACCTGGGCCCGCATGGCGGCAAACCTGACCATGGCCCCATCGCCGTGGATCGGCATGGGCCGGCCGATCGTTTCGCCAGCCGTCCAACCGTACAGCCGCTCGGCTGCCCGGTTCCAGCGCTGCACCAAGCCGGAGCCGTCCAGGGTGCTGATCGCCAATGGCGATTCGCCGACCAGGGTCAGCAGCTCCTGGTTGCTAAGGTGTAGCGCGGCCATCGCCTGACGGCGATCAGCGCGGGCCCGTGCATCGTTCATGGCCCGATCGATTGCGGGTACGAGGCGTCCAAGCTGGTCCTTCAAGATGAAATCCTGGGCGCCGGCCCGCATCACCTCGGCAGCCCGGTCCTCGCCGATGGTCCCGGTGAGCACCAAAAAGGGCAGGTCGAGATGGCATTCCTGCAGCACTGCCAGCGCCGCGGGAGCGCTGAACGTGGGCAGCGTGTAGTCCGAGAGGATGACATCCCAACCGCCCTGGATGAGCGCCGCTTGCATCTCCTCCGCGGTCTCGACCCGGGCCACGAGCGGTTCGAAGCCTCCGGCCCGCAGCTCGTTTGTCACCAGCTCGACATCTTCCAGCCGGTCTTCGATCAGCAGGATGCGGATGGGGCGGCTCATGATCCCGCTGATCTCGCCGGGGGTTGGCCAGCGGGAGTCGCGATACGAGGCACCGTTTCAGCGAATCTGTCTTGACGCTGCATAGGTCAGTGGGCCGCCGGCGGCCGGGCACTGGATAGCGCCTCTCGGATCCGGCTGAACAGGAGGTTGGGACGGAACGGCTTCGCCAGCATGGCCGCTCCGAGGACGGGCGTCCCCTGGCGCATGATCGCATCATCGGTGTAACCGGACATGTAGAGGACGCAGATGCCGGGACGAGCGGCGACCAATTCCTGCGACAGCATGACCCCGCCCATGCCGGGCAGGATGATGTCGGTCAGCAGGAGATGGATCCTGCCGCTATACTTGCGTTGGAGGTCGAGGGCAGCCTCCGCAGTACCTGCGCTCAGGACCTGGTAGCCCTGGGCTTCGAGATACTCGCCGATCAGTTCCCTGAGTCCGTCCTCGTCCTCGACCACGAGGATGGTCTCGCTGCCCCGCTGTTCCGCCACGAGCGTGTCCGCCTTGTCGACCGGGGCCAGCGAGCCCGCCAGGGGCAGGTAGATCAGGAACGAGGTGCCCTTGCCCAGGACGCTGTCCACGCTGATGCAGCCGCCGCTCTGCTTGACCACACCGAAGGCGGTCGCCAGGCCCAGCCCCGTGCCATGGCCCCGTTCCTTGGTGGTGAAGAACGGCTCGAAGGCGCGCGCGCAGGTGGCCGCATCCATGCCGATTCCTGTATCGCTCACGGTCAGGAGCAGGTAGCGCCCTGGCACGAGCCCGCTGTGCACTAGGGGATCCCCTGGCTCGAGTCCGATCAATCTCGTGGCAATCTTCAGCCTGCCGCCGAGCGGCATGGCATCGCGGGCATTCACCGCCAGGTTCATCAGCACCATCTCGATCTGGTTCGGATCGCAGACCACCGGCGTCGGGGCGTCGGTCAGCTCGGCATGCAGGGCGATGTCCTCGCCGATCAGGCGGCGCAGCATCGCCTCCATCTGCCGCACCACGGCATTGATCTCGACCACCTGGGTGCGCAGCACCTGCTTGCGGCTGAAGGCGAGGAGCTGCCGGGTCAAGGCGCTGGCGCGGTCAGCGGCGCGGCAGATCTCCTCCGCCGGCCGACGACGGCGATCGCCTTCGGGGGTCAGGGTCAGCAGGCGTTCGCCGAAGCCGAGGATGATGCCGAGCAGGTTGTTGAAATCGTGCGCCACCCCACCCGCGAGCATGCCGACGGCCTCCATCTTCTGCGATTGCAGAAGCATGGCTTCCAGGCTGCGGCGCTCGGTGGTGTCCTCGGCGATCAACAGGCAGCCGCTGGTCGAGCCGAGCGGCGCCATCGACAGCGAGACCTCGACCAGCTTGCCGTCCTTGCGCTTCAGTCGCGTATCGACCGAGGTGAAAGTGCGCCCGTCCCTGGTCTGCTCCAGCATCGTCGCAAAGGCCTGGCTGTCGCCGTCCTCCAGCTGCGGCGTGGCGCGTCCGACCGTCTCGTCGACGGTCCAGCCGAGCAACCTCGTCGCTGCGGGATTCCAGCTCCGCACCGTGCCGCCAGCGGGATCGATGACGACGATGGCCAGCGGTGCGGCCTCGACCAGGGTGGCCAGCTCCAGGTTGGTGGAGTGCAGCAGCCCAACCGCCCGGGCCCGGTCGGCGCGTACCTGGGCATCGCCGATGGCGCGTTCGACCGCCGCGGTCAGCCGCCCGAGCTGCTCCTTGAGCACGAAGTCCTCGGCGCCGGCGCGCATCAGCTCGACGGCGCGCTCCTCGCCGATGGTTCCGGTGACCACGATGAAGGGCAGGTCCTGGCCGCTCGCCTGGACCAGCGCCAGCGCGGCCGAAGCGTTGAAGGTGGGCAGGTGGTAGTCGGACAACACGATGTCCCAGTCCTTCCGCAGCAGCGCCGTGCGCAGGTCCTCGACGCACTCCACCCGCTGCACCGACGGGGCGAAGCCCCCCTGGCGCAACTGGTGCAGGACCAATTCGAGATCGTCGTCGTTGTCCTCGATGTAGATGAGTCGGAGTGGGCGCGACATGGTCAGTCAGCCGAGGGGGCAGGGTGGTTGAGCAGCATCCCAGGCCGAGCTGGCGAGCTGCGACCACGAACTGGTTGTAATCGACGGGCTTCTGCACGTAGCTGTTGGCGTGATTGGTGTAGGCGGCGAGCCGATCCGCGTCCTCCTTCGAGGAGGTGAGCACTACCACCGGCAGGAAGCACGTCCGCTGATCGGCGCGGATCGCCGCCAGCACCTGCAGGCCGTCCATCCGGGGCATCTTCAGATCGAGCAGCACCACCGCCGGCAGCCGGCCCTGGCGCCCGGCATGCGCGCCACGGGCGAAGAGCCAGTCGAGCGCATCGACGCCATCATAGACCCGCACCACCGGATTGGCGATGCCGGCCTGGGAGAAGGCGCGCATGGTCAGCTCGGCGTCGTCGTCGTTGTCCTCCGCGAGCAGGATCGGTTCGTCGTCGCTCATGATGTCTGCCTTCCGTGATGGAGGTGCGCGCTGCCGCTGGCGGCGTCGCCGAGGGTGAAGGAGAAGGTGGCGCCCTGGCCGAGGGCGGCCTCGGCCCAGATCCTGCCGCCATGACGCGAGACGACCCGCTGCACGGTTGCCAGGCCGATGCCGGTGCCTTCGAAATCGGACGCCCGATGCAGGCGCTGGAACGGCGCGAACAGCTTGCCGGCGTAGGCCATGTCGAAACCGGCGCCGTTGTCGCGCACCCGGAAGACGCGCTCGCCGGCCTGCTGCTCGCACCAGAACCGCACCTCCGCCCGGGGGCTCTTGGAGGTGAACTTCCAGGCGTTGCCGAGCAGGTTGTCCAGCACGATGGCGAGCAGGCTGGCGTCACCGAACGCGGTCAGCTCGTCGGCGATGTCGAGGTGGACGTGGCGCGACGGATCGCGCTCGGCCAGCCCGGCCGCGATGCGCCGCGCGATCGCGCCGAGATCGACCCCCTCCTTGCGGATGACCGCCCGGGTTATCCGCGACAGTTCCAGCATGTCGTCGATCAGCGTCGACATGTGCTGCGTTCCGGCCCGGACCCGTTCGAGATAGTGGATCGCCTTGCCATCGAGCTTCTGGCTGTACTCGTCCAGCAGCACGCGGCTGAAGCCGTCGATCGCCCGCAACGGCGCGCGCAGATCGTGCGACACCGAGTAGCTGAATGCCTCCAGCTCGCGATTCTTGCTTTCGAGCTCCTTGACCAGGACGGCCCGCGTCTCGGCCAGCTCGCTGGCGGCGCGGTTCTCCGCCGTTTCGAGTTCCTTGCGCATGAGCTCGGCGCGGATGCGGCGGTTCTCGTCCTCGAACTGCTTGCGCCGGATCTGCGCCCGCACCCGCGCCTTGAGCACTTCGAATTCGCTGGTTTTCGAGATGTAATCGTCGGCACCGACCGCCAAACCCTCGATCATCGCGCCGCGGTCCTCGATCGCGGTCAGCATGATCAACGGGATGTCCCGCACCACCGGCGCCGTCTTGATCCGGCGGCAGGTCTCCTGCCCGCCCAGGCCGGGCATCTGGATGTCGAGCAGGATGCAGTCGACCGGCTGCACCCCGAGCAGTTCGATCGCCTCCTCGCCGGAACGCGCCAGGACGACGTCGTAGCCCTCGGTCAGCAGCGCCGAGGCGAGTTCATTGAGGTAGGTCGCGCTGTCATCGACCGCCAGGATCTTCTTCGGTCCGAGCGAGCTGGCAGCGGTGGTGATCGGAGCGGAGTCCCGGCGCAGCACCGCCGCGAGGCGGGCGAGGATGACCGGAATGGGCTCATCCTTGCGCACGAAGGCGTCGGCGCCGGCATCGAGCGCCTGCAGTTCGGCGCCATTGTCCTGCGAGGCGGTCAGCAGCAGGCAGGGGATGCCGCGCAGGGCCACGTCCAGGCGCAGTCGCCGGATCACGCTGGGACCATCGATGCCGGGCAGCAGGCCGTCGACCAGGACCGCGCCAGGACGACGCTCGCCCGCCAGGCGCAGCCCCTCCTCGCCGCTGCCGGCGAGGACGACGAGATGGCCGGCCGTTTCCAGGCCCTGGCGCAATGCCTCGCGGAAGGTCGGGCTGTCGTCGATGATCAGGATGGTCAGCTGCTCCTGGGCGTTCCCGGTCGCAGGATCGCGGGCGCGGATCAGCTCGCGCGCCCGGGCCACCACATGCCCCACTTCGTAGGGCTTGCCGACGTATTCGTCGGCTCCGGTCTGGAGTCCGCGCACGCGGTCCTTCACCTCCGCCTCCGACGACAGCATGAGCACGGGGATCGTGGCCCAGGCCGCGGTGGCGCGCAGCTCCTTGAGGAACTCGACCCCGTCCACGTCCGGCAGCAGGACATCGAGGATGATCACCGACGCTACCTGCTCGGCGAGCGCAGCGCGCGCCTCGGCCACGCTGGCGCAGGGGATGGCGTGGAAGCCGGCGGCGGTGAACGACTCGGCCAGATCCATGCGCACGGTCAGGCTGTCGTCGACGATGAGGGCGCGGGCCTGCGAAGCGGTGCTCATGACGGCCGTCCCCGGGGCAGCGCGGCGAGCGCAGGCGCGATCTGCTCCAGCGGCAGGACGCGCTCGGCAGCCCCGAGGAGCACCGCCTCGCGCGGCATCCCGTAGACCACCGAGGTGGCTTCGTCCTGGGCGATGGTCGGTCCGCCAGCCTGGCGGATGGCCAGCAGCCCGGCGGCCCCATCGCGGCCCATGCCGGTCAGCAGGCAACCGGCCGCCGCCGGGCCATAGGCGATGGCCACGGATTCGAACAGGACATCGACCGAAGGCCGGCACGAATGGCGCTCGGCCTCGCTGGTGAGGTGGAAGCGGCCCTCGCGGACCACGAGATGGCTGCCGGGCGGCGCCATCACCACGCGACCCGCGGCTGCGGCGACTGCCTCGCCATCGCGGGGATAGGATACGCGATGGCAGCTCTGGCCATCCAGCCATTCCGCGAAGGCGCCGCCGAAGGGCTCGCCGATGTGCAGCACCAGCAGCACGGGCAGCGGGAATCCGGGCGGCAGCCCGCGCAGCAGCGTGACCATCGCTCCCGGCCCGCCCGTCGACGCCCCGATCGCGACCACTTGCTGACGCGTCTGCGCCACGACGGGCAGCGGAGATTCCTGCTGCGCCGGCCTGGGCTTGCCCAGAGCGGCCAGGCGCGCCCTGGGATGGGTGATCACGCGGATCCGCGACACCAGCTTCACCGTCGCCACCAGGCGCTGCTCCCAGGCCGCATCCGTGTCATCGCCAGAGGGCTTCTCCAGCACATCGATCGCGCCGGCGGCAAGCGCCTCGTAGGTCTTGAACAGCTCGCCCCGGTTGGTCGAGGAGGAGACGATGAGGATCGGCCGCGGACAGTAGGCCATGATGTATTCGGTCGCGGCCAGACCGCTCATCACCGGCAACATCATGTCCATGGTGACAACATCCGGCTGCAGCTCCTGGCAGAGCTCGATGGCGCGCTGGCCGTCCTCGGCCTCGCCGACGACGACGAGGCCGGGATCGGCGGCCAGCACCTCGCACAGGCGCCGGCGCACGGTCAGCGAGTCCTCGACCACCAGGATGCGGATCTTCGGCATGACTCAGCCCACCAGCCTGCGGATGCGTTCGAGGAGGTCGTTCTGATCGAATTCGCTCTTCACGATGTAGGCGCACGCCCCGACCTGCTCGCCTCGGCGACGGTCCTCGGGACTGGCTCGCGACGTCACCAGCATGGCCGGGAGGTCGCGCAGAGCGGGATCGGCGCGCATGCGCTCGATGCAGGTGAAGCCGTCGATGCCGGGCATCTCGACATCGACCAGGGCGAGGGCGTAGCGTTGCCGGCGCACCATCTCCAGCGCCTCCTCGCCCGAGGTCGCGACATCGACGGCATAACCCGCGGCGAGCAGGATGCTCTGCTCCAGCATGCGGGTGGTCAGCGAATCGTCGACCACGAGGATCAGCGGACGCGGGGCTGCCTGTGGCGGAGCCGATGCGGCCAGGCGGCCCAGTTCGGCGACCAGGACCCCAGGATCGAGCACCAGCCGCGGCGATCCCGCGACATCCAGGCTGGCTCCGACGACCAGCGCCGAGGCTGGAGCCAGCGCCGGCAAGCGGCGGACCACCACCTCGGCCGAGCCCACCAGCCGATCGACCCCGACCGCTCCCAGCCGGCCGCCGGCCTCGACCACCACGACCGACCACGGACGGTCGCCGCGCGCTGCGGCCTCGCGGCTGCTCACCAGCCGCGACAGGGGCGCGAAGGGTATGGCGCGGCCATCGTGGACGATCGATGCGCCGTCGGCTGTGCTGGTGATCTCGCTGATGGGCACGCGCAGGGTCCGCCGCACAGCCTCGCGTGGGATCGCCACCGCTGCGCCGGCGACCTCGACGATCAGCACGGCGAGCGCGGACAGGGACAGCGGCACGGCCAGTTCGACGTGCGTCCCCCGGCCCGGCTCGCTGCGCACCTCGACCTCGCCGCCGAGACGATCAACCGCTTCGCGGACCACATCGAGGCCGACACCGCGGCCGGAGACCTCGGTGACCACCCCGGACGTGCTGATACCGCCCTTGAGCAGCAGGCGCAGCAGCTCCTCCGAGCCGGGGCGCTGGATCCCGGTAGCCGCGTGGCCCTGGCGCTGGGCGGCGCGACGCACCGCTTCGATATCGACGCCCCGGCCATCGTCGCTACCGATGAACACGATCTGCCGACCGCGCCGTTCGACCGCGATCTCCACCCGTCCCTCGGCCGGCTTGCCCGCGGCGACGCGCTCCTCGGCGGGCTCGATGCCATGCGCCACGGCATTCCGCACCACCTGCAGCAGGGCGCCCTGGAGGATGCCGAGCACCTGCGGATCGAGCCGCACGTCGCCGCCGCTGCCGATGAAGGTGACGCGCCGGCCCAGGGCCCGGGCTGCGTCGCGCACCGTCCGCTCCAGAGCGGTGAAGATGGTCCTGGCCGGCACCAGCCGCAGCCGCTCGGCGGCCTCGACCACCTGGCGCAGCTCGCGATCGAGCTGCTCGACTCCGGAGGCCAGGCCGCGCTCGATGCCGCCCAGGACGCCATGCAGCTCCTCGGCCAGGGACGAGCCCGCCGTCGGGGCGGGGCGAACGGGCGCGGGCGCCACCGCCTGGGCCGCGATCAGTTCCGCGAGATGCCGGGCCCGGCCCACAGCCACCAGGGTCTGGCGCAGACCGCCGAGCTGGACGTGCGCCTCGGCGAGACCGTCGAGCACCTCGTCGGTCGCCGCGGACTCGGCGTGGACCGCCGCCGTCGGCTCCTCGGGCCGACCGGGGATGGCGGCCTCGACCGGGGCATCCAGCGCCCGCATCCGCGCCTCGATCTCATCGAGCAGGCGGAGCACGGCTTCGATGCGCTCGCGCGGCACGGTCGCCGCGGAGTCGCGGAACGGGACCAGGATGTCCTCGATGGCATGCGTCCGATCGGCGATCTCCGGCTGCTTCACCACCCGCGCGGCGCCCTTGAGGGTGTGCGCCAGGCGCAGCAGCCGGGCGACGAGCCCGCTGCCCGGACCCCGTTCGAGATCCAGGGTGCCCTTGCCGAGCTGGTCGAGCAGCTCGCGCGCCTCGACCCGGAAGTAGCGGTACGGATCCTGCATGTCGGCGGGCTAGGCGTTCGCCTGCGGGGTGACCAGGCGGAGCAGATCCTTGGACAGCCCAGCGAGCTGGGATGCGGTCTGCAGGGTCTGGCTGGAACTGGCCTCGGTCTCGCGGGTGGCCTGGGCGACATTGGCGATGGCCACGTTGACCTGCTCGACCGCAGTGGCCTGCTGCTTGGTCGACAGCTCGATCTCGCGCGACGCCTCGGTGGTGGTCGAGACGAAGTCGGTGATGCGCTTGAACGACTGCGCCACCTCGGCGATCTGCCGGCCCCCGGCATCCACCGCCTTGGATCCGGTCTCGGTCGCCATCACCGTGGTGTTGACCGCGCTGCGCACGTCCTCGATCAGGCCGCGGATCTCCTTGGTCGAACCGGCGACGCGGTCGGCCAGCTTGCGGATCTCGTCGGCGACGACGGCGAAGCGGCGGCCGGTCTCGCCCGCCCCGACCGCTTCGATGGTGGCGTTGATCGCCAGGATGTTGGTCTGCTCGGCCAGCTCGGAGACGATCTCGAGGACCGCGCCGATCTGCTGCGACTTCTTCCCCAGGTCGAGCATGTGGTTGACCACCAGGTCGACCTGGCGGCGGATGCCGGCTACCGAGTCGCAGGCGGACAGCACCGTGCCATCGCCGGAGCGGGCGGCGGCGACGGTCTGCTCGGCCACGCTGGCCACCCGCTGAGCGCTCTCGGCGATCTGCCGCGAGGACGCCAGCAATTCGCTGATCGTGGTGGTGATCTCGCTCATCGCGGTGGCCTGCTCCTTGGCCCCGGTCGCCTGCTGGTTGGCGGCGGCCTGCAGCTCGGCGGACGAGCTCTGCACCTGGCTGACCGCGGTGCCGATCTGCCGGCCCAGGGCGCTGGTCATGGTCCAGCCGATGACCAGGGCCAGGACAGCGATGGCGATGACCATGGCGGTGACCAGGGTGGACGCGGAGGCTGCGGCCTGGTTGGCGGCCTCCCGGGTCTCCTCCATCCGGCGGTCCTGGAAGGCGACGAACTCGTCGAGACTCTTGTCGAGGCGCGCGCGCAGCGGAGTGAGCCGTTCATCGAAGGCCTTGCTGATCGTCTCGCTGGTGACGTTCGCCTTGCGCATGGCGATGAGCTCCTCGGTCGCGCGTTGATGCGTGGCCTCGGCCTGCTCGATCGCCTCGACGAGCTGCCGGCCCTGCTCGGACGTCTTGCCTTTCAGCGTCCCGACGATCGACGCGATCCGGTCGCGCGCCTCGCCGATATCGCCCAGGTACTTCTCCTCGCCGGTGATCAGGAAGCCGCGGAAGGCCGCCGACTTGTCACCCCTGGCCGAGTTGAGCTGCTCGGCGCCCAGGCGCAGGGGCAGGTTCACCGTGATGACCTGATCCTTGATCGCCGCCACGTTGCGCAGGGCGTAGATGGAGAGCGCTCCGATCACGATCGCGAGCACGACCATGAGAGCGAAGCCGCCGCCGATCTTGCGTCCGAAGGTCCAATGTCTGGTCATGGCTGGGGATTCCTTGCAGGCGCTCCGGCAAGGCCGGAGCGCGCGGTGATCGTGTCGAGGAGGGACGGCAGGTGGATGACCGGCAGCGCGCCGTCGCCGGTCCGCGCGACCTCGCGCACCGGCCGGGCCTCGACGCCAGTGCAGGCGGCGAAGGCCGAGCGCGGCAGGCGGAGGTGCCCGTCGAGGCTTCCGATGGCCAGGGCGACGGGCGGGTCGCTGGCGGCAAGCACGAGCCAGCGCGGCGCCGCCTCGGCTGCATACCCAAGGATCTGAGCGAGATCGTAGACCGGGACCAGGGTCCCGCGAAAGCCGGCGATGCCGAGCAGCGCGGCGGCGGCGCCTGGCAGCGGCGTGACCTGCCGGCCGGTGAAGATCCCAGCGATGCCGACCAGGGGCAGGCCGTAGCCGTCTCCACCGGCCCGGATCGCCAGCAGATCCTCCTTCGCCTCCACCACCGGATCGCGGGTGGCGGCGAAGGCGCCGTCGAAGGCTTGGCGCAGCTCGACAACGCGGTCGACGCTCACGCCGCCCCCCCTTCGGCGGCCAGCGCCGTGCGGCACAGGGCGATCAGCGATTCGCGGCTGAAACCGCCGCCGAAGAGCAGCAGCCGCGAAGGATCCTCGCGCTGCAGCAGGACCTCCGCCTGGGCGAAGGCGCGCCGCGCCGCGCCGCGGTCGTTGCGTTTGCTGGCGAGCAGCCCGAGATGCAGCTGCGGCATGGCGAAGGCGCGGTCGAGATAGATGGCCACCTGATCATGTCCGATGGCGGCGGCGGGATTGCCGGCGTCCTCGCTGCACAGGGCGAGGAGGTAATGCGCGCCGGCGTTCAGCTCGTCGATGCCGAGCAGGATCCGGCAGCACGCCTCGGCCTCGCTGGTCTGATGGTTGTGGGTGAGCAGCACCGCCCGCAGCAGCAGCGCCTCGGGATCCCTGGCGGCAACCGCGGGATGGCTCTCGACCAGGCCGAGCGCCTCGGCGAAGCGCTCGCGCCGCAGCAGCTCGACCACCTGGCCGAGGTCGACAGGCTGCGCCACCGGAGGAGTTGCGAGGGGCTGAGGTCCGGTCAGCACGCTGACGCGCTCCGACGCGCGACGGATGGTTTCGAACCAGCCTTCGGCGATGACCACCTCCTGGCGGCTGACGTGGGCGCGAACCGGCGGAACCGGCTCTTCGGGCGCGCCACCGGCACCCTTCCGCCGGTAGTAGAAGGTGCCGTGGGTCTGGCAGAGATGGAAGTCGCGGGAGATCCCGCGCAGGGTCTCGGCGTGGCCGAGGAAGAGATAGCCTCCCGGCGCCAAGGCGCTGGCGATGCGCCCGATCAGCCGCTGGGCGTGGTCAGGCGTCAGGTACATGATGACGTTGCGGCAGAAGACCACGTCGTAGAGCTGCGCCGGCCACAAGGCGGGATCGTCCTCTGTCAGGTTGCGCTGCTCGAAGCGCACCGCCGCCCGGATCGTCTCGTCGAGCACCGCGTCGCGCCCGTCAGGCCTGAACCAGCGCTGCTGCATCTCGGGCGTGGTCTCGCGCAGCGACCACGACGTGAAGCTGCCGCGAGCGGCCTTGGCCAGCACGGTCGCGTTGACATCCACCCCCAGGATCGACACCACCCAGGCGGGATCGGGCAGCAACTCCTGCCTCAGGATGGCCAGCGTATACGCCTCCTCCCCCGAGGCGCAGCCGGCCGACAGCAGATGCAGCCGGTGTTCGGCGCCACGCGCCCGGATCCGCTCGGGCAGGCATATCTCGGCGAGAGCGCGGAACTGCTCGCCATTGCGGAAGAAATAGGTCTCGCCGACGGTCAGCTCCTGGGCGAGCACAGCCAGTTCCTCCGCTGCCGGCGCGCGCAGGAGCTGTCCGAGGTAGGCATCGCCGCTCTGGCTGGTGGCCTCGCTCCGCCGTCGCAGCAGCTCGGCCAGGAAGCCGAGCTTGGCGTCGTCGAAGCTGAGCCCGAAGCGGCGCGCGATGAGGTCGCGGAACTGCTCCGTCTCGCTCTGACCCAACGCGGCGATCATGCGTCCGGACCTCCTGGGATGCCGAGCCTGCTCCATGCCTCGTGCGGCATCAACCGGGCCGCATCGAGCACCAGCAGCAGTTCGCGATCCAGCGACCCTACCGTCGCGACCACCTCGGCCTCGGCCTCGCGCAGCAGTGGCGGCAGGCATCCGAGCAGTTCCCTCGGAATCCGCCGCACGCCGATCGTGGTGGCGACCGCGCAGGCGACCTCCCGCTGACCCACCCGCACGGTGACGAAGCGCATGATCGATGCAGCGGAAGCGTGCCCACCGCCGAGCAGCTGGCCGAGATCGAGGACCGGAACCGGCCGGCCGCGGATGACCGCCAGCCCGAGCACGAAGGCGGGCATCCCGGCCAATGCTTCAAGCGGCATCGGACGCATCGTCTCGATAACCACAGCGACCGGCAGGGCGCACACCCGGCGGCCAACTGCACAGAGCAGCATCGCTTCGCAGCGGAGGTCGTCGGCTGCGATATTGACAAGCGATTCAATCACTCCGCTGGCAGGCATATCAACTTTCTATATGCACCGACGAACCGCGCGTCCAGGCGAAGCGCGGATTCGATAAACAGCAGCTTGTCAACCCGCTCTTCCGGGCTCGTGGAAGCTTGCTGAATACGCGCCTGCCTGCGACCACCAGACCAGTGGCTTTACCGGCCCAAAGTCGAGACCACCGGAGCGGGAGATTGAGAGCTGTCAGTCAGCCATTTTGATTAAAAATATCTTAATGTGTATTCCGGTTCCAGTTTTCAGGTCCCAGCGCCCCTACAGGCGTGGAGGGTCGAACCCTCTCGCGCACCATATGCCCCTGCAAGCCCGTCACTTGCAGGAGCTGTTTGTTTGGGCGCTATTTCTGGCTGCACCAAACCCGGAGATGAGACCCGGTCACAGAAGTCCCGACATCATTTCCTGGGTGCACCGCAGCCCGCATGCGCTGACTACGGAGTCGGCGACTGCAATTGCCCGAGACTGCCGGAAAACGAGTACGACCTGAGTTCCGCCGTAGTCCTGCCCTTGACCAGCAGGGTGAGTATGTACGGGTCGTTCTGCAGGAATACCACTGCCACATCCGTGCCGCCTTGCTTCACCTCAAGCAGTTGGATCGGCCCATGTTCATTCCAGCCAACCCGCCTGATCCACCCGGATAGACGTCCGGTAGCCTGGGACTTGGCATTCCCCGGCCGCAACTGGAAATTGATATGTTGTCCGAACTGAGGCCAGTCCACATCGCCAATGGCAGCCTCCAGATCAAGGGGGTCTCCGATACCCAGGCTGAAACCGTTCTCCGACAATGAAGTTGCGCCGATCTCGAATTGGAAACGCCCGGACTCCCCAACCAATCCGAAGGGGACGCTGGTGGCTTGGCCCTGTGCAGCCTGGATGCCAGCCATGCCGGCCTGCAGCACGAGGGCAGCATCATCCGTTGCTGAAACCGGTATCCGTTTCCCCATCCGGGCATTGGCCAGGAAAGCACGGTCGAGCCACACTTTCCCGAGTTGTTCCAGATCCATGTTCTTCACGACGCCCCGGTCGCGATCATCGACGATGAAACTCGTGCAGGCGCCCAGTCGCCGGCCCAGAACCACGGCGGAGCCCTCCAGCACAACGGCCTCGCTGGCATGCTCCCCAATGCTCAACCAGGCCAACCCCGATATCTCTAGACGGCCAAGCCGCGGAGCCTCGACGGTTAGCGTGGTGCCGACGCTGGCCCGCACACCGACCACGCCCTGCATCACGACGTGGGTACTGCCTGACTCGGCCAAAGTCACCCTGCTCAGCGGCCGCAAGCCCAGTTCGCCACGGCCATCAAGATCGATGGTCGCCCAATCCAGCGGAAGCATCCCGGTTTCGATCACGGATCCCGCTGCAAGTGCGGCTTGCGGCGCAACCACACGGGATTCGCCACCAAGCCGGAGTCCCTGCGCCTCCCGCACGATATACTTCGGAGGGGTTTGGAGGAAGGCTGGGACGAACATCATCCCCGCTATCACGGTCAGGATGCCGGCCAGCAGCCAGGTAATCAATCCGAACCACATGCCTGGCCGAGTTCTCGGAACGGCTCGTTCACCACCGGCGGCGTGCAACAAGCCGGAACGCAGTGCATGATGAGCGAACATCCGACGACGGAACAAGGTTCGGTGCGCACGGCTGTGCTCCAGCAGATCGTTGATGCGCGCAACCTCCTCAGGGCCGACCTCGCCATCAGCGAAGCGATCGAATAGGTTACCGTCCAGAGATGGCGTGGATGGCACGGTCACGCCTGATCAGCCAGCAGGGTACCGCCATGGTGTTCAAGGCAGCGTTGCAGAACACTGCGGACCTTGGCGAGGGCCACCGAGATGCCGCCCACGCTGCGCCCAAGCCGAGTCGCCATTTCCCGCGGCATGAGGTCCTCGACATAACGGAGTTCGACCAGCCGCCGGCTGGACGGACCAAGCTTGCCCAGGCACTTCTGGATGAATCGACGTTCTCGCTCCCAATCCTGGCAACCGATATCCTCCTGCACCTCGCGCTCATCGGCAAGGGCTTCGAGCGCTGCCGAGCCGAGACGCGGCCGGCGCTTAGCGTCGGCAAGATGCCGCAACACCTTGAAGCGGGCAATCGCCCTGGCCCAAGCCAGAAAGTTGGTGCCGATCTGGAAGTCGCTGGCCTTCGCCGTGGCGGTGAGAAACACCTCCTGGAAGACATCGTCAGTGTCCGCATGGCTGTGCACCATGGTATAGATGAAGCCCTTGATGAGTTCGCTATGCCGGAGCAGAAGGGCCTGCACTTGATGGACCTGCTGCTGGTCGACTGACGCATCGTCGGTCACGAATGTGCCCCCCTGCCATGTATACCGTGGACGGTCGTCTTCTTACCCAGTCTTTCCTTCGACAAGCCAACACCCGTTCCATGAGGAATGATGAAATGCTCGCTCATGGCTCGAAAGACCCCGGATGTGCATCCAAGCACCACTGCAGCGCCACGTGGGATACCGCTGCAACTTATACATAACATATGACGAACGGCCTCAGGATCGAGCGAATTGGGGCGGGAGGCCAAGGCAACGCAGGGCGGCACAGGACGCACTTTGCTGGGTAAGAGAGCGTCATCGCGCGGTATTTAGTACAAATCGTGAGTCATTACCAGGATATCAGCACTTCGACCCCACCCGCGACGTGCGCGGTTGCGCATCGTTGCTGCCTGTGGGACCGACCGGCGGCCAAAACGGCGACCAGGGTCGAAACCGGCCCTGGGGTTGAGCCGTCCATGTCCTTCGTAGCTGCCGGGACGCAATTCCGCCGGTCGCAAACCACATCTCCCATAATCGAGGTGCGCCATGGCCAGGTTTGACGCGACACCCATCCCACATCACGTCCACCTGGACAGTGCCATGGCGGAACAGCAGACCGCCGCCTTCGATGCCGCCTATCGCCTGGATTTTGTCTTGACCGAATCCCAGCGGGAAGCGGCCTACGCGTTGCGCTATCAGGTGTACTGCGAGGAATTCACCTGCTACGAGCCCAAGGGCCGCTTCCCGGACCATCTGGAGCGCAATCCGTCGGACGACCACAGCATCCATATGCTGGTCACCAGGCGCAGCGACGGGGTGCCCGTGGCGACATCGCGGCTGGTACGGACCAATCCCGCCACCCCGACCGATCTCCTCCCCTTTGAAGAGGCCTGCAGTGACACCCTGTATCCATGGGCGGTTCCCGAGGATGCATCCAGTCGCCAGGCCATCGCCGAGTTGTCGCGCTATGCCATCCTCAAGGAGTGCCGCCGCCATCACGCCGACAGTCTCAGTGACATCGAGAACCAGGCTCTGCCGATGCTGCCCATCGCCATGGCGCTGTTCTGCGAGGCCGTGGCCCGGCATGCTGGCATCCAGTCGATCTATGCCGTGATGGAGGATTGGCTCGCCGAGGGATCGCGTGCCATCGGCATGCATCTGATTCCGATCGGCACCCCCACCGCCTTCCACGGACAGCGCACGCCATACAGCGTCGATTTCTCAGCCTGTCCTCAGATGTTCCCGACCCTGTATCAAGCCGCCTGCATGGCGGCCCAGCACGCGGTGCCACGCCTGCTCAATGGCGTGCCAATCCGATCTGTCCCTGCAACACGTCCTTGCTGACATGACCCAACCGCCCATCGCCATCGTCGGTCTCTCTTGCCGCCTGCCGGGTGGCGCCGATACCCCGGCCCGCCTGTGGTCGCTGCTTTCTGATGGGGTCGATGCGGTGGGCGAGGTGCCGGCCGAGCGCTGGCTTCCCGATGCATTCTACCATCCCGATCCGGCCCATCCCGGCACCTCGTACACCAAGGCGGGGGCGTTCCTGCCGCTGTCCGCGCTGAGCGGATTCGACGCCGGCTTCTTCGGCATCTCGCCGCACGAAGCCGAACGGATGAGTCCGCACCAGCGCCTGCTGCTGGAGATGGCCTGGGAAGGGCTGGAAGACGCGGGCTGGAAGCCCAGCCGCCTGGCCGGCAGCCAGACCGGCGTCTATGTCGGGATGTGCGGGGACGAGTACGGCGACATCGGTGGATCTCATCTGGCCAGTATCAATGGGTTCACCAACATCGGCGGCGCCGGCTGCGTGGCGGCCAACCGGGTCAGCCATGTGCTGGATCTGCATGGGCCGAGCCTGGTGGTCGATACGGCCTGTTCGTCTTCGCTGGTGGCGCTGCATCTGGCGTGCTCGGGGCTGTGGCAGGGCGATTGCACGACGGCGATCGTGGGAGCGAGCACGGTGAACCTGCGTCCGGGCATGACGGTCGGTTTCGCCAAGGCGTCGATGCTGTCGCGCACGGGAAAGTGCCACGCCTTCGCGGCCGAGGCCGATGGCTTCGTCCGCGCCGAAGGCGGGGCGGTGGCCATCCTCAAGCCGTTGGCCCAGGCCGAGGCCGATGGCGACCGCATCTACGCGGTCATCGCCGCGACCGGGGTGAACACGGCGGGCCACACCACC
>JALHRW010000075.1 GCA_022841245.1 Planctomycetota bacterium
CAGCCTGGCCGCCCTGCTCGCCGCCGCGCCGGTGCCGCGCACCGCCGCGGCCGTCGGCCAGAGCAGCTCGCTGCGTGGTTCGGCCGAGGTCGTGCTTCCAGCAGCTTCAGGCAGCAACCTGCTGCTGGTCGGTCAGCATCGCGAGGCCGCCTGCGCCACCCTCGCCGCCCTCGCCATCGGCCTGGCGGCACGACACCCGGTGGGCGGACTGCGCCTGCTCGCCTTCGATGGCGAGGAGGCCGAAGGACCGTTCGCCGGAGTATGGGCTGCGCTCGGCACCGCCCTGCCGCACGGCGCATCGCGCGTCGGCGGGCGCGAGCTCGCTCCGGCACTGGCTGAGCTGGCCGCGCTGCTCGAACGCCGCCAGTCAGGCGAGGATCCCTCGCGCACCCCGGTGCTGCTGGCGATCAACGCCCTGCAGCGCCTGCGCGCCTTGCGCCCCGACGACGACGCCCCGTTCGACCGCAGCGGCGAACCGCTGTCCGACCGCTTCGCCAAGCTGCTCGCCGGAGGGCCGGAGTACGGCATCCACGTCGCGGCGTGGTGCGACTCGCTCGCCGGCGTCCAGCGTTCGATTTCGCGGAAGAGTCTACGTGATTTCGATCTGCGCATCTGCTTCCAGATGAGTCCCGCCGATTCGACCGAACTGATCGACGACGACGGCGCCAGCCGGCTCGGGCTGCACAGTGCGCTGTTGGCAGTGCTGACCGAGGGCCGGCGTGAGAAGTTCCGGCCCTATCAGGCGCCCGATGCGCCGTTCCTTGAGCGGATCGGAGCCGCCCTGCGGGCGCGTTGATCGTGCGGGTGCCGCCGGTCCTCGCCGCCGTGGCCGTCTTCGCGGTGGCGATCGCTGGCGCCGTCCGGTCGGTGCAGCCGCCTCTGGACCAGGCCCCGCTGCTTCGCCGGCCGGCGGTCGTGGTCGCTCCGTTGTCCCCGCTCGGTCGGCTGAACACGGCGATCCGCGAGCGCCGCTGGGAGCTGGCCGAGCAGCTCGCGACCGATCCGGCTGTGGCGGGCAGCCCGCAGGGCGGACAGCTGCGCGACCAGATCCGCCGTGGCTCCCAGCGCGATGCCACTGGCGTGATCGAATCCAAAGTGCTCGTCGGTCTGCTGGCGGCATGGGGGCCGGCGGAGGCGCAGCGCGCCAGCCTCAGGGCGCTGACGGCGGAATCGCCCTACACCTTGCCGGCGAAGCGGCTCAAGGACCTGCTGGTGTTCGCTCCGCGCAAGCTGGACGCCGAGATGGTCGAAGCGGTGGTCGACGAGATGCGCCTGCTGCGCATCGAGGGATTGGACCTGAATGCTGCCGGAAAACCGCTGCCGGATCTCGCCGGTGCGCAGTTGCGCTTCCTCGGTGGCAGCGCTCTCGACCGCGTCCCGCCAGCAGTCTTCGCCGACTGCCCGCAGCCCGCGATCCTCGACTTGACCGGGCGGAAGACGGGCATCGACGAGATCTTCGCCGCTGTCGCCGGACGTCCGAGCCTGCGCATCCTCCGCCTGCCCGCGCCACATCAGCTCACCCCCGCCAGCCTGCACGCCTTGGCCAGCCTGACCGGGTTGGAGGAGCTCTCGGCCAGCGCCACCGGCCTGACCGCCGACGCCTTCACCCTGCTTGCCTCAACTCAGCTGCGGCAGCTGCGCTTGGAGAACCAGCTGCCGGCCGAAGCCTTCGCTGGGCTCGGTCGTCTGACCGGCCTGCGCCGGCTGACCTGCACGTTGGCCACCGGGGTCGACTTCGCCCCGCTTGCCGCGCTGCCCGTTCTCGAGGAACTGACCTTGGCGGTCGCTGCCGCCGGCGGCCCTTCGCCGGAGTGGCTGCGCTTCGTCCAGGTGAAGGTGCTGCGGCTGTCGCAGGCTGGCATCGACGATCGCCTGGCCGAATCCATCCAGCGCATGCCGCTGCTCGACCGTCTGGAACTCAATTCCACGGCGATCACCGATGCCGGGTTGCTGCTGCTGGCCGGGAATCCGCGGCTGCGGGTGATCGATCTCGGCGCGAATAGCGGCATTTCCGGCGCAGTCGTGCCCCGACTGCTGCGCCAGCCGGCGTTGCGCGAACTGCGCCTGGCCAGCGCAAGCATTCTAGAGTCAGCGGTGCTCGGCTGCCCTGGGCCGGGTCAGCTCGAACGCTTCACCTGGGGGGGCGCGTCGTCGAGCAAGGAGCTGCTCGAACATCTGATCGCCTGGCCCGGCATGGTCCGGGTTGCCGTCCAGGGCAAGCTCGATCCTGAGGTGAAGAAGCGGCTCGACGAAGCCAACGAGCGCCGCGCCCAGGTGCCGCCTGATCTGCCGAGCGCTCCGGCCATTGGCTTCTAGCGGCGATCCTGATGCTGCACGCATGTACGCCGTATTCGTCCGCATCCGCATCACGTCCGGCCAGGCCGCGCGCTTCCTTGAACTGACTGCGGCCAACCACCGCGGCACCCGCGCCGAGGCGGGCAACCTGCGCTTCGACGTCCTGCGTGACGCCACCGATCCCGAGCGCTGCTTCCTCTACGAGGTCTACCGCGACGAGGCCGCCTTCAAAGCGCACCAGCAGACGCCGCACTACCTCGCCTGGAAGGAGGCGGTCGCGCCGCTGATGGCCGAGCCGCGCCAAGCCGAACGCATGCACTCGCTGCTGCCCGATCCGTGGAACTGAGCTGGCGACGCATCGCCGTCGGGCTCGCCGGTACCGGACTGGCGGGGGCCGTCGCAGCGCTGACCGCCGCCGACCTGCTGCCGCTGTGGTGGTGGAGCGAGATCTGGCAGCATCCCCGGCCGCAGCTGGCGGCCGGAGCGTTGTTCTGCGCGGTGGCGTGGTCGCTGGCGGTGCGTCTGCGCTGGCGTTGGTCCAGCCTGCTGATCCCGCTGTGGGCGGTGGCCGGCATGCTGCCTGCGCTGGCCGGCGGAGCGGGGCGTGGCGAAGGGCCCATGCTCGCGACGCTGGTGAGCGCCAACGTCCACTCGTCCAATCCCGATCCTGTCGCTGCCGTCGCTGCGATCCGCGATCTGCAGGCCGACATCGTCATCGTGCTGGAACCGGATCACGGCTGGGCCGGACCGCTGCAGGCGCTGCGCGACGCCTATCCGGTGCGGCGCGAGCTGTTGCGAGACGACAACTTCGGCATCTGCGCCTACGCCCGTCGCGGGACGATCGAGGTGTGGCAGCCGGGCGGCGTCGAGGTGCCCGGCCTGGTCGTCCGCTTCGACGGCATCGAGGTGCTGGGCATCCATCCGCCGCCGCCATTCTCGGCTGAGTACCATGCCTGGTGGCAGAGCGAACTCGCTGCCGTCGCCGCCTGGTCCGCCAGTCGTCCGACTGCGGTGGTTGCCGGTGATCTCAATGCGACGTCCTGGTGCAGCGGTTTCCGCCGGCTCTGCCGCGATGGCCGGCTGGATGGCCCCGGGGGCCTGGCGGGCTGGACGCCGACCTGGATGCGCGGCACGCCGTTGGCCGCGCCGATCGATCACGTGCTGGTCGGGCCGGGACTCGGCATGTCAGGCCATGCCGTGGGACCGGAGATCCGCTCGGACCACCAACCGGTCGTGGTGCAGCTGCGGCGTCGTTAACCGAGCGCCGTCACCTGCTCCGGTGTGAGCACGATGCTGGCCGCGCTGAGACTGTCAGCGAGCTGCCGGCGGTCCTTGGGGCCGATGATGCCGAAGCCGCCCTGCGGATGGCGCAGCAGCCAGGCCAATGCCACGGCATTGGAACTCCAACGGTTGGCGATGGCCAGGTCACGTACCCGCTGCCAGCGCGCGGCGTTACCAGGATCGGCGTACTGCGCCAGCCGGCGCATCGCCTCGTCCAGCGGCTTGGCGAAGAAGCCGTTGGCCTGCGCGCTGTAGGGGATCTGCGCCAGGCGGCTGCGCGCATGCCAGGCCAGGGTCGCGGCATCCATGCCGACCATCCCGCCGCCGAAACGGTGCCTTGGTGCGAAGGACGCCAGGCTCCAGTTGATCTGGCTGGCGCAGAAGCCGATCCAACCGCGGGCGGCAGCGCAGGCCTGGGCTGCTTCCAGGCGCTGCCATGACCAGTTCGATGCGCCGATGGCGCGGATCGCACCGCTGCGCAGGTACGGCTGCAGCGTGCCGAGGATCTCGTCGACCGGGACGGCATCGTCGTCGCGGTGCAGCCAGTACAGGTCGATGCTCGGCATCGCCAGACGATCGAGGCTCTCGGCGAGGTGCGGAGCGATCAGGTCCAGGCGCAGACGCGAACCGCCTGGCGGCGTCAGCGGCGGATGCCCGCCCTTGGTTGCGACCAGCATGCGTCCGCGCATACCCCGGCTCGCCGCCCAGGCACCGATGGTGCGTTCGCTGGCGCCCTCGCCGTTGGGCAGCCAGGCGGCGTAGACATGGGCGGTGTCGATGGCGGTACCGCCAGCGGCGGCGAATGCGTCGAGCATGGCGAACGACTCGTCGCGGCTGACCGCCGAGCCGAAGCCGCCGGTACCGAGCACGATCTCCGAGCAGGGGGTCGATAGGCCGGGCAGCTGGTGCAGGCGCATGCCGGAATGCTTTCGCTCAGCGGCGCCGGGCAACTAGATCCTGCTGTCTTTCCCGGTGCGGTAGGCACTGGGAGTCGTGCCATGCGTCGCCTTGAAGCGCGCCTGCAGCTGACGGATCGTGCCGTAGCCGCAGTCAGTCGCGACCTCAGCGACCGGCCGGCCGGCGCGCAGCAGCGCGGCGGCGCGGGCCAGGCGCAGGCGGTCGACGAAGACCTTGGGCGAGCAGCCGAGGCCGGCATGGAACAGCTGGCGCAGACGGAGGGGGCCGATGCCTTGGCTGCGCGCCAGCGCGGTGATCGGCGGCGCAGCGCCGGGATCGGTTTGCACTGCCGCGACGATGGCGGCCAGACGCGGATCGAGGTTGGTTGCTGGTGGCTGCAGGGGATGGCCGGCGAGCACCATATCGAGGAGCAGGTGACGCAGCAGCGGCTGGGCGAGCGCAGCGCCGAGCGCGGCGTCGTCCTGGACGATCCCGGCCAGGCGTCCGAGGTCGGTAAGCCAGCGCTCGGCGTCCGGCAGCCGGCTCACCAGCCGCTCGGCTGCCGTGGTCCACGGTGTGCCCCAGGTGGTGGTGAGGTGCAGATGCACGGCCAGGACGGTGCAGGCACGTTGCCCGGGGGCATAGCCTGCCGCGTGCTCCACGCCGTGCGGAACGATGGCGATCGATCCCGGTGCGAGCGGTTCCGCCCCGGCCGGGCCGCGCATGACCAGGGAACCACGTACCGGTGCGAACAGGAAGAGGTCATCGAGGCGGCGGGTCGGGATCGACCAGGTCGGATCGGTGCGCCAGCGCTTGCACGACACCAGGCTCAGCGAGGCCCCGGCCAAGGCGGTGGCCAAGGAGGCCTGGCGGACCGGGTAACGGCCGGACAGATCCTCGGGGGCAGTAACGGAAACTTCGCCTAGTGTGCGCATCCAACGTCTTCCAAACGGCAGTATTGCTGCATATACTGCTGGTGCAAACCCCGGCCGAGGCCATATCGCATGAACGCTCCGCTCGCTCAGCACGACCTCCCTGAACTCCTCGCCGGACCCGGCTATGCCGTGCTGCCCGGCCTGCTGACGCCGGCCGAGGTCGAGGCCTGCTGCCGCCGCTTCGCCAGCTACGCCGTCCGCGCCGGTGGGCTGCCGCCCAAGCTCGAGGGCTACGGCTCGGGGCTGCGCAGCTCGCCG
Source organism: Planctomycetota bacterium (assembly GCA_022841245.1). Classification (GTDB taxonomy): domain Bacteria; phylum Planctomycetota; class UBA11346; order UBA11346; family UBA11346; genus UBA11346. Next base: position 5,667 of record JALHRW010000075.1, read on the forward strand.
ATCCCGGGCGTGCCGGGCGCCAGCCTGCAGTACGAACCCGGCTTCGACCCGGCCGGCAAGGACGACCTCGCCCGCGAGATGGGCGTGCGCAAGTTCTTCCAGTTCGCCCAGGGCGACCAGTTCTTCTGGGATCTCATCCGCGAGCCGTGCATCCGCGGTCCGGTCGAGGCGGTGATCGGGTCCGGCGCCCGGCTGCTGCAGAGCCTTGCCTTGGTCAAGCCGCCCGAGATCGGCATCCCCAAGGCCTGGCACCAGGACACCCCATACTTCCCGATCACCCCGGCGACGGAGACGGTCGGGTTGTGGATCGCGCTGGATCGCGCCACGCTCGAGAACGGCTGCATGCAGGTGGTGCCCGGTAGCCAGCGCCAGGGCATCCTTCCACATGTGCAGGGCGAGACTGGCTGGTGCCTCGATGCCGCGGCCAGCGCCCGCGCCCAGGCCGGCTCCGTTGCCGTTCCGGTCGAACCCGGCAGCGCCCTGCTCTTCGATGCTAATCTGCTGCACTTCACGGACGCGAATCGCAGCAATGCACGGCGCCGCGCGGCGCAGTTCCACTTCAGTTCGGTGCGCACGCAGGCGTCGGGCTCGCTGAAGCTCGAATCTCTCGATCAGGCCATCGCGCCGTGGAGCCAGTCATGAACGGCAAACAGCGTATCCAGACGGTCCTCGCCGGTGGTATCCCCGACCGCGTGCCGCTGGCCGACTGGTCGGTCGACCACGACACGGTCGAACGGCTGATCGGCCGGCCGACCTACCTGCGCAACAAGGCGGCCTGCACCAAGGCCTTCTGGGAGGGCCGCCACGCCGAGGTGCAGCGCAGCTGGATCGAGGACACCATCGCTCTGCATCGCGCCCTGCCGCTCGACATCGTCACCTTCACCATGGCGAGCTGGCATGTTCCAGAGCCGACCGGCGAGGGGCCGCCGCGGCAGACGGCGGAGGATACCTGGGAGGACGCGAAGGGCCGCGTTTACCGCTTCACCGCCGCAGCTGATGACATCCTGTGCATCCACGATCCCGCCCAGCCGCGAGCCTGGTCGGTGTCCGATTTCCCTGCCGATCCCGGCCCGGGGCGCCCGACCAACGCCGCTTCGCAGGCGGTGGTCGACGCGATCATCGGCGAACTCGGCGGCGAGAAGTACATCGCCGGACCCTTCGGCGGCGAGGTCGGCATGGTGCTGCCCGGCGGCTACGCCGAGGGCTGCACCCTGCTCGCCGAATCGCCGGAGATCATCGAGGCGGCGGTGGTGCACAGCCTGGCCTGCTGCGAACGCGACGATGCCTGGATCCATCCCGGGCAGGACGCGGTGCTGTGGGGTGGCGACTTCGGCCACAAGACCGGCACCTTCTGCAGTCCGCGCATGTTCCGGCGCTTCTACAAGGAGGCCAACCGCCGCCGGGTCGAGGGTCTGCACGCGCGTGGGCTGAAGGTGCTCAAGCACTGCTGCGGCAACGTGCGCGCCATCCTCGACGACTTCGTCGACATCGGCTACGACGCCTACCAGTCGATCCAGCCGACCGCCGGGATGGACATCGTCGAGGTGAAGGCTGGCTACGGCTCGCGCATGACGCTGTGGGGCGGGGTCGCGGTCGAGCACCTGATCAGCGGCACGCCCGAGCAGGTCCGCGCCGACGTGCGCCGTGCCATGGCGGCGTGCAAACCGGGTGGGCGCTTCATCCTCGGTGCCAGCCACTCGATCGCCGTCGGTACGCGCTGGGAGAACCACCAGGTGATGCTGGCGGAATGGCGCAGGCTGGCGGACTATCCGACCGCTGCTTGATCAGTGGCAGGCGCCGCCTTCGCGGCCTGCGGCGGCACAGCATTGCCGCGCACGGCTCCATCCCGGTATCATGAAACGAAAAGGCTCCCCAGCGCATGCGCTGGGGAGCCCCGTTTCAGACCGATTGGCCCGAGTTCACATCTCGCCGAGGCGCGCCGCGCGCCGCGCGTGCACGCGCAGCGGCAGGGCCTGCAGCCGGATGAAGCCGGTGGCGTCGCCCTGGTCGTAGGCGCCGCCGTCGGCCTCCATCGAGGCGATGGCGGCGTCGTAGAGCGAGTGCTCCGAGCTGCGTCCGGTGACGATGACGTTGCCCATGTACAGCTCGATGTTCACCCGGCCGGTGACGTGGCGCTGGCTCTGGCGGAGGAAGGCGAACAGGGCCTCCATCTCCTCGGTGTACCAGAAGCCGAAGTAGGCCATCTGGGCGAAGCGCACGGCGAGCTGGTTCTTGGTGTGCAGCAGGTCGCGCGAGACGGTCAGCGCCTCGATGTCCTGGTGCGCGGCCAGCAGGATGGTGCCGCCCGGGGTCTCGTAGACGCCACGGCTCTTCATGCCGACGAAGCGGCTCTCGACCATGTCGATGCGGCCGACGCCGTGCTTGGCGCCGATCTTGTTCAGCGTGTCGAGCAGCTCGACCGGCTTCATCTTCTTGCCGTTGACCGCGACCGGGACGCCCTGGACGAAGTCGACGCTGAGCTTCTGGCGCTTGGCCGTGACCTGATCGAGAGGCAGGGTCTTCTCGAACATGCGATCGAGCGGACGGGCCGCCGGATCCTCGAGCATGCCGGCCTCGAAGCTGATGTGCAGCAGGTTGTCGTCGGAGGACCACGGGTCCTTCTTCGACGCCTTCACCGGGATGCCCCAGGTGTTGGCGTACTCGATGGCCTGCTCGCGGCCGGGGATCAGGTCGCGGAATTCCTTGTCGCGCCAGGGGGCGATGATCTTCACGCCCGGGTAGAGGGCGTAGGCGGTCAGCTCGAAGCGGACCTGATCGTTGCCTTTGCCGGTGGCGCCGTGGGCGATGTATTGCGCCTTCTCCTTGCGCGCGACGTCGACCATGGCCTTGGCGATGATCGGGCGGGCCAGGCTGGTGCCGAGCAGGTAGCGGCCCTCGTACTTGGCGTTCCAGGCGATAGCCGGGAAGACGAAGTCGCGCACGAAGTCTTCGCGCAGGTCCTTGATGTAGCACTTCACCGCGCCCGAATTCAGCGCTTTCTTCTCGAGGTCCTTGTACTTCTCCACCTGGCCGACGTTGGCGCACATGCAGATGACTTCGTAGTTCTTCTGCTCCAGGTAACGGACGATCACCGAGGTGTCGAGACCGCCGGAATAGGCGAGGACGACGCGTTCTTTCTTCTGGGCGGGCATGATGGGCTCCTGAGTGGGCGGGGATGTTGCGGCACTGCGGTCCCATGCAAGCCCTTGAGGCTTCATGACACATGCGCAGGATCCGCGCATGATCCTGACCATCCTCCGACACGGCAAGGCGGTCGAGCGGGAGGCATGGCATGGCGATGACCGCGACCGGCCGCTGACCCGCGAGGGGCTGTCGCAGGTGCGTTCCTCGCTGACGGCCCTGTCCGGGACGGTGACTGCCGAGGAGGTGTGGACCAGCCCGTGGAAGCGCGCGCGGCAGACCGCCGAGCAGGCGGCCGAGCTGTGGGACCTGCCGCTGAGCGAATGCCCGTGGCTGGCCGGCGAGTCGACCGACATCCCGGACTGGAGCCGCTACCTGCGCGGCGCCGCCGAGGTCGTGCTGGTCGGTCACGAGCCCGATCTCGGCCGCTTCATCGGCCTGCTGCTCGGCGGCCGGCCGATGCCGCTCAAGAAGGCCGGTGTGGCGGTGCTCGAAGGCATGCCGCGGCCCGGCCAGATGGAGCTGCGCCTGTTCCTCGGGCCGAAACAAGCCATCGCCATCGCTGACGCGTGAGCCGGCTCGCCGACAACGCGGCGCGCATCCTGCCCTGGCTGGCCCTGGCCACCGCCCTGGTCGCCGCGACGCGCTTTTTCGGCGATGCGATCTGGCCCTGTCCCGTGTCGTGCCAGGGAGGCGGCCACTACCAGCGCCTGTGGGGCGTGCCGGTGCACGTGCCGGCGGTGCTGTCGTTATTGGTGATCGCAATCCTGGCCTGGCGCCGTCGGCCCGAGGCTGGCTGGCTTGTGTGGGGCGCGGCAGGGGGATCGCTCTACTTCCTCTGGGTGGCGTGGATGATCTCGCTGCGCTGCCCGTACTGCTTCACCGTCCATGCCGGGGTCCTGCTGTGCGCCGTCCTCGCCGCCGGAGCGCCGTGGCTGCCGCGGTTGGCGCTGTTCGCGCTCGCCTTCCTCGGACTGCACTTCGCCTTCAACCCCAGCGTGATCGAAGACGGGCCGGCCACGCCGGCCACGCCCGCCCCTGCCGTGCCGGAGATCGGCGCGTTCTTCACGCCGGGCGGACGGCCTGCGGCGACGGCCACGGTCGACCCGAGCCTCGATCTGCTGCGCCGCCAGGGCTCGCCGCAGGCGGCCTATGTGCTCGAACTCGCCATCGACTTGCATTGTCCGCATTGCGCTGCCGCCCAGGGGCCGCTGATGGACGCGTTGCGCCGGGCCGTCACGGAGGGCCGTGTCGAGGTCGTGCACCGCTTCATGACCCGACGTTCGGCCCCGAGCGGGCGCGAGCTGGCCCGCCATGTCCTGGCTGCCCGCGATGCGGCCCAGGCCGGACTGCTCACCAGTCTGCTGCTCGGCACGCCCGAGGGGCGAGGCTGGGCGGCGGTGAGCCCGCGTGTCGCCGAGATCGCCGATCCTGCCGCGCTCGAGCGCACCTTGGCCGGTCGGAGCGCCGCGGTCGACGCGCTGCTCGATGCCGATGCCGTGCGCCTGCGCGAACTGCGCGCGCGCGCCACCCCGTTCGCCACCCTGTCGCGACGCAGCGGCGACCTCATCGGCCGCTGGGATGACCGCGTGTTCGACCCGCAGGCGATCGCGCGTGAGATCCCGTTCGACTGAGTAGTCTGCCGGCCATGGCACGCATCGTGGTGGGAATGAGCGGGGGCGTCGACTCCAGCCTGGCGGCGGCGCTGCTGGCCGAGGCCGGCCACGAGGTGGTCGGCGTGACGCTGAAGCTGTGGCCCTGCGCCGAACTCGATGGCGGTTTCACCAAGCCGGACGCGTGCTGCTCGCCGACCGAGACGCGTGACGCCCGCGCCGTCGCCGTCGGCCGCGGCATCACCCACTACGTCATCGACGCCGAGGATGAGTTCCGTCGCGGCGTGGTCGAAGACTTCCTCGACGGCTACACCCGCGGTGAGACGCCCAGCCCCTGCGTGCGCTGCAACGAGGTGGTGAAGTTCGGCTCGCTGTGGCAGCACGCGCAGGCGCTGGGCGCCGAACGCATCGCCACCGGCCATTACGCCCGCACCGAGCGCATCGGCGATCGCGTCGTCCTGCGCCGGGCCGTCGATCTGGCCAAGGACCAGACCTGGTTCCTCTGCACCCTGACCCAGGCGCAGCTCGCCATCGCCGAGTTCCCGGTCGGCGGCCTGGACAAGCCGGCGGTGCGTGAAGCCGCGCGCCGGCGCAACCTGCCCACCGCCGACAAGCGCGAGAGCATGGACCTGTGCTTCCTCGGCGTGGACGGCGTCGGCGGCATGCTCAAACGCGAGCGCCCCGACGCCTTCCGCCCCGGCCCCATCCTCGGCGAGGACGGCCGTGTGCTGGGCGAGCACCAGGGCCTCGGCCTGCACACCATCGGTCAGCGCAAGGGACTGGGCATCGCCGGAGCCGGCGAGCCGCTGTTCGTGCTGCGCCTGGATGCCGCGGCCAACGTCGTGGTGGTCGGCCCGCGCGAGCGGCTGCTGGTGCGAGAATTCCGCCTGCGCGACTGCGTCTGGCACCTCGCCGCTCCAGGCTTCGATGGGCTGCGCTGCGCGGTGCGGCCGCGCCATCGCAGCGCCCCGCTGCCGGCGACGGTGTTTGCCGATGGCCGCGTCGTGCTCGACGAGCCGTCCGTCCGTCCGGCGCCAGGGCAGGTCTGCGCGATCTACGACCCGGCCGACGCGCTGTGCCTTGGCGGTGGCTGGATCGCCTGACCTTACCAGTTCCACGGAAAGTCACGAGCCGAAAGCCGTACATTCAGGTGTTAAGGGCTTGCGAAGAGGAGCGGCGAGGCTTATATATGAGCTATCACCCTCCGGAGATCGCGCATGCGTATTCCCATCATTGTTCCAACCATGCTGTGCGTGGCGGCGGGTACCGTCCATGCCGTCGAATTCAGCGGCATCGAGATCGGCGGCTTCGCCTCCCTTGGCTACGTTGAGAGCTCGGACAACAACTACTTGGCCGATGGCAGCGCGGACGGCAGCTGGGAGATGAACAACGTCGGCGTCAACCTCGGCTACCAGGCCACGGACCGGCTCCGCTTCGCTGCCCAGATATATGCATCGAATCTCGGCAACGCCACCGAGGATGCGGGCTACGAGGAGGATTTCCTCGTGCCGAACTACACCTGGAAGAACGGCGGCGTTGCCCTCGACCTGATCTTCGGGCAGTATCAGTTCGCTGACCAGATCGGCGTGCGGCTCGGGCGCGTCAAGCAGACCTACGGCCTGTACAACGAGGTCCGCGACATCGACGCGGTGCGTGCCTCCGCCACCCTGCCGCAGTCGGTCTACGACGACCGCTCGCGCGAGTCCGATTTCGCGGTCAACGGCGGCGCCATCTTCGGCTCGATCGATGCGCGCAGCGCAGGCAGCTTCGAATACACGGTATTCGGCGGCATGACCGACATCCCGATGAACGGGACCACGGCCAACCAGTACGTCACCAACGAGTTCGAGTTGGAAGAACTGGAGGGGGGCGACGTCCTGGGTGGTCAGGTCATGTGGAACACTCCGCTGGACGGCCTCCGCATCGGACTCTCCGCTCGTCGAGCGACCGACCAGAAGGCGAAGGTCCACTTCAATTCAGATCTGACGGTTTACACCGCCGCGCCAGGTCTCTACTACAACCTGCCCGACGAGACCATGGACGTGACGAGCGATCGCGACAGCTATCTGCTGTCGCTGGAGTACACCTGGAACGATCTGGTCGTGCAGGGGGAATTCCAACGCATCAAAACCGAACAGCGTTACTCCCTGAGTCAGATCAATCTGGTGCCCTCGGTGGGGTTTCTTCCGGCCCAGAGTCAGAGCATCTCCAGCGACGAGTCGACCAGCGAGGGCTGGTACCTCATGGCTGCTTATCGGCTGGGCGTGGTGGATGCTGGCGGCATGGCATCCATCTACTACAGCGACATCGATAATCGCGACACCAAGGCCACCAATAGCCATCAATACGACTTCGGCGTGTTCGTGCGCTACGACACCCCCATCGAAGGCCTGATCGTCAAGGCGGAAGGGCACTACGTCGAAGGAGCCGCCCTGCTCAATGTCCCAGACAAGCAGAGCGGCTATTTCGGAGCGACATCGATCGCGACGGAATACTGGACGTATTTTGTCCTCAAGACCGCCTACAGCTTCTGAACAGGAGAGACACCATGCAACTCAACCTCTCCTCCATCCTGATCGCTCTCGCCCTGGCTGGTGCCGCTGGTGCCGCCGAGACGGTCATCGTCAACGCCGGCCTCGGGGTCTCCGAGGTGGCCAAGGATGACCTCACGGGCATGTTCGAAGGCAAGAAAGGCAACTGGCCGTCTGGCGCCAAGGTGGTGCTGGTCACCCAGCCAGATGCCGCGATTCACGAGGGATTCCTCAAGGCCTACGTCGGCAAATCCCCGTCCCAGTTCGCCAACGCGTGGAAGAAGATCGTGTTTACCGGCAAGGCCAGCGCCCCGGTCAGCGCCAAGAGCGATGCCGAGGTGGTCGAGGCGGTGGGCAAGTCGCCTGGCGCCGTCGGCTACATCTCCGACCCCGCGGCGGCTGCCGGCAAGTCCGGCGTGACGGTGGTCACGGTCAAGTAGCCTGCTAGAACTCGGCGGCAGGAGCGTCCATGTCGATCGCCAAGAAGATATGGCTGTGCATCGCCATCCTCGCCGCCGGGTACCTCGCCACTGCCTTGGTGGGCTTCGGCCTGGGCTGGCGCGGCGAACGGCAGCTGATCGCCAGCAAGGAGCAATTGTTTCCTGCCAGCCGCAAGGCCCTGGAGGTGGACGAGGCGGTGATCGCGTTGCTGTCGGAGTTCGAGAAGGCGGCCAGCGAGGGCGAGAAGGAATCGCTGGCCAAGGCGGCCGAACATGCCGTGGCAGGAGAGTCGCGTCTCACGGAACTGGCGGCCTTCGCCATTCCTGAATCTCGACGCGCCGAGGTGGAGTCGGTACGCGGAGCACTGAGCCAATACGTGACGACGGCCACGCCCGTCTACACGGTCATGGCCGGCGGCCAGAACGACGAGCCGACTTTGGCCAAGGCCAAGATCGCCAACGAGCTGGGCCATGCGCTGGAGTCCTCCATCCACAGCCTCATCGCAGGAACGGCGAGCGACCTGCAGGATGCGTTGGGCGCCCAGGAGCGGGCATCGCAATTGCAGCGCTGGGCCGTGCTCGGAGCCTGCCTGCTGGTGCTGGCTGGTTCGCTGGCGGCGGCTGCGCGGGTGGTGCAAGGGTCGGTGGTCAATCCCCTGCGCCGGGTGGCTGGCAGCCTCACCGATATCGGCAGCGGTAGTGGCGACCTCACCGCGCGCATCGCGATCGCCAACCGTGGCGATGAGATCGCCGCCCTGGCTGGTGGCTTCAATACGTTCGCCGAGAAGCTGCAGGGCACGGTGCGCCAGGTCGCTTCAGCTGCGGCCTCAGTCGGCAAGGCCACAGAGGAGCTGACCAGCACCGCGCAGACCCTGGCCCAATTGGCCGAGAATGGCAGCGGGCGCAGTAGCGAGATGGCCAGGACCATCTCCCGACTGCAGGAGACCATGCAGATGATCGCGGCCTCGGCGACCGAACTGAGTGCCAGCACTCGGACCCTGGCTGAGGGCATGGCCTCGGTTTCGACCCAGGCCAAGAGCGCCGCCACCCAGGTGCAGGGGGCGGATCTGCTGATGAACCAGTTGTCAGCCGCCGCCAGCGAGATCGGCAAGGTGGTCGAGTTGATTCAGGGCATCGCCAACCGCACCAATCTGCTGGCACTCAACGCCACCATTGAAGCGGCGCGGGCCGGCGACGCCGGTCGCGGTTTCGCGGTGGTCGCCAACGAGGTCAAGGAACTGGCCCGGCAGACCGCCAGTGCCACGCTCGACATCACGACTCGGGTCGGAGCGATCCAGGAGTCGGCTAGTCAGGCGAGCACGGCGATGCGTGCCGTCACCACGGCGGTAGGCGAGGTCACTGGCGCCCAGACCAACATGGCGGCTGCGGTCGAGGAGCAGGACGCTACCACCCGAGAGATGGCTACCCGCATCGAAGAGGCCGCCAGGGCGACGGCTGGAGCGGCCGATGTGGTGAAGCAGCTGGCGGAATCGGCCGGCGAGACCGCGCGGCACGCTGAAGGCATGTCGCGCACCTGCGGTGAGCTCGGCGGTTCGGCGGCATCGCTTGGCGAGACGGTGGGTCGATTCCGCTGCTCTTAGCTCGTAGGGCTCTGCCCTACGTACCCGTCGGGGGACTTCTCCCCCGAAGCCCCCGCTCGACACGCTGCGCTGACGCTGGCGATTCGGTGTATCGGGGCCACTCGTTCCAGTCTCGCTGGGCTCACGCCTGCGCTCGCTCCACGGACGGTTTCCCTCGGGGCGTCGCTCGCTCGGCGCACGCCGTTCGTGGACTAGACAAACGCAAAAAGGCCAGGGCTGGGCCCTGGCCTGCATGCGATTCGATGGATCGGGTCAGCCGACGGTCTTGGCGACCTGTTCGGCAGTCATCTTGGTGAACTGGCGGCCGGACTGGCGCGAGACCCAGCTCTGGGCGTTGGCGCTGAGCGGCTTGCCGGCGGCGAGCTGCTTCTTGATCAGGGCCTTGATGCGGACATCGCGACGCGCGGTCTCCTTGACCGTCAGCGGGGCGTTGAACGCCTTGGAGGTGGCCTGGATCTTCTTCTCGCCAAGCAGGCGGAGATGACGGAAACGATGCTGACCGCGGGCCATGTGAACTCCGTTTGGAAGGGCGGGGATAATGTAGCTGCAAAGACGCCGGTCAAGTACCGAAGGAGGCATTATGCAACGCCTCCTGGACGTCGGCGTGGTCATCGAGGGCGTCGAGCAGGGTCTGCACCGCCTCGGCCACCGCCGGGTCGGTGACCGGGATCTCGGTGTCGGGGATGCGGGTCAGATCGCTGCGCGCCACCGTCAGCTTGGCGGCGGCCAGCGCCTTGGCGATCGAGTCGTAATCCTTGATCTCGGCGACCACGGTGGTGGCGCCATCGGCGAACGTCACGTCGATGGCGTCGGCGCCGCCGTCGAGCAGCGCTTCCATGACCTTGGTGTCGTCGGCTCCGTCGACCACGAAGACCGAGCGCGGCTTGAACTGCCAGGCGACGCAGCCGGGCGCGCCGATCGAGCCGCCGTGGACCTCGAACAGCTTCTTGATCTCGGGTGCGGTGCGGTTGCGGTTGTCGGTCAGGGCTTCGACCACGATGGCGATGCCGCCCGGGGCGTAGCCTTCGTAGGTCAGCTCGACCATGACCTTGCCGTCGGCGCCGATGCCGGAGGCCTTCTTGATCGCGCGATCGATCGCCTCGTTGGTCATCTGCGCGGCCCGGGCCCGGGTCAGCGCCAGGCGCAGGCGGGGATTCTCATCCGGACGCGGGCTGCCGCCGATCTGCACTGCGGTGGTGATCAGCAGGCCCATCTTGGCGATGCTCGCCGCACGCTTCTGGTCGGCAGCATCCTTGTGATGCTTCAGGTTGTGATAACGGCCGGAGCGCAGCGCCATGGGGTCACTTCTTCGTGCTGGGCTTCTTTTCGACCTTGGCCGGCTTCGGTTTCTCGGCCTTGGGCTTGTCAGCCTTGGGTTTCTCGGCCTTCGGCTTGGCCGGCGCCTTTTCGACCTTGGGCTTGTCGGCCTTGGGCTTTTCAGCCTTGGGCTTCTCGGTCTTGGCGGTCTTCGGCTTCTCCACCTTGGCGGTGGCAGGCTTGTCGACCTTGCCGGTCTTGGGCTTCTCGGACTTTTCCGGCTTCTCGGCCTTGTCGGCCTTGTCGGCCTTCTTGGCCTTGTCCATGCCCAGCGGATCGGGCTTGTCCCAGCCGTAGGCGATGATCTGGGGCTCGTCGAGGCCGGCTTCCTGGTACATCTGCACGTGCTCGCGCAGGGTGCGCGACAGGCGGTCGAGGCCCTCGATGTCGAGCGACTCCTCCATGCGCTTCTGCGCCTGCTGCAGGGTCCAGGCCTTGGGGCAGCCGCCGAGGAACTTGAGCAGGCGGAGCTGCTCCTCGTCGCACGGGAACACCTTGAGGCTGAGGGCCAGCAGCAGGGCGCGGTCGACGAAGTCCCTGCGGATGTTGCTGGTCTCGGGCAGGGCGCGCAGCGTCTCGATGCCGTCGCCCATCAGCGCCTCGCGGATGTCCATGCGGCGGAACGCGGTGTAGAGGTCGGCGAGGAGGTGACGCAGGTCCTCTGCCTTCTCGCGCACCTTCTGGTAACGCACGCCGAGGACGTCCTCGATCTCGCGCACCGTCGCGACACGCATGTCGTTCCAGTCGATGAACTCGTCGCGCAGACGCTTCATCGCGTCCTTGGCCGAGCGCTCGGGGACGCCGAGTTCAAGGATCTGCTGTACCAGGGCTTCGATGACGTCTTCGTAGGCCTGCTGCTTGCGCCGGCCGTAACGCTCTTCGAGCGCCTCGGTGACACGGGCGAGATCGGCGGACAATGCGGCGTCGGGACCCGCGGCGGGCTTGGCCATGCGGCTGCTCCAGAGGGGTGGGCAGGCTAGCGGCGGCGGCGGAGGGGTCAATTCATTGCCACCGCTCCGGCGGTCGGGGTGCGGCTCGTCCGTTACGTTCCCTGTCCGTGGGGCGTGGGCTATGAGTTGACCCCCACCATCAGCCAGCGAAGGTTACCCGCTGGATGCCAGACCCCGCCAGCAACGATCAGACCAGGCCGACCGTCCCCGGAACCAAGGTTGACGAGAAGACTCTCGTCAAGGACCTCTCGGGACAGGAACGCACCGTCGTCACCGACCTCTCCGGGGCCATGACCCAGGTCGGGCCGGCTGCCCACAGCAACACAGCGATGACCGTTGCACCGGGCGCGGACGTCCAGGACGCCATCCCCACCCATCTCAGCGATCCGGCGCGCAAGCATGCCGGGACGGATGTGACCAACCTGCATGTCGGCTCCGGGCCGCCGCAGGCCTCGGAAGGCACCCATCTGGGCGAGGTCTGGGGCGACTTCCAGTTCAGCCGCCTGCTCGGCCGCGGCGGCATGGGCGCCGTCTACCTGGGCAAGCAGCTGTCGCTCGACCGCCAGGTCGCGATCAAGGTGCTGCCTGGGCACCTCTCGGAGAACGAGCAGTTCCGCGAGCGCTTCCAGCTGGAGGCCAAGGCGGTCGCCAAGATGAGCAGCCCGCATGTCGTGCAGGTCTTCGCCGCCGGCGTGCATCAGGGCCATCACTACTTCGCCATGGAGTTCGTCGACGGCGAGGACCTGTCGCGCAAGCTGCGCACCGGCTTCAAGCCGTCGTACAAGCAGGCTCTGGAACTGGTGCTGCAGGCGGCCAAGGGCCTCGCCGCCGCCGGCGAGCACGGCATCGTCCACCGCGACATCAAGCCGGGCAACATGATGATCGACCCGAAGGGGGCGCTCAAGATCATGGACTTCGGCCTGGTCCGCCTGGCCACCGCGGCGCACTCGCTGACCATGAGCGGCACGGTGATGGGCACGGTCAGCTACTTCAGCCCCGAACAGGGCCGCGGCGAGCCGTGCGACCAGCGCACCGATCTCTACGCCCTCGGCGTGGTGTTCTACGAACTGCTCACCGGCCGCCTGCCGTTCACCGGCGAGAACGCCACCTCGGTGATCTACCAGCACATCCACGCTCCGCCCAAGGCGCCGCGCGAGCTGGATCCGAACATCCCCGACGACTTCCAGGCGGTGGTGCTGAAGTGCATGCAGAAGCGGGCCGACGACCGCTACGGTAGCGCACTCGACCTGCAGTCCGACCTCGAACGCCTGCGTGACGGACAGCCGCCGGCCATCGCCCTCGAACGGCCCGATCTGCTGATGAGCGGCGCGACCATCATCGGTAGCGGCAGCTTCACGTCCCCGGCAGGCGCCGCGTCGGTGGGCAGGGCGGCACCACGTTCGTCGACGCCGATGATCGCGGTTGCAGCCGGTCTGCTCGCCGTCGCTGGCGGCGCTGCGTGGTGGTTCCTGCGCTCTGCTCCAGAACCGGTCGTCCCGCCGCTGGCCGCCCCGAGCGCGCCGCAGGCCTCGCCTGCGGCGCAGGTCGATCCCCAGGTGACCAACCTGCTCACCGCGCTGTCGCAGCAGCAGCACCGCGACAAGGAGCGCCGCGACGCCATCGCCTCGGCCGAGGCCATGCTGGTCGAGGGGCGCTATGCCGATGCCGAGTCGGCCCTGGCGGCGCTGATCGCCAAGGATCCCGAGGACAAGGAACTGGCCCTCGCCCTGCGCAAGGTCCAGGTCGCACACGAGCAGGCCCGGCGTCAGGCCGCAGCGGCTGCCGCCCCGACCGCACCCAGCTCCGATCCGGCGCTGAACAGCGCCCGTGAGGCCCTGGCGCGCGGCGATCTGCCCGAGGCGCGGCGAGTGGTCAACGTCAATCGCGGCCTGAATTCGGACGACCCCGCCTGGGCGGAGATGGCCAAGGCTCTCGACACCGCCGAGGGCCGCCAGGCCCTGGTCGAGGCGCAGGACGCATTCAAGCGCGGCAACGTCGAGTTCGCCGGCACCGCTGCGGCCCGCGCCAAGGGCCTGATCCCCGGCGACCCCGAACTCGCCACCTTGCTGCTCAACATCGAGAAGCTCGACGGCCAGCGCAAGCAGCGCGACCGTACGCTGCTCGAGGCCGACAACCTCTTGACCGAGGGTCAGGCCGGCAAGGCCGAGGAACTGCTCGCCGCCCTTGCCGCGCAGTCCCCAGAAGACACCCAGGTGAGCAACGCCCTGCGCCGGGCCAAGGCTGCGCGCGAGAAGTCGGACGCGCTCGACAAGGCGGTCAGCGAGCAGCTGGCCCAGGGCGCTGCGGCGATCGCGCGCAACGACCTCGACGCCGCGCAGCTGGCCTTCACCGCGGCGCGCCAGCTCGATCCGAAGAGCGAGTCTGCGACCCTCGGGCTGCAGACCGTGCGCGAACGCAAGGACGCCATCGACGCCAGCCGCAAGAAGGTGGAGACGCTGGTCGCCGCTGGCGACCTCGCTGGCGCCGCGACCGAACTGGCGCGGCTGGAGAATCTGGCCCCGGGCAGCCCCCAGGCGGTGCTGGCGGCGAGCCAGCTCAACGCCGCCCGCGTCACCCAGGCCCAGGAGCGGGCCAAGGCCGAGGCGCTGGAACGCGACCGCCAGGATCGCGCCAAGGCTCTGGCGGCGAAGCTCGACGACCTGTCCCAGCCCATCCCGCCGCTGGCCGCCGAGCTCGACGCCTTCGTCGCCGAGGCTGGTGCCGCCCGCGCCGAGCTGCCCGATCTGCGTCGCCGGCTCGACGACCGTCTCAGCCGCGAGGCTGCCATCGTCCTGCTGGCGGCCCTCGACGCCGCCTTCGCCAAGCGTGACGCCGCTGCCCTCGGCGCGCTTTTCGCCGGCGGTCCGGCCGACGGCGCGCAGCTGGCCGAGTTCATGACCATGCCGGGGGCGCGCATCGCCACCCGCTTGACCGGATTCGCCCGCAACGGCGAGACGGCGGTCGGCAGCATCGCCCTCACCCATGCCATGGACAACTCCCCCGAGGAGCATTCCACCGTGCGTTGGGAGATGCGTCGGACGGACGGCACCTGGCGCATCGTCAACGCGGTCGTCGCCGCAGGATCCCCATGAAGCTCAGCACTCTCGTCCCGCTCCTTCTTGCCGCCGCCACGGCAACCGCCGCTGATCTGCCGCTCGGCCTGGTCGAAACCGTCGACAAGGCCGGCGTGGTCGTGCGCTTCGACCCCGCCGCCAAGCTGGCGCTCGGCCAGATGGTCGCCCTGCATGGGCCCGGTTCAGTGGTGAAGCATCCGCTGACCGGCAAGGTGGTCACCGAGCAGCGCAAGTTGCTGGCCAAAGGTCAGGTCATCGCCATCGAGGGCGAGCGCATGCGACTGCGTGTGCTGTGGCGTGCTGGCGAGGCGCAGCCCGAGGCCGGCTGGGACGCGGTGCCGCTGCCCGGCGAGGCCGCGCCGAACGCGCCGCCTGCCGCCAGCGCCGCTCTGCCGGCGGTGTCCGCACCCGCCGGAGCCACCATCGTGATCAAGCTGCCGGTGGTCGATCCCGATGGCGACGCCCTGGGCATCGCCTGGGAACTGGTCGGCGCTGCCGGCCGCTGCGGCCATCTTGACGCCCGCCTGACGACCCTGCCTGAGGTCCTGTGGACCGCGCCGGGGGTGCCCCCCGAGGGCGGCATCGCGCTCAAGGCGACGGTGGTCGACCCGTTCGGCCAACAGGCCGTGCTCAGCCTGCCGCTGGAGGTCAAGGGGGCGGATGATCCGCGCCGGCCACGCAAGATCTTCGCTGGCCTCGGCACTGGCCAGGATCCGGCGTGGCTGCGCCTCGAACGCGCCGACGACGGTTCGTGGATCGGGGTCGACGACGCCGGCCGTGTGCAGCGCACCGGCGCCGGGTGGCAGCAGGCAGTTCCCCTGGCTCTGGGTGAGGCGCGCCGCCCGCTCGCTGCCGCGTTGCGCGGCAAGGAGCTGCATGTCCTCGACCGCGAGAAGGCGGCGGTCCTGATCTTCACCGAGGCTGGCCAGTTGCGTCGCACGCTCGGCGGGCTGAGCGAACCGACCGACCTCGCGGTTGCCGCTGACGGCACGGTCTTCGTCGCCGATCAGCGCGCCGGCGGGGTCATGGTCTTCGATGCCAACGGCCGCTTCCGCGCCCGCGCCGGACGTATCGGCGACGACGGCTTCGCCGAGGTCAGCCGGGTCTGCGCCGGTCCTGGCGGTTCGCTGGTGGTGCTCGACGCACAGGCGCGCCGGGTGCACCGCTTCGACGGCGAACTGCGCCGCCTCGATGCCTGGACCGTCACCGGCGATCCCAAGGTCCGGCCGGCCGATGTCGCTGTCCATCCGCGCGGCCTGGTCGTCCTGCTCGAGGACGGTTCGGTGCAGCTGTACGGCGGCAAGGGCACGGTCGTCGAGACGTGGAAGGCCAGTGCCGGGGCCGGACTAGCCGACAATCCGGGAGCAGCCGTGGCCATCGCCACCGACGCCAGCGGCAACCCCATCCGCACCATCCCGCAGGCCTCGGTGCGCACGCCACTGAACATGTCGTGGATGGGCGTCGACCAGTTCCTGCGCGTGGACGTGCCTTCGC
>JALHRW010000076.1 GCA_022841245.1 Planctomycetota bacterium
CGGCCCGGCGTCGAGGCCCTGGCCGGAGCCCGCCAAGCGTGGTTGGCACTGCAGCGCCTGGGCTGGTCGCTGGGCGCGGAACCGCCGCCGCGCAGCTACCCCGGCATGGCCTACGATGCGCAGACCGAGACGATCGTGCTCTTCGGCGGTGAGGGCGAGCACGGGGCGATGAACGACACCTGGCTCTACGACTGCAAGACGCGCACCTGGCGCGAGGCCCAGCCGGCGCTCGCCCCGTCGCCGCGCTGCGGCCACGGCATGACCGCCGCGGACGGCAAGGCGTGGATCGCGGGCGGCTTCGAGCCGTTCGGTTCGATGAGCTACTGCGCCGGACTGTGGGCCCGCCTGCCGGCGGAGGTCTGGGAGTTCGACATCTCCGGCAGCGCCTGGCGCCGGCTGAGCGCGGGCGAGGGCGCGGCCCAGCCGGGCACGATGCAGCCGGCCTATGCGCTGAGCCGCACGCCCGACGGCAAGCAGCTGGCATGGACGGCGGACATCCTCTCCTATGGCAAGAAGAAGGGCGAGATCACCGGCACCCTGGCCCTGCCCGGCAGCGACGCCGGCACTGCACAGGCGGGAACGGCGCCGGGGACGCTGCGCACCCGCGGTCTCGGCTTCGATCCGGCGTGGTACGAGGCGGTGCCGGCGGCGGATGCCGGCGCCACCGCGGCAGCCCTCGCCGGCCTGCCGGCAAACACCTGGGTGAACGTCAAACCACCCGTCCGGCACGTCAACCGCGACTGGGGCACCACCATCCTCGACCTCGACCGCGATCAGCTGCTGCATTGGGCCGGTGGACACAGCTCGCACTGCGGGACCGACGTCGCCCACTACGCGCTCGCCCTCAACCGCTGGCACATCCTCTACACGCCCGAGCTGCCGTTCGAATACACCTACTCCAACGACGGCGCGCCGGCACCGCCGCTGACCGTGAAGCCTTGGGGCCCGCACAGCTACCTGTCGTACGCCTGGGATGAGGTCACCGGCAAGATGATCTGGGCCGGTCGCCATGGCTCCTCCAGCCAGACCAATCCGGGCGGCCTGTGGACCTACGATCCCGCGACCTACACGTGGTCGGCCGAGCCGTGGACCTTCGAGGGCGGCAGCTTCGACGTCGAACGGCACAAGACCTGCATGGTGCGCACCCCCAAGGGCATCGTGCTGTGGGCCGACAAGACGACCGGCACCGGCGGCCCGACCGGCCTGTGGCTGGCCGATGTCCAGGCGCGCGTGTTCCGCCCCCTGACGGCTACCGGCCCGAAGGACGCCACCCTGCCGCGCGCCACCTTCGGTGATAATCAGGGCATCGCCTACGATGCCAAGCGCGAGCGCGTGCTGCTCTTCCACTTCGGCATCGCCGAGAAGCAGAAGATCTGGTCCTGCGCGCTGAAGACCGGCGCGGTCACTGCCCTCACGCCTGGCAACGCCGAGCGCTTCCCCGCCGATGTCACGATGGGGCGCGAGGCCACCTACCTGCCCGAGGACGACCTCGTCCTGGTGCCGACCCGCGGCAAACCGCAGCGCACCCTGGTCTACGACTGCGCCGCGGATGCCTGGCTGGAGATGCCCGGCGCCTGCAGCGGCGGCGACAAGCCCGATCCCGGCTACGGCGTCAGCACCGGCGTCGACTGGGATCCCAAGCGCAAGCTGCTCTGGCTGGTGCAGACCGACGGCTCGGTGTACGCCATGCGCTTCGCGCGCGGCACCGCCGGGCTGAAGCCGCTACCCTGAACGACCGACACGAGGCGACCATGCACTCCACGCGCGCACTCTCCCTGGCGATCCCCCTCATCCTGGCCCCGGCGATCCACGCCGGCGACGAGCTGCCGCCCAACACCTGGGTGCCAGTGAAGCTCGATGCCCCGCTGCCGGCCGATCTCCCGGACGGGCGTTGGAACGCCGGCGACGGCTACAGCTGTTCGCTCTACCGCGCCAAGACCGGGACGGTGCTGATCCGCACCGGCATCGACAGCAAGGCCGCCGGCTATTCCCCCGGCTATTACACCAACACCACGGTCGAATGGGACCTGCGCACCGACCGGGCGGCGATCGTCGAGATCGCCGCCTGGGGCGGCGGCTCCTACGGCAAGGGCAGGCTGCTGCCGGCCTTCGCAGCCAATCCCACCCCCAGCCCCCGGCATACCTACGACAGCATCTGCTACGTCGAGGACGAGGATGCGCTCTACATGATGCTCGGCGCCAACTGGAAGACCTGCCTGGGAGAAGGCGTCGAGCAGGAGGCCAAGGAGGCGCTGAAGCGCGACGACAACATCACCTGGCGCTACGCCTTCGCCGAGCGGACCTGGACCGCCATCGATGGCAACATCCGCCAGTTCTGGAACGGCAATCGCGTCTCGCCCTATGAAGGCCACCTGCGCCACTGGCCAGCCGGCGGCAAGCTGCTCTACCTCAACGCGGACGCCAACTGCCACGCCGTCTTCGATCTCAAGGCCCGCACCTGGCAGCAGGTCGAACTCCCAGGCAAGGCGCCCATGTCCCTCGGCAAGGCGCGCTCGGCCTGGGACAGCAAGCGGGGGGTGTGGGTCTTCCGCCGCGGTCCGCAGGCCTGCACCTTCGATCCGGCCACCCGCACGTTCGCGGCCCTGCCGGAGCTCTATGCGATGCCCAACCCGCCGCCCAAGGACGAGAAGGATCCGCGCCGCGGCTGCCAGGGCATCGCCTACAACGCCAAGCATGACGTCTACATCGCCAGCGGCCCGAGCGGCGACGACACCTACGTGCTGGAGCCCGGGAAGGACGCCTGGACCAACCTCAAGGGAGGAGCAATCAGGCTCAGTACGCATTGCTATATGCAGTACGATCCCAAGACCGACACCACGGTGATGTGCGGGCATCTGGACGCCTTCAAGTTCCGCTACGTCCCCGGGAAGTGAACCTGCGGGCACCCCCGAGGGGGCGATCGCGCCGATCACCCAGTTCGACCTGCCCGACGAGACTTCGTCGCGTGAAGAGGAGGACAACTCTCACCGGGCCATGGCGAACAGGTTGGTGAACTGGTTCACCGGATCTCGCCAAGTTGGCCTGCCCGAGGCGTTAGGCTGGGTGAACGGCCAAACCCAGGAACCAGACATGACCGGATCCGTCCACAACCTCATCGGCAACACTTGGAGCGAACCCCATGGAGCGGGTCGCAGCACCTTGACCAATCCCGCCACCGGCGAGGCGCTGACGGTCGTGGTCGACTCGACGTCGGAGGATGCGGCGGCCGCCTGCCGCGCAGCCGCATCCGCCTTCCCGGCCTGGAGTGCGATGCCGATGCTGCGCCGCTGCAGGATCCTGTTCCACTGCAAGGAGCTGCTCGAACGCTACGCCGACGATCTCGCCCGCTGCCTGGTGCGCGAGAACGGCAAGGTCATGGGCGAGGCCCAGGGCGAAGTGCGACGCGGCATCGAGGTGGTCGAGCACGCCGCCGGCATGACCTCCCTGGCCAAGGGCGACTACTTCCCCGAGATCGCCAGCGACATCGACGGCTACATGCTGCGCGAGCCGCTGGGCGTGGTAGTCGGCGCATGCCCGTTCAACTTCCCCGCGATGATCCCGATGTGGATGTTCCCGATGGCCATCGCCACCGGCAACACCTTCGTGCTCAAGCCCAGCGACCAGTGCCCGATGACCGCCAATCTCCTGGCCTCGATCATGCTGGATGGCGGCCTGCCGCCGGGCGTGCTCAACATCGTGCACGGTGGGCGCACCACCTTCGAGGCGCTGATCGACCACCCGCAGACCGCAGCGGTCTCGTTCGTCGGCTCGACGCCGGCGGCGCAGTCGGTGTGGAGCCGGGCCACGACCCTGGGCAAGCGCGTGCAGGCGCTCGGCGGCGCCAAGAACGTCCTCATCGCCATGCCCGATGCCGACAAAGACGCCACGATCGAGGCGATCATCGGCTCGGCGTGCGGCTGCGCCGGCCAGCGTTGCATGGCGACCAGCATCCTCCTGTTGGTGGGGGACACCGGCGATCTCCTCGATCGGGTGGTTGAGAAGGCCAGGGGCCTCAGGCTCGGCGACGGACTGGTAGCCGGCACCGGCATGGGGCCGCTGGTCTCCAAGGCCGCTCTCCAGCGGGTGACCGGCCTGATCGGCGACGGCATCGCCGAGGGTGCCCGGCTGCTGCTCGATGGACGCGGCGCGCGGGTCGAAGGGTTGCCCGACGGCCACTTCCTTGGCGCCACCATCCTCGATCAGGTGACCTCCAGCATGCGCGTCGGCCGCGAAGAGATCTTCGGGCCGGTGCTGTCGGTGATGCGGGCACCAACCCTGGAGAAGGCCCTGGACATCGCCAACGCCAGCGAACTCGGCAACGGCGCGTCGATATTCACCGCTTCCGGTGCCGCAGCCCGACGGTTCCGCACCCGCATCCAGTGCGGCATGGTTGGCATCAACACCGGCGTCCCCGCCCCCATGGCCTTCATCTCGTTCGGCGGGTGGAAGCGGAGCCTCTACGGCGACCTCAAGGTCCAGGGGACCGAAGCGATCGACTTCTACACCCGGCGCAAGGCGGTGATCGAACGCTGGTTCGGCACCGGCGACGTCTGGGGCAAGTGACACGATGATTCCAGCAACCATCACGCGGAAGGCCGACATGCATACCAAGGACCTCTACGACCAGTTCATGATCACCGGCATGGTCGCCGGTTTCGAGCCGATCGAGGCCGAGCGTGCCCTCGGCACGCGCCTGTACGGTCGCGACGGGCGGGAATATCTCGACTGCTTCAGTGGTATCTCGGTGGTCAACGCCGGCCACAACCATCCGCGCATCATCGCCGCCGCCAAGGCGCAGATGGACAAGCTCGTCCACTGCTGCACCTACGTCTACTACAACCCGGTAGCGGGCGAGTTGGCCCGGCGGCTGGCCAGCATCACCCCCGGCAAGCTGCAGAAGACCTTCTTCGCCAACAGCGGCGCCGAGGCCATCGAAGGGGCCATGCGGCTGGCCAAGCAGTTCACCGGCAAGAAGGAGCTCGTCGCCCTGTCGCAGAGCTTCCACGGCCGCACCATCGGCACGCTGTCCATCACCGGCAACCAGGGGCGCAAGAAGGGCGGCGGCCCCTACCTCAGCGGCGTCGTCTTCGCCCCGGCGCCCTTCCCCTACCGCTGCCCATTCAAGACCACCACCCCCGAGGCGTGCGCCGTCGCCTGCGCCGAAGCCTTCGAGGATGCCATCCGCTACCAGTCCTCCGGCGACATCGCCGCCTTCATCGCCGAGCCAGTGATGGGCGAGGGCGGGATCATCGTTCCGCCGGCGGACTACTTCAGGTACGTGAAGCAGATCTGCGATCGCCACGGCATCCTGTTCATCGCCGATGAGGTGCAGAGCGGCTTCGGCCGCACCGGACGGATGTTCGCCATCGAGCATTTCGGCGTCGAGCCCGACATCATGACCACCGCCAAGGGCATCGCCGACGGCTTCCCGCTCAGCGCCTTCACCGCCCGTTCGGATATCGGCGATGCCTTCAAGCCCGGCGACCACCTGTCGACCTTCGGCGGCAATCCGGTGAGCTGCGCCGCCGCCCTGGCCAACATCGATGTGCTGGAGGACGAGCGTCTCTGCGAGAACGCCGTCGCCCGGGGCGGCCAGATCATGGACCGCCTGCGCATTGCCGCCGAGCGGCTGCCGCTGATCGGCGACGTCCGCGGCGCGGGACTGATGATCGGTCTCGATCTGGTGACCGACCGCGCCAGCAAGGCGCCGGCCGCGGCTGCGGCCAAGGAGGTGCGCAAGCGGTGCCGCGAAGCCGGCGTTCTCGTCGGCCTGGGTGGGACGCTCGGCAACGTCATCCGCATCCAACCGCCCCTCTGCCTGAGCAGCGACGAGGCGGATCGGCTGTGCACCACCGTCGAGCAGGCGATCGCTGGCGTCGCATAATCGACGAGGACGCCAACAGACGGTGCATCGCCCCCGGTCCGACCATCCTCGCGCTGGGACTCCTCGGACTGGCGTATGCCGGCGAGCCGCCCCCCGCGGCACCCCGGGGCTGGACAAAGAGGAGGCCGCTACCGCCGGGCGCATGCTGCCGTAGTCGCTGCTCGCCCGCTTCCAGGTGATGGTGGCGAAGCAGCGCCGTGGGCTGGACGTACTGGCGGCGCGACCAGGCGTCGATGCCATTCGGCTGGTCGTAGTCGGAGCGGTCGCCGGCGGTGATCAGGCCGCCGTGCTGGCAGCGACCGACGACCGCGTCGCCTGCGTCATCCCCTACGATCTCGGCAGCGCCACGCTGCGCGCACCAGCCGTGGGTGGCGGCTCGCGATGGATCGACAGCATCGGCGGCGGCGACTTCGCTCCGGGGCAGATCACGGCCCTAGTCTACGTCGTGCAAAAGCAAAAACCCCGGGTTTCCCCGAGGTTTTCTGGTGGAGGTAAAGGGATTCGAACCCATGACCTTCTGAATGCCATTCAGACGCTCTACCAACTGAGCTATACCCCCACATCTGTCGTCCACCGGCAGGCCGGAGCCGCACCCTCATCGGTGCGAGGCGGGAGTCATAGTGAACACTCCGGCGGCTGCAAGTGCCTCTGTTGCCCGGGGGCCAACCCCCTGAACCACCTGCCTGGGCCCTTCGCCCTGGACCCGCTCGACACGCCGCGCATACGCACGTCGATTTGGTCTATCGCGATCACTCGTTCCAGTCTCGCTGGGCTTACGCCTGCGCTCGCTCCGCGGGCGGGCGGGCGCGTCGATGGGCCGGTAGCACCTTGTGGGGCCCTGGCTCGCCGCCTATCCTGCTGCTCGTCGGAGGTACCTCATGTTGACCCGTCTGTTCGTCATGGCCTGCGCTGGCAGCCTCCTGTTTGCCGGCGAGGCACCGACTGGCGCCGCCGGATCGGCGCCGTGGTCCCCGTCGTTCACCACCCAGGTGCGCGGGAAGGACCGCAACTTCGTCGCCTTCAAAGACAGCACCTTCATCCTGGTGGTGGCCGATGAACTGGGCACCGGGCTGGGTGACGGCCAGGATGTCGCCCTCACCGGAAAGCTGCGTAAGCTGCCGGGCGGAAGGTTTGGTCTCTACCGCGTCGACAACCTGGTGATCGAAGGCGCTGGCGAGGCCCTCGCCGGCAAACTCGACGGAGACAATCTCTATCTCCTCGGCAGCGTCGCCGCAGATGGGCAAGCCCGGACCATGACGGTCCGCCACACCGCCATCGCCCCCTCTGACGCACAGCTCCTCCATGAGCGCCTCGCCGGCATCGCCGACGACGACTGGGACCGCCGGCTCAGCGTGGTCAACTGGTGCCGCGACCAGGCGCGGTCGGCCGGCAACGCCGACTTCTGGAGTGCCACCGCCGACAGCCTGCTCACCGTCGTGGTCGAGGACCTGGTGAAGAAATCGGCCGAGCGCAAGGACCTGGCATTGTCCGTCCGCGCCCTCGACCTCGCCCTCAACCTGCTGCGCGACCAGGGCCTGGCTGCCCGGGTATGCTCGCCGGCTTGGATCCGCGACCATGGCGGCGCCCAGGCTGAAGCGCTGGCCCGGCGCATGCGCGGCCTCGGCTACTCGCTGTACAAGGAACAGTGGCTGCCCCGCACCCAAGCCCTGGAGCGTGAATACGAGGACCGCTTCGCCGCCCTGGCGTGGAAGGACGCCGACGGCTTCTACAAGCTCGGCCGCTGGGCAGACGAGAACGCCGAACTCCTGCCGCGCTCGCGTGAACGCTCGTGGCGCTGCTACCAGGCCGGATTCAGCGCTGATCCCTCGCACACAGGCATCGCTCGGGAACTCGGGGTGCAGCCCCAGGTCAACGCCGCCAACTCGACAGCCGGCAGCAAGGGTGGACCAGCGACGGATTTCATCGACCTCGAAAGCGGCCTGCGCGTCGCTGCGCCTGGCGGCTGGCGCCGTGGCCAACCGATTGGTGGAGCGACCACCTGGAACGACCCGACCAGCGAGACCGCTTACCTGACCGTGCGGGTCGTGCGGCCGCCGGTCGACCAGGAGGCGCAGTGGAAGGTGCTGGTCGAGGAGGCGCGCGGGCGTCCCGGCTTCATTGAACTCGGCCTCACCGAGGAGGAGCGGGACGGACGCCACGTCCGCGCGCTCCGCTCGACCTGGGTCGAAGGCGAGCAGCAGCGCTTCACCGCCGTGCTATTCGTGACCCTCGGCGAACAGGCCCCGGCGGCGACCATCGAAGCCCGCGGACTCCCTCCCGAGCAGGGCTCGCTTGACGCGGCCCTGGCCGACTGCGTCAACGGAACATCGCACCAACCGGCCGCGACCACGCCTTAGCCTCTCCGCCGCCGAGGTGGCGAAATGGCATACGCAGCGGTTTTAAAAACCGCCTCCCGCAAGGGATTACGGGTTCGAGTCCCGTCCTCGGCACCATGGTAAAATCAGAGTGAACTGCACTCCGCGGTTTTCCCTGCGACACCCGGATGGAATCCGTGTGTCGCGTCCTGTGTCGCATCCGCAAAACGATCCGATACCAGGAAGCTCTGCTATCCTGATCTGCAATGAACGACCAGCCCATCGAGACTCCACGAGCACAGTATCCTTCACTCTTCCTGGGTGGAGCAGGCTACTCAATGGCATTAGCGGGTCCGTTAGCCGATTACCTTACCGGTGGCGGCGCAAGCGCGTTTACTGCACTATGCGGCGCAGCTGCCGGTGGAATCATTGCCGAGGCCGTTCAACAGCTAGCTGAGTCACAAAAGGAACCGGATGCTGGGCGTGCGGGGCTTCATCAAGTATTGGACATTGCCCATCGTGGAGCAGGGAAACCCAAGGCCCTGCGTGCAGCTTGGCGCACCCTCCTTGCGCGGTGCATGGACAGGGACTTCGACCACGAGATTCGCCAGGAAGACATCGCACTGTTCGACACTCTCAACCCAAGCGACGTCCTTGTAATGATGACGGTTGGGAGTCATGCCAAGGACATGAACCTGGCTTTCAAGGCACGCGTCGGCCCGGTCAACTCACCAGGGGGAACTACAAAGGACTTATACAACTTTGGATTCTGCCCTATTGATATCATCCGGCAGGGAGCGGCTGCGTTGGGCGGCGGCGTCCAGATTTCAGAAGAAGAAATCAAATGGTCCGCCCTGTCGCGCGGCGGAAAGATCGACGGAGTAGGCAAGCTGTTCCAAGTGCCACTTTATGCTGAAGCCGGGAACATAAGGAGCCTCACCAATACGAGCATGTGTGAACATCCAAATGGAATGAGGTTGGACCAAATCGAAGGCGCAATGAGAATCACCCTGTTAGCCCAGACAGCCAGGCTTGCTCGAATCCTCAAAGACTAGTGGGGGCTGCATTGGTGCAGACCCCGAGACGCACCAACTAGCCTGAGATAATGGCCACCATCGGCAGCGATTCAGCTGCCATGGAGGCAACATGCTGACCACGTCCACCGTGCCGACCGCATCGGCGGCATTGATCGACCAGACCGCAGCGGCCGAACTGCTTGGACTGCGCAACCCAAAAACGCTGGCGATCTGGCGCGTTCGGCGTCAGGGACCGCCATACTGTAAGCTGGGCAAGTCCGTCCGCTACGACCCCGCCGCGCTCAAAGCCTGGATCATCAAGAACACGGTGTCGAACCCGCCGGACTCCGCGGACGTCCAGCCCGGGGTGGATACCAACGCGGTTGGTCTTATTCGTCAGGGATGTCCTCCCGCACCGGCACCTCCGCAGAAGTCGCCCGCATCCTCAACGTCACGCCGCGCCATGTCCCGCGCCTCGTCGCGGCCGGCATCGTGAAAGCCAACCGCATCGGCCGGCGGGGCTGGCTGCGCTTCTCCGCCGCTGAACTGGCACGGCTGCGCAAGCTGGCGAAAGGATCGCGATGACGCCCGCCCTGAAGCCCGGCGAGGTCGGCATTCACCGCTTGGACAACTTCATGGCGCGGGAGCGCACCGTGTACAACGCGGTCAGTGCGGCCGAGCAGTTGCCGCCGCCGGAACGCGCCGCCCTGCTGTTCTACACCTTGCGCCTCGCCGCGGAGCTACTGCCGCTTAACGGCGATGTGCTGGCCGTCCTTCGCGAGGCTGACCTCGCTGCCGACCACGGCCTGCTGGTCGCCACCGCCGACGAAGCCCTTGCAGCGTGGCGCGCACAGGGAACCGAGCCGACCGGTGAAATCCTGCAACTTCGACGCCATTTTGCCGCATCTGCGGCTCGACTCCAAATCCCGGTCCAACCCACCTCGCCACCTTCGGCCTGACCCATTTCATGCCAAAACCCTGGCGCGAACCAGGGTCTTGGACTTCAACTGCGGAACCACCCGCGATGACAAACCTACTGAAATCACCACCCGAATCCAGCGGCAGCACCGACTGGCGCATCTGCCCGTCCTGCGGCGGCCTGAGCCGGCCACCGGCGTATCCCGATCGCTGTTCGTGTGGAGCTAGGACACGGCCGGCGACGGCGGCAGAGATCGAGTCCCGCGGCGCCGCAGCCAAGGTCCGCGATGCCGTTTCCATTCACGGCAGGCCGGGAGGGCGTTCGTGAGCCATCTACCGCAACAGATCCCCAATGTCGGTTGCGCTCGGCGCCGCCGTTCGCGCACCACGGCTGGCGAGGGGGCGCAAGATGCCCCCATGAAACCAGGCAAAAGTACAGATTTGTATGCGAGACACGGACTCCGGGTCGATTACGCTGACCAACTGGGAGGGGTTTCCGTGAGTGCTGACAATAAGAAGGGCCGCCGCCGCGTAACCTCGTCCGGCATGCCATCATCAGGTGCTGATAATCGGCAGGCTCGGCGGCGCGTAGCGTCTAGCGCCATGCCATCGTCACCACGCCAGCCAGCCGGCTGCCCATCCGGTGCCAACGCCAGCAAGGTGAGGATGACCGCGCCAAGCACGATGCCGCACATGCGGTTCAAGGTTCAGCTTCGCCAGATAGACAGCGGCGCACGCATCGAACTGCCCGCTTTTCTCCGGCTTGCTCCTGTCGGCAGCGAGGCGGTAACGTCGTTGTCAGACATGACTGCCGGCACACGCATTCTGTGGGACAGCAAGAAATACGAGGTGATGCAGTGATTGACGTAAGCGAGGCAGACCGTTCAGAACTGGCAGTTCTCGGCGGTGTCTTCAATCATCCCAATCTGTTCTCCAAGGTTCGCATCGCGCTTGGGGTTCCACCGGCCAAACGCTTTACTCGGCAGCGGCATGCCGCGATCTGGCTGGCGCTTGATGACCTGCATGGCGAAGGCCAGACGTTCGTCGTTGAGTCACTGCACGACAGGTTGCTACAAAGTGGGAGTCGCACCGATGCCGAGGCGATTGAGCTACTGCCTGGCCTGGGCGATCACGGCGCGATGAGCGAGCCAGACCTGATGGAGGCGGTTCGGGTGCTGGTGCATGTGCAGGATGCCACTGATGCTGTTTCGGAGGCCGCTGACGACGGGACCGAAGCGGCAATCGCAGAGGCGTTGGCCGCGTCGGACCTCAACCGCAAGTTGCGGTACGCCGCAGGACAGACTTCCGGCTGGTACAGTTGGGATGGTCGCCGTTGGGCGCCATCAGCCGACCGTTGCCCTCTGGCGTTGCAGGTCGCAGTCCGCCGCGCCATCGCCGCCGGCTTGGAGTCGAAGGCCATCGAGAGCAAGGTGGTCCCCCGGCTAGAGTCTGCCTCTGGCATGCGCGGCATTGGCACACTGCTTTCGGCCTGGCCGGCAATACAGATGTCAGGCGAGACGGATCCACCGGGCCTACTGGTCACACCATCGCACGTCATCGACCTGACAAGCGGCGAGAACATGGCGCACGACCCGCGCCGGCCAGTGACGCGCTGCACCAGCGTTGTCCCCGGGCCAACCTGCGGGCTGTGGGACATGATTGAGCATCACCTGCGCCACTGCCTCGGCATGTCATACGACGCCGTGCATCGCTTCCTGGGCTCTGCGCTCATGGGTCGCGGCGCTGATCGCAAGCTGGTCTGGCTGACCGGCCCAGGCGGCGACGGCAAGAGCACGCTGGCCAAGGTGCTGGGCTACGCTCTGGGGGACTACCTGGCAACGGTGCCAGCCGAGGTGTTCCAGTCATCGCAACGCGGAGCCCATCTGCATGAACTCGGATCTGGTCTGGCCGGTGCTCGCCTTGCCGTCGCTCTGGAAGTCGGCGGCAACCTGGACTGGCCGAGGATCAAGGGCTTGTCCGGCGGCGACGCGCAGGTGAGCAAGCGGCTGTACGGACGGAGCTACACCTATGCCCGACCGCCGCACCTGCTGTTGATCGCCAACGATCCGCCGACCCCACCCGACCGCGCCAGCGCCGAGCGCGTCATCATCGGCACCATGGTTCCGCCGACCGATCCAGACGAGCGCATCATGGATGTGCTCAAGGACGGCGGCCCGGAACGCGATGCGCTGGCCGGCGCGTGCTTGTCCTGGCTGCTCAAGGGTTGCGCCGACTTCCTGGCCCATGGACTCGGTCCGGTCCAGACAGCGGCTCGTTCGCCGCAGTCGCTGGAGAGCTGGTGGGAGCGCCGAGTTGCCGAGGGCGCCATCGTTGCTGGCAGGGGCCGGACGTCGCTAGAGGCGTTCGCCGCCGATCTCGCGACCTTCCTTGAACCGTCCGGTGACGTTCCCCCGTGTTCCAACGACCTGTCTGCATTCCTGCGGACCAAGGTGCAGTGGAAGCGAACCAATACCGCGAGGTTCTACCAAGCCGAGGTGACGCCCGGTGACGCCTCCCGGCAACCCCTTCATACGCGTATAGGGGGTTTGCAGGAGGCGTCACCGGGCGTCACCGCTGCCGGCGGGCGCCATGAATGACAAGGCGCTCCTAGTCGTTGTTGAGGACGGCGACGAGCTTGGCGAGGATCTGGACGCCGCCGCCCGCCGGCTAGTCGCTGGTGGTCTGCGCCGTGTCCGGAGCTTGATCCCGGCCCTTCGCGCCGCGGGGTATCCTCGCCGCCGCGGCGTGCTGCATCAGGCTGCCAGGACTGCCTTGCTCGCGGCTGGCGTTCCCCTGCGCCGTGGTGGCAGGAGGCGCTGATGCGGACGCCGGCCGGCCGCTACGTCCTCGCCTCGCTGATCGCCGGCTGGCCGCTGAACGCGGACGGCTTGGCCAGCGCGGTCGGCATTGCTCGCTCGCGTGCGGCGGCGTGGCTGCGCCAGCTTGAGCGGCAGGGCGTGCTGGCTGATGACGGCCTCGGCGGCTTCCACCAGGGCGAGCAGGCAGCGGTCTGGATGCAACGCGAGCCCAGAACCAACGAGGGCGGGAACGCGAAGGCGTACAGAAGTAAGAAGCACTTCCGAGACCTGATGAACGCCGCGATGCACGGAGGACGGAAAATACCATCTTCCCGCACACGGCGCGAGCGGTCAGCGCGGGCGGCGGATCTGACTTCTGATCCAATGGCGGGCGTATGATGTCCGGCATGAGCGGCGAAAACAGCGATGAAAGCAAGGCGTTTCGCTGCGTGTTGCATAAGTCGGACCACCGCATCGCTGTGCGCTGCAACGGATTGGGCGGGAATGAGCGCGAGTTTTGCAACACCGGAACAGCCCGAATGGCCGGAAACTCGGCGTCCCATATCGCTGTTCAGGTAAACGGATTGCGCGAAAATCCGCGCGAGTTTCCGGCTACTGGACCGGGGGGTTGTGGGCCGGGAGTGTTAAATAACTCGGCGTCTCGCATCACCACTCCTGCCGCCGGATTACGCCAATATCCGCGGTCATTCCTTAACGCCGAAGTGAGGGTGCGCGATGGGGCCAAGGCGGAATCGCATCACGTACGCGCACGCGCACACGTAGGGTTACTAGGGTTTACGAATAAAGTTACCAAAGCCTGATGCGAAAGGTCGCCACATGAACGTCAACCACCTCGACGCCCGCGCCATCACCCAACCTGGGGGCATGTACGCCAGTGCCAACGAAGGCATCTTGGAAGCGCTCAAGGCGTACTTCCAGTTCAAGGATCGACAGGCGCAGGGCGAGCGCGAGTTGAAGCGAGACGAGCGCACCAACCGGCGGGCGCAGCGGTTCGACGCGATCTCGCTGGCCAAGGAGGTCGGCGCCAGGCCCGGTCCCGAGGCGTCAGGCTGGCTCGATCCCGCCGACCAGGGCGCCATCGACAGTGTGCTGGCCGAACGCGCCAAGCGCCTCGCCCAAGCCGATACCGACCGCTCGCGGAACGACGCTATGGGGCAACTCGCGCTTCGTGCTCGCCGTTTAGAACTGGCGAAGGCCGGCGCGCTCCTTCCCGACAGCGGCGACCTGTTGGGTGATCAGGACGCAGTGGAGTCCGCAGCCGCCGAGCAGGGCGCCGAGCAGCGCCGGTTGCAGATCGACGCATTGCGGAAGTCGCTGCTGCCGAAGCCCGTGCCGCAGATTCCCGAGCGCAGCGGCTGGGCTCCGTTCCGCGCCAAGGACGGGACGCCGATGCTCTACGATAGGCAGAGCGGCGCGGTGAAGCCCGCGGTTCCTGGCGCAGACCTGATGAACTCCAGCCGTGGAGCGCCTGCTTCTGCCGGTGGCCCAGCGCGCGTCTCCATCCCGCAATCGGATTCGCAGCCTGCCCAGCCGTCCGTCAACGTCGGCGGCGTCGACCTGACTCCGCCCAGCGCGCAGCACGATCCGCAGCGCGTTGTCCGGGCGCTGTACGATCACGCCGGAATCGACGGAAGTGGCAGCTTCGCGCCGTTGCTCCCCGACCTCATCGGCGCCGACCCCGAGCGTCGTGTTGCTGCGCTGCGACAGATGCCGGCCGCGTGGCGTCTGCGCACCATCGACGCCTTGCGCCGCGCCGGCATCACGGAGTGACCCATGCCTAGCACGCTCGATCAACTGGAAGCCGAGGCGCGCGCCGAACTGGACCAGGGCGCTCGTCCGCTCACACGTGAAGACCTGGCTCGTGCACTGGATGCCGCCCAGCCGCCACCACCCGCTGATCACGAAGGTTTGCCTGACGGTTGGAACTGGAACGCGGAACGCACGCGTTTGCTCAGCCCGGTGTATGGCGGCATGCAGGACGCGCTCACGCCTGAAGAATTCAATGCGCGCGTTCAGCATTCGATCAATCTTCAGGATGACGCCCAGGATCGCGTCGAGCGTTTGAATGAGAAGATGGGACCGCGGGTCGGCGCATTCGTCTCTGGTGCCGCCAGCAGCATGGATGCGACTCGCCGTCTGCTCGGCGTGAGCACGCCCGACGACTCATCCAACGTCGAAAAGTTGGCCCAGGCCAGCGCCACGCTTGACCCGAGCTTTACCGGAGATGTCACGCGCGGCGTCGGCGGATTGGTCGCGGATATTCCGCTGATCCTGGCAGGCGCACCGTTGGCCGAGGCTGCCGGTGGAATTCTGAAGTTGACCAAGGCGCGCGCTGCCCTGGCCAGCGTGACCGGCAAGCCGCTCGCCAAATTCGTGGCGAAGACTGTTCCCGTTGCCGCTGCGTCGCAGCCGCTGGCGATCCGTGAAGGCGCGAATGCCGAAGGCGGCGCCGACAACAAGTTGGCTGCCTACCTCACGGAGACCATCATTCCCTCGGTGTTCGGCAGATCCGGCGTTGAGCGCGCCCTGCTCGGTGGCGACCACAAGGTCATCACCGCCGGCATGAAGGCTGCCGCGGTCCGTCTCCTGCGCGAAGTGGGCCTGGAAGCGGGCGAGGAAGCGACGACAGAACTGACCCACGCGTTGCACGAGTACGCAACCGGCGCCGATCCGAACGCGCTCAACGTGGACGCTCTCCTGCGCCGTATGACGGTTGCCGGCACGGTTGGCGCAGTTGCCGGCGGTGCATTCAACGCCCCCGACGCCATCGCTGGCGCACGCGAGCCAGTGGCCGAGCCGGTGCCGGTGAACCCCATACAACGCGCCGACCTGGAGCGCGTGTTGGCCAACCTGCCGGATGCACCACCGGATCAGCGCATCGGCAACCCACGCGACGGACTCCGCGACCCTGCCGAGCAGTCGCCAGACCAGCGCCAGGCCGTGCTTGCCGCTGCCAGCGTTCCCACGCCACCGACCCCGACCGCAATGCGCTCGCGTCCCCAGGCGGCGATGGCTGCTGGTAGGCCGGCAAGGGAGTTGCGATCCGCAAGGAGGGTGCGACCGCGTTCCCGTCCCAACCCCGCGTCCAGGGCTTCGGCCCAGGCAGCTGGGCTGTGTGCGCCTTCAAGTGGTGAGAAATGCGTACGAACGGCTAATGCCGGTGGATTCCATCCAGCCAGCACCGTCCCGAGGTGGCGCGGGAGCACGGACGCAGGGGCAAGCGGCATGCCGTCGACTATGTGTCAGTACGGACCCTGTACAGGAGAAATCGGCAACTACCTGGTTGTTTGAATGCCCGACTTAGGGGTCAGTTGTCCGTCGGGTCACCGGGGTCGTCGTCACCCAACGCATCGTCCAGCTTCATGTGCAGCAGATCAACGGCGTCCCCGCCGCCAAGCTCCACCACTGCATGGGCGATCTCGTCCAGCCAGACAAACGGGTCTGCGCTGTCAGCCTTCAGCTGAATCAGGGCATCGCGGAGCTGATCAGCGGGATCGGATTTCATGGCAGGTCTGCCGCATGCCGCGGCCTTCCCCTCGGCCGTCGCCTCGCCATGGCTGTTGCCCTTCGACTCCGGGGTGTCGATGTAGAGCAGGCGTACCTTGACCTCTGACCCATCGGCCAGCGTGGCGGCGATGGTGTCGCCGTCTGTGACGTGCTTCACTGTGGCTGGCACTTCAACGGCAAGAGCCAGACACGCAGCCAGTAGAAGGAAGGCGATGCGCATGGCCGTCAGCCTACCAACGCCACGTCCCTGCCAATCGTCAGGGGGCCGCGCATGAACCAACAGCCACAGTTGCCGGACAGATCTTGCTGATTAGCGTAGCCGACTCGGGGGTGTCATGGAAATCATCATTTGGGGTATCGTCATCGCATTCGTCGTTGGCGGCCTCTGGTGGATGGCCGAGAAGGGGAAGCAGGAGCGCGAAGACGCTGCTGCTCTGGTCAGGATTAAGCGGCGTCAACGCCTGATCGAAAAGTACGGACCTCAACGAGGTGCTGAGTTGGCAGATGGTGTCATTGCGCAGGGGATGACAGAGGAAATGGTAATAGACGCCCTTGGACAACCATTAGACGTTGACGAAAAGGTGCTGAAAACCAAGACTAAACGCACTTTGAAATACAACCAACTGACCGCCAGGACCTACGGCGTAAAGGTATTCCTGGACGATGGCGTTGTTGTCGGCTGGGATAACAGGTGAACCACCGCGCTTGACGCCGACGTCGCCTCCTGGTCAGACGGGCGTGTCGCCGGCCGGCTCAAACATGAGCAATATCGCCTTCCGCGAATCCATCGGCAGTCGTCTGCGTCTCGACTGCTGGCCTGAGCGTGTCCGATCACCCACCCGCCGCAACCTGTGCCCGACCCGGTCCGCCATCTAGGGATAGGAGGGCGGGAAAACTGCTTACCTGTTATTCGACAACTTTCGATGTTATGTTAATCGTTGGCGAATATCCTCAGTGAAATACGCAGCGTACTCCGAAACACACACAAAACCCATAGAAGAGTATAACCGCACCTGCGCAGCATCTACCGGATACGCCCAAACTTCAGTGTCCCAATCGTTTGATTTAGTCAAATAATCCGTGAGTGCAATTAAGGAGTTCCTTGCCGATCTCGTATTATCCTTGAAAACATACTCCCAATGCAAGTTGCCCTTGCGCGTCATATCACTACGAAATATTGCAATTGCGCCTTCACAAAGCCTACTTGATGCGATCGCAATTTTGCACGATACATTTAGTCTCCCTAGCCAATCAGACAATCGAACCTGTGGGTGTGCGCATGCCGTATACCTACGCAATATGGGATTCGTCTCGTCAATTTCTTCTCCATCAGAAATGCAATACATATCCGAAACACGTCTCGACCAACCGCTCCGTGTCAGCGCGAATTCAAGCGTCGATCGTCTGGCATGCATAACCCATCCGCGTTCGATGGCCGCGATGTCGCCAAGACCCAAAAAACGAGAATGCACACTGCCGAGTATATAATACGTTGAATTAATCCGCAGAAATGACTCAACATCAAGGATTTCGTGGTCATAAATTTCACAAACCATCCCTGGAAAATCAGGCCACGGTGATTCATAGCTATTCAAGACAGCACCCCCTGCTTGCTGAGATTTCCATGTCTCCGATCCCGATATCGTCGCCAAATTAGCAGCAATGAGACAAGGCAAGCCGAAGGATACCATGTACAGTAATCAATCAAATCATGTGACCAAAACCAACTAACGCCATTTGAACTCATGTATACAGCAAAACAAACCCGAACGTAGTTCCATAACAATGCCATGCACGAAATCGCCATTACCGCTATCAACGAGCCAACCTTATTCTCTGTACTTATGGCGAATGGGATAACACAAATTACCCAATCCAAATACAGACATTCCGCCGTAATGGAATAATCAATCCCATTAACAGAGAACTTGGTTCCATTGACAATACAGTCGCCCGAAGCGCCAATTATCTCCACGCCTCTGCAAACAGATAATGAAAATAACTCACGCAACAACACGTTGTCAAATGCGTCATAAAGAACAGAAAGAACGGCCACGCCGATCAGCCTAATTACGAGCCATTGTCTAAACATACGACTCGCGACATTATCCTGCTTCTTTACCGTCAAGCGCCACTCCGTCCGTTGTGGATACCGTTTACCTGGTCAACTCGACTCGCGCTAAGGCAAATCGCCGAGAAGCACACTCAAGAACCCTTGACAGCAGCCTATTCAATTTCAATATCCTTGTCCACATATACCAGATCGTTTAATATTTTATAATATACGCGAACGAACACCCCATTACTCCCAACATGCTCTTTCCATGTCTGAGGCATTTTAATTTCAACAGAATGACAACGGCCCGGAGGAAGACTCACCACGCCAACATCTGCTGCAACCCCCCAAACATCGTTTCTCCAGTCGTTCGACCTAAAGGACACACGCTTCTCTCTGCCCTTTTCATTCCTTGAATACAACTCGACAAAAACATCGCTCTGACTCAATATCGGATCATTTCCGACTTGACCACATATGTCGATAGATTCGCTGCCATTGTTTGATATATTCACCACAATTTTACCGCTCCCCGAGGTCAACTTGGCGGCGACGTCCGGACGCTTTGTCTGTATACTTCCTGTCCTATTCGCGTCCTGACACCCTGTGTTAGCAAAAATCACCACCAGGACGACCCACGCGGACGCGCCTCGCCTAATGCATCCGATGATAACTCTACGAAATGACATCGCAATTCCCACGAGCACAGCAACCAATACACCAACGATATGAGACAACCCACATTCACAATCCCCCTTTGGAGTCGTCGGAGGAACGAAGGCCGGCGGATCTTTAATTTCCGCGATAAAGCCGTAGTGATCGCTCAACAGTTGATTTCCTTCGCGCACCTTCTTCCATGAACCGTTTTCTTTTTCGATTTCAGCTTGCATTGGAAATGCGTAGTTTGCGAACTGATTTTCCGCAGCCGTTCGCAAATCACTCAAGTATTGCTCCAATACCTTCTTGGCCTTCCCCTTTTCCTTAAAGCATATTTTTCCGGGCGCAGTGGCGTAGTCATCTATGTCATCAAAATAAGCATTATAGCCCTTCTTGTATACCTTGAGACGCCGACCTTCATGTGCCAAGACTGAGTCATATCCGTCGTCTGTATATAGACGGCCCGTGCGGCTACCATCAGGCAGCAACTGCTTGATCAACATATCCATCTCTTTTGTTTCTTCCACTTCCGCACAATAGCAGCATTCCTTGCTGGAGTCCTTACACTCAGATTCCTTGATCTTGTCCTCCCCAATCCAATCCGCAGTAGCCAGCCAGGTAAGCGCAAATGGAATTTGGCCAATATTCATCGGCAAGCCACCTCGCCGACGAAGATCGGTAAACATTTCGTTGATCGCCTTTTGGCCAACCTTCTGGCTATCTACCCGGAATTTCATCCCTGATGGATCATTGTAGTTTATCAACAACGATGCCGAATACAGAGACTTAGAGTCTACATATCCCATCGGATCTCTGTTCACAAAGCGCCCCAAGGTCGGGCTATACATTCTCGCCCGCACATAGTTCAGGTTCGTTTCAATGTCCCGGATTTGCCCGGTGAACGCCCTGTCAAAGCCCACCGCCGACTTCGCCCTGACCGCGCCGCCAGGCGCCGTGATCGTCTGGGCGCCGAACGCGGTGTAGGAATACCTCTCGACGACCGAACCGCTATGATCAGTGAGAGCGGCGACAGAATACAGATGGTTGTAGTGCGGATAGTACCGTGTGGTCACGCTCCCAACCTTCTGCGTATACGCGACCACTTCGTCCACATAGCCCCCATACACAAACTCCCGTACCCCATCCACAGCCGGCACCGTCTCCGCCGTGCGCGCCGTAGCCTCGGCGACCAGGCTCGTCATCGTCGGCGTGGCTGCCGTCAGCATGGCTTGCACCTCGGTGGTGGTTCCGGCCGGTCCGATCTCAATGAAGCACAGTTTGGGGTCATACGCGTCCATACCACCAGCGAGGGTCAGCTTGCCATCCACTACCGTGACACTGACCAGATAGCCGTCGAAGTCGCCCGCCTGATAGCCCGGCACCGTCCAGTCGTAACCGGGGTCGAGGTCGGTCAGGGCCGTGCCTTCCACCAGCAGGTGGTTGGCCTGCGCCAGCGACAGCGGGTCGCCACAGACGATAGCCACCGGATACGTGCCGTTGGCCAGCGCGATCTCCCAGGTGTTCGCCCGGGAGGTCGTCAGGGCCGTCCCCGGGATCGCCACCTGGCTGATCCCCGGACCCGTCCAGCGCAACTGCGCCACGGCGCCACCCGTGCTCTCGTAGTACTCCATCCGGACCGCGTGGTGGCCCGCCGACAGGGTCAGCGCTGCATGGTTCAGCGTCGGGCTGTGGTTCGTCCAGTTGTTGATCACCTGCGCCCCGTCGATCCACAGACGCACGCCATCATCGCTGTTCGTCGTCAGGGTCCACGCACCGGTGGTCGGGATCTCCACCAGCCCCAGCCACCGCGTCGAGAAGGTGTCCGCAGCGATGCCGGTGATCGGAACACCCGTGCCCCAGCTGAAGTTCACCTGGCTGTCCAGCCGCTGCAGCAGCGTGCCCGTGAAATTGGCGTTGTCATAGTACGCGCCCCGCACACCCGCATCACGCGTCGCCTGCCACAGGTGGGCATGCGTATCCAGCTCGGCGAGCTGCGCCGTCGAGCGCGCCGTCGGCGCGGGCAGGTTGCCCGCCGCCCAGCCGTAGGTCTGACCGTTGGTGCGTACACCATACGTCCGGCCCTTGTCGGCGTAGAAGCCGGGCGGAATCGGGCTGCTCTCCGGCTGGAACGTGATCCGCACCGGGTTGGCGCTGGCCGGGAAGATCCCGCCCGAGGCCGGCGTCAGGGCGGCGTTGGCTGCCGTGCCATCGCTCGCGAGCTCGACCGCGCTGGAGGCCAATGCCGGCTGGTCCATCGCACGGATGACCCGAGCGCCCTCGTGGATGTAGTGCGTCGTCATCCCCTGCACCGTCTTGCCCACCCGCCGACCCAGCGCGTCATACCGGTACGTCGCGACCGACCCGAAACGGCCCTCGCTGGTATTGCGGGGGACCATCGCGCGGATGAGGCGGTTCTCCGGATCCCACGCCAAGGCGGTCTGCTCCTCGTCCTGCGTCAGGTTGCCCTGAGCGTCGTAGCTCAGGATGTTCGCGCCGACCTGGGTGGCCTCGTGGACCGCGCTGTTGACCCGCGTCTCGGTAACGCCGTTGCGCGTCGTCGAGGTCCAGTCGCCAACCGTGGTCAGATTCCACGACTGCGTCGCCGCGACGCCCGCCGTCCA
>JALHRW010000077.1 GCA_022841245.1 Planctomycetota bacterium
GGTCAGGGTCGCGTCGATCGCTGCCGCAGCGGCGTCGAGGAAGGCGCGCAGACGGGCGGCTGGCACCGCGGCGATCGCCCCGAGGTCGCGCGCGTAGACCCGCTCGCGATGGCGCTGGCCGATGGCACCGAGCCGGTCCATCACCGTCTTGCGCGCCTGCGCATCGCGGCACGACGCCGCGTCGGCGGCGAGCAGAGCGGCGGCGAGGCCGTCGAGGAACTGCGCCGTCGCCGCGCTCAGCGGCAGTTCGGCGGCCTCAGCCGTCACCCGGCGCAGCAGGGCGAGGTGGCGATGCAGCTGGAACACGGTGACCAGCGAACAGCCCCAGCCGACCAGGGCGTTGTTGGCGTCGTTCCATTCCGGCCGGCGGGTGTTGAGCCAGATGCCGGCACCCGGCACCAGGTTGGACAGCTTGGCCAGCACCGGGATGAGCAGCTTCTCGGCCAGCGACAGCAGCAGCGGCTGGCCGTCGGGGCCGGGCAGCAGGCGGCCATCGGAGCCGAGTTGCGTGCAGCGCGCCATCGCCGCGTCGTGCGCCGCGTGGTCGAAGCGCACGCCATGATGCGGGTCGGCGCACAACTCGGCGTAGGGACGGATGCGGTAGGGGACGTCGGCGCTGGCGTGGGCGCAGCGCGCCAGGCGGGCCTCGATCCAGCCCGGATGGTGCACCACCGCCGACTCCAGCAGCCGCGTCAGGTAGACGATCTGGTGGTCGCCCCAGTAGCCGAAGTTCGACCACGGGCCGTCCTCCGGCACCTCCCAGTCGAGGCCCTCGCTGGTCACGCGGTAGGGGTTGTAGCCGTCGGCGGACGAGGCGTCGAGGAAGGTGGCGATCATCGCCGGCAGGGCCGAGGGGAAGCTCAGCGCCAGCGCCTCCCAGTTCTGGAAGATGTCGCGCCAGTTGCCCTGCCAGCTGCTGCGCGGGCGTCCGTCGCGGTCGAACAGGCTGATGGCGAAGCGGTTCCACGGCCGGCTGGGATCGCCGTGCCGGCGGCTGAAGGCGAGCGGCAGCCACGAGCCGGCCAGCCGTTCGAGTTGAGGGTCGTTGCACTCGCCAGCGCATTCGGCCAGAGCGGTCAGCGGCAGGTGCTCGGGCCAGGCGGCGATGGCGTCGCGGGCGCGCTCGGCGATGGCGCGGTTGCGCCCGGCCAGCCAGGCGGCGAAGTCGGCACGCGACACCGTCAGGTCGGCGGGCAGGACGCCGCCGCGCATGAGATTGAACAGGGTGGCCGAACGGTGCGCATCGTCGTCGCCACGATCGCCGGTCAGCGACAGGCCGTCGTG
The DNA here is from genome assembly GCA_022841245.1 of Planctomycetota bacterium. Classification (GTDB taxonomy): domain Bacteria; phylum Planctomycetota; class UBA11346; order UBA11346; family UBA11346; genus UBA11346. The sequence goes on from JALHRW010000077.1 coordinate 1,285, forward strand.
CGCGGCGAGACGGGCGCGCAGTCCGACGCGGTCGCAGGCGATGGCGTCCTCGACCTCGGCGGCGGCATCGGCCCGGTTGATCAGCGCCACCAGCGCGGCGGCCTCGGCCTGGTCGAGTCCGGTGTCGGCGCCGGTCAGCCAGCGCACCGTCTCGCCCGGCTCGATGGTCAGGGTCAGGTCGCAGAGCAGCGCGCCGGTCGCGCCGCGCACCTCGTCTTCGTCGGTGGTCGCGGCGCCGGCGCGGAAGGCATCGACCTGCCGCGTCGACAGCAGGGTCGAAGCGCCCGGCGGCCCCAGCCACCAGGCGGCGGCGCAGCGCAGGACCTCGCACGGCTCGGCCCGGTCGGTGATCGCGGCGTTCAGCGTGTACAGCGCGGCGCGCTGGCCGGGCACGCGCTCATGGCGCATGTAGGCCTGGGCGAGGTAGCTGTAGGAGGCCCAGGTCGCGGTGCCGACGCCGGGCGGGACCAGGCGGTGGAAGCCGTCGAGCACGCGCACGCGCACCGTCTGCGTGCCGCGGTTGGTCAGCGCCACGCGGCGGACCAGGCCGAAGCGCTGGCAGGTGGCGAGCTCGGCCGCGAGCTCCAGGCTGCTGTCCAGGTCGGTCTCGCTGAACAGCAGGCCGGCGCCGAGCTCGTGGCGGTGCAGGCTGCGCTGCCGCGGGTGCAGGGCGGGCTGGTCGGACCACGGCTCCCACAGCCGGCCGCCGTCGAGCTGCACGCAGGTGAGAAAGCCGGCGCTGCGCGCGTGATCGAGGATGCGGTCAGCGTTGACGTAGGGGAACAGGGCCAGCTCGGGGTCGCGCCGGCCGGCGCACAGCGGGCCGTTCGAGCCGGCGAACAGCCAGCACTCGTTGTCGCCCACCGCCGTGGTGAAGAAGGGCGGCATGCCATCGACGTCATCGATGCCGATCCAGCGCTCGCCGCTGTGCATCCGCTCCGACGACCTGGGGATGCCGGGCAGGCACAGGGATGAAGCGGGAGGCGGGGTGGCGAGATCGTGCATGATGGGCTCCGGACGTTCGCCAGCATGCACGACGGGCGGCGGCGCGGGATCCACGGAGGCCCGCGGGGGCGCATCTCCTTCCGCCCGGCATGGACGGAATGCTCCGCGGATGCGGGTTCCGTTGCAGCCGCGACGTCCGAGCCGGACATGCTGGCCGGCCAAGGAGCACCCATGCACGTCCGTCCCCTCTTCCTCGCGCTGTCCGCCCTCGCCGCCCTCGCCGCGGCCGATCCGGGCAAGCCCGCCACCCTGCCGGTCAACGTCCACAGCGACGGGGCCAAGCCGGCATGGATCCCGTCCGGTTACATGGGCGAGACCGGCGCCATCGCCATGGATGACAAGAGCACCGACAAGCCGCACAGTGGCGCCACCTCGCTGAAGGTGACCTACAGCAAGGGCGACGGCTGGGGCGGCGTGGTGTGGCAGGACCCGGTCAACGACTGGGGCGCCGCCGCTGGCGGCTGGAACCTGACCGGGGCCAAGGCGCTGAAGTTCTGGGCCCGTGGCGCGGTCGGTGGCGAGAAGGTCAAGTTCGGCTTCGGCGTCATCGGCGCCGACCAGCCGTTCCCCGACAGCGGCAAGAAGGAGCTGGCGGTCACCCTGGGCAAGGAGTGGACCGAGTACAGCATCGACGTCGCCGGACTCGACCTCACCCGGATCAAGACCGGCTTCATGTGGGTGGTCGGCGGACAGGGCGCGGTAGTGTGCTTCCACCTCGACGACGTGCGCTGGGAATAGCGCAGTGCAAAACGTCCGGGTGCGCTGTACGCTGGCGCCCCGGACGTGGCCATCCGGCCTGATCACGCAGCGCATCAGCCTCGTTCCTTACGCATACCAGGAGCCATCCCCATGACCCCGACCATCCTTCGCGCCGCCTGCGCCATCGCCCTCCTCGCCGCCCCGCTCGCCGCCGCCGACAACGCGGTGCAGCTGGTGCAGAAGGACGGTGCCTGGCAGCTCATGCGCGCCGGCAAACCGTGGTACGTGCAGGGCGCCGGCGGCGACGCCTCGAAGCAGCTGCTCGCCCAGATCGGCGGCAACACCTGCCGCACCTGGGGTGCCGACGACATCCAGGACCGCCTGGATGACGCGCACAAGCAGGGCCTGGCGGTGATCGTCGGCATCTGGCTCGGTCACGAGCGTCACGGCTTCAAGTACGACGACCCGGGCCAGGTGCAGCGCCAGTTCGAGATGGCGAAGAGCCAGGTGCTGAAGTGGAAGGACCACCCCGCCCTGCTCGCCTGGGGTCTGGGCAACGAGATGGAGGGCTACGCCGCCGGCGACAACGCCAACATCTGGAAGGCGATCCAGGACATCGCCGTGATGGTCAAGCAGGTCGATCCCGCGCATCCGACCATGACCACGGTGGCCGAGGTCGGCGGCAAGCGCGTCGAGCTGATCCACAAGCTGTGCCCGGCGATCGACATCGTCGGCATCAACTCCTACGCCGGCGCCTCGTCGATCCCCAAGCGCTACCGCGATGCCGGCGGTACCAAGCCCTACATGATCACCGAGTACGGCCCGCCCGGCACCTGGGAGATCGGCAAGAACGCGCTCGGCACGGTCGACGAGCCGACCAGCACGGCCAAGGCGGCCAGCTACCTCAATGCCTGGAAGGCCCTGCGCGCCGACAGCCAGCTGTGCCTGGGCTCGCTGGCCTTCTCCTGGGGCAGCAAGGTCGAGGCGACCGCGACCTGGTACGGCATGGTCCTGCCTGGTGGCGAGAAGCTCGAAGTGGTCGACGCCTACGCCGCCGCCTGGGGCAAGCCGGTGCAGAACCGCTGTCCGCAGATCAAGCCGATCGCCTTCGACGTCGGCGCCGCGCCGACGCTCAAGCCCGGCCAGGTGGTCGTCGCGACTGCTGCGGTCGAGGATCCGGAGAAGGACGCGATGACCGCCAACTGGGTCATCGCCCAGGAGCTGTCCGACTACAACACCGGCGGCGACGCCATCGACATGCCGCCGACCTTCCCTGAGGCGATCGTGCGCCAGGCCGCCGGCAGCTGCGAGTTCAAGGCGCCCGACGGCGGCGGCACCTACCGCCTGTACACCTACGTCTTTGACGGCAAGGGCGGCGCCGCCCTGGCCAGCGCCACCTTCAAGGTCGATGGCCCGGCTCTGCCGCCGAAGCCGCGCCAGGCCAAGCTGCCCGCCGCCATCGCCGGTGGCGAGGCTGAACCGATGTGGGCCGCCTCGGGGTACATGGGCGACACCGGCTCGATCCAGATGGAGGCCGCCTCGACCGATCAGCCGAAGGTCGGCAAGTCCTGCCTCAAGGTCAGCTTCACCAAGGACAAGGGCTGGGGCGGCGTGGTCTGGCAGAGCCCGGCCAATGATTGGGGCGAGAAGCCGGGTGGCTTCAACCTGGTCGGGGCCAAGGCGCTGAAGTTCTGGGTCCGTGGCGCCAAGGGCGGCGAGAAGATCAAATTCGGCTTCGGCATCATCGGCAACGACAAGCCCTTCGGCGACACGGCCAAGATCGAGCGCGAGGTCGCCATGACCACGGAGTGGCAGGAAGTGGCGATCGACGTCACCGGCCGCGATCTCTCGCGGATCAAGACCGGCTTCATGTGGGTCGCTGGTGCCCAGGGCCAACCCTTCGCCTTCTACGTCGACGACGCCCGCTGGGAGTGACCCGGCGCGCCGCACGGCCCAGGCCATGCTGGCGCTCGGGCCGGGATAGGGCATAAACCAGGCATGGACGAGGAACCCCTGGTACGCGCCATGCCGCGGCGCCCGCTCTATCAGCTGCGCGGCCTCATCACCCGCATCGACCTGGCGATCCTCACCGCCATCGACGAGGAGGGCTGGTTCGCCACCCGCTCGGCCATCGCCTCCGACGTCGACAGCAAGGAGGTCCGGCTCGCCGTGGTGGTGACATGCGGCAGCGACGCCCTGGTCGGCAGCGATGGCCGGGTGGCCCACGACGCCGACATCGGGCCCGAGTGCGAGGGGCTGGCCGCGCTCAAGAACCTGGCCAAGGCGACCGCCGAGCAGGCCAGCGGCGGCGTGGCGCATGGCGTCGAGCTCTCAGGCTATCTCAACGACGACGCTGATCCGGCTCTGCGCCACGTCTTCGTCCTCGCCTACCGCGCCCGCGTCCCGGCCGGAACCGCCGCCCCGGCCGGCATGACCTGGCTGTCCAAAGCCCAGCTGCCCAAGGCGAATGACCCGTTCTCGGCCAAGCTTGCTGGCCTGCTGAGCTGAACCAGCATGGGCCACACCACCACGGTGGTGCGTTTCCCCGGCTCCGATGACGGCGAGCATGACATGGGCAGCGCCACCTCCCTGACGCCTGCGACCTTGTCGCCTTCGGCTGCCCCGACGCGCATGACCACGCGCCTGCGCGGCGTCGACCACGAGGCCGATCTGGCGCGGGCGCTCGACTCGTGGCGGCCCCTCGGCGGACTCGGTGGTGACGGGGCGCGCTTCGCGCTCAGCGGGCGGCTCGGCCAGGGTTCGCAGGGTGTGGTCTTCGCGCTGCGCGACCGCGACGCCCAGCGCACCGTGGCGTTGAAGACGCTCAACGGCCGCGAGGTCGAGCGCGACGACGTGTCGCGTTTCCTGCACGAAGTGCAGATCACCGCCCAGCTGGAGCATCCCGGCGTGGTGCCGGTGCATGACGTCGGCGTGCTGCCCGACGGCACCGTCTTCTACACCATGAAGCGGGTCGAGGGCGTGGTCCTGACCGATTGGCTGGCCGGGCGGTCGGGCTCTGCGTCGCACCGCTTCGAAGTCATCCAGCTGTTCCTCAAGATCTGCGACACCATGGCCTTCGCGCACAGCCGCGGAGTGGTGCATCGCGACCTCAAGCCGCGCAATGTCATGGTCGGGACCTATGGCGAGGTACTGGTCATGGATTGGGGCCTGGCCAAGGTCGTCGGCGCCGCCGAGCCGTTGCTCAAGCCCAACACCGACGTGCAGCTGAGCAGCATGGCCGACCACGAGACCATCGCCGGCACCGCGGTCGGCACGCCGGCCTACATGAGCCCCGAGCAGGCGCGTGGTCAGCTCGACCGGGTCGATCATCGTTCCGATATCTATGGCCTCGGCGTCATGCTGTACGAGATGCTGTCCGCCGCTTCGCCCTACGTGCGCGGCGACCTGCGGCGCACCGTCACCCAGGTGGTCGGCGGGCAATGGAAGCCGATCGACCAGCAGCCGGCCTGCCGCAACCTGCCGCGTCGGCTTACGGCGATCGTGCACAAGGCGATGTCCCATGGGCAGGACGCGCGCTACCAGCACGTCTCCGAACTTGCTGGTGATCTGCGCTCGTTCCTCGCCGGCGAGGCGGTGACCGCCTACCGTGAAACGTTGGCTGATCTGGCCGCTCGGGTCATCGACCGCCATCGCAAGACGATCGCCTGGGCGGCCGTCGGCGTGCTCGCGGTCGTCGCCGCTTCGGGTGCGATCTGGCTGCACCTGCAGAACCGCGACGCCCGCCAGGTGGAACTGCTGCGCAGCGAGGTCGCGCGCGCGGTGTCGAATGGCGAGTGGGCCCAGGCGCGGCAGGCGAGCGAGCAGATTCTGGCCTACCGGCCCGGCGACCGCGATGCGCGCGACTCCGCCACCCGCTTCGACGAGCGCGTCAAGGGCGAGGCAGAGCGCCTGGCACGCGAGAGCGAGCAGGCACGCAATGCCAGGCAGAACCAGGCCCGCGCTGCCCAATTGCGCGAGCAGGCCGTGGCTGCGGCCGCCCGTGGCGGGCTCGAAGGCCTGGACGAGGCGCAGAAGCTGGCCAAGCAAGCCCAGGTGCTGCATCCCGATGATCCGGGACTGGCAGCCGACTACGAACGCTGGTTCACCGCCCTGGCAGCGCTGCGCACCAGCCGCGAGCAGGCGGCCGAAGCCGAGTCCAAGCAGCGCCAGCGTCATGACAGTGCGGCTGTCTTCACTGCCCGGGCGATCGAGGTCGAGCAGGCCGGCGATCTCGATGCTGCGATCGGCGCGCTGAGCAGCGCGATCGAGCTTGAACCGGATCCTGCCAGAGTCGAGCGCCTCGGCGCCCTGGCGGCGAAGCGCAAGGAGCTTCTCGCTGACAAGGAGCGGGCGTTGCGCGAGAGCGAACAGCGCGTCGCACGCGAGGCGCGCCGGGCCGAGGCCGACGCCCAGCTGCGCACCGCCGACGAGGCCATCGCTGCCGGCCAGCCGGCCCGTGCCCAGGGCTGCGTCGAACGTGCTGCCGCCCTGGTCGCCGACCATCCCGGCCTGGCCGATGCCCGGCGACGGGTCGAGATGGGCCTGCGCCTCGCCACCGAGCGCTCGGCCGAGGCGATGCTCGATGAGGCGGCGCGAGCCAACCAGGCGGTCACGGCCCTGCGCCTGACGCAGGCGGCGCGCGAAGAGGACATCCGCAGGCTCCGCGGCGAGCTCGGTGAAAGCGGCGATCCAGCCCGTCGCGCCGCCCTGGCCGTGGCCGAGGACGCTGGGCTGGCTGCCGAGCGTGAGAGCGCTGCGAAGATCGCCGAGTGCATCGGCCTGCTCAATCGCGCCCTCGCCCTCGCCCCCAGCCATCCGCCGGTGCGTGCAGCCCACGCCTCCTTCTGGGTGCAGCGCCTGGCCGAGGCCGAGGCCGCCGGCGACCTCGCCACTGCCGCCGCCGCGGTGGCCCAGGCGCGCGCTTTCGACGACGGAGCGCATCGCGACCTGCTCGCCGGGATGGCCACGGTGACCAACCGCGGATCGATCGCGCTGCGCCTGACCCCGATCCTCCGCCAGGCCGACCGCACCGAAGCCCCCGCTGGCGCTCCGGTCGAGGTCGATGCCGGCTCTCGTGTGCAGCTGATGCACGGCCGCTACGTCGCCGAGACCGCAGACGGCGTGCGTACGGCGATCACCATCAAACGCGGCACGATCCGCGAACTGCGGCTGCCGGCGATGCCGGACGGACTGGCCGGGGGAGAGCGCTTCGTCCCAGGCGGGACGCTGTGCGATGAGACCGGGCGCACCCTCGGCGAGATCGCGCCGTTCGTCTGCATGGAACGCGAGGTCACCTGCGGCGAGTGGCTGGAGTTCATCAACGACCCGGCGGTCAGCGCGCAGATCGACGCGGCTCGCGCCCAGGGCATGCTGATCTTCGTGCCGCGAGACAGCGCCTACTACGACAAGGACAAGGACAAGGGCCTGCCGCGGTGGAAGCGCCGTTCTGAGTTCCTCGGTCGCGGCGGCTGGGTCCTGGTCGAGGACAAGGGCGGTGATCGCATCGACCCGGACTGCCCGGTTTCCGAGGTCAGCCATGACGACGCCGTCGCCTATGCGGCCTGGCGCTCCAGGCGTGACGGCCGGCCGTGGCGACTGCCCGCGGTGCAGGAATGGCAGCTGGCGGTGCAGGGGGGCGATGGGCGAGCCTACCCCTGGGGTTCGGCGGTCGATCTGACCTTCTGCGCCTCGTTCGCCCGCGACGCTGGTGCCACTGGGCGGCCAGGGGCGCGCCATCCCGCCGACCGGTCGGTGCAGGGTGTGCTCGATCTGGCCGGCTCGCGCAGCGAGTTCTGCGCCGGCGGGAGCCAGTTGAACCCCGAGCTGCGCCCCCTGCTGGGCGGCAACATCACCGAACGCCAGCCCGACCGCTTCACCGCCTGGAGCCGACGCGACTACGACCGCCGCCTGGTCCACCCGGGCTGGGGAGTACGCTTGGTTTTCTCGCCATGAGCCTAGCCGACTTCACGTTCCCCATTGGCGTGGCTCCCGCCGAGCCTAGCCTGAGCGGTCTACGATGAGCAAGATCCGCATCGCCAACGGACCCTACCGCGGACGCGAACGCGGGCTGGTCGACAAGCCCATCACCATCGGTCGCGATGCCGAGGCCGGGCTGCAGATCCTCGATCGCAGCGCTTCGCGCTTCCACTGCGAGGTCTTCCCGGTTGGCGGGATGTGGTTCGTGCGCGATCTCGAAAGCAAGAACGGCACCTCGATCAACGACGAGAAGCTCAAGGACGAGGAGCTGCTGCGCGCCGGCGACGTGATCAAGATCGGCACCACCGAGATGGTCTTCGAGACCGGCTCGGCCGCGGCTGATGACGACTCCAGCGATCGCATCCGCTACCAGGACGACCCGGAGATGCTGTCGAACACCCTCGAATTCCGCGTCGACGAGCTCGCCGACCTGTCGGAGCCGGCCGAGGAGTCGATCACGCCCAGCGCCCGCGGCGACGGCGGCAAGGCGGTGCGCACGCTCTACCAGGTCGGCCGCATCCTCGTCGAGGGCGACCGGGTGTCGGATCTCGAGGCCCGCGTGCTCGACTGCCTGGTGCAGCAGCTGCCCGCCGAATGCGCCGTGGTCTTCCGCCGCGACGCCACCTCGGGCAAGCTGGTGCCCAACGGCGTGCGCACCTCGGCGCCGGGCATCCAGCCGGTGATCTCGCGTTCGATCGTCAAGAAGACCTTCACCGAGAACAAGGCGGTGCACAGCGCCAACGCCCTCGAGGACGAGCGCTTCGCGCGCAACCAGTCGATCAGCAGCAAGCAGATCCGCTCGGTGGTGTGCGTGCCGCTGGTCGTCACCGGCAGCACCCGCGGCGTGGTCTACCTCTCGCGCGGCCAGGGCGACACGCCCTTCGACCAGGGCGACCTCGAACTCGCCTCGGCCGTCGCGCTGCAGCTGTCGCAGGCGCAGTACGTGCGCGAGGAACGCCGCAAGCACCGCGTCGCCATCGTCCAGACGGTGTCGGCGATGGTCCGCGCGCTCGAGGGCCGCGCCGCCTGCGTCGGAGCCGGCGAGCGCTGCGCCCGCGCCGCCTGCGCCGTGGCCCTGGCCATGCGCCTGCCCGAAGACAGCCGCGACCGCCTGTACATGGCCGGCCTGCTGCACCACTTCCCGCGCCTGACCGGCGACGCCTCGACCGCGACCCGCATCCTCGATTCGATCGACGACCTCGACACCCTGCTGCCGCTGGTCCGCGCCGCCTACGAGCGCCTCGACGGCAACGGGCCGCTGCGCATCGCCGGCGACGAACTCGACACCGAGGCGCGCATCCTCGGCGCCACCACCGCCTTCGCCGCCCGCCTTGCCGCCGACCCCGGCGCCGACCCCAGCGCGGTGATCGAAGCGCTGTCGAGCGACGCCGGCTTCGACGCCAACATCACCCAGATCCTGCTCGCCTGCCATCTCGACGGCAGCCTGTACAAGCGTCCCGACGTGCCCGGCGCCTCGCTGGCGACGGACCGCATCGAGAAGCACTGATGCGCGGTCCCGAGGCCGGCAATGCCGGCCGCTTCCAGCACGAGCTGCCCAGCCCGGTGCCGGCGCATCCCCTCGATTCCCGCATCACCGCCGAGCGTGCGCGCAAGTACCGCCAGGTGCTGGCGCGGCGTACCGCCCGCCTCGCGGTGGTGATCGAGGACAGCTACGACCAGCACAACGCGACGGCGATCATCCGCACCTGCGACGCCTGCGGCATCCACCGCGTCATCGTCACCACGGCCAACAACGGCTTCAAGGTCAACGACAAGGTCAGCCAGGGCGTGCACCGCTACCTCGACCTGCACGTGCTGCCCGACATCGATGCTGCCGCGGCGCTGCTCAAGCCGCAGGGCTACCGCTTCTGGATCACCGATCTCGCCGCCGGCGCGACCGTCGGCCCGGCCCAGCTGCTGCCGCAGCTGGCAGCCGCTCCGCTCGCGATCGTCTTCGGCAACGAGGGCCACGGCGTCTCCGACCGCGCCCGCGCCCTGGCCGACGGCTGCTTCCTCCTGCCCATGGCCGGGTTCTCGCAGTCGCTCAACCTGTCGGTGAGCGTCGCCATGACGCTGCAGGCCCTGCGCGGCGCCGCGGTGGCGGAAGACGGCCCCGGCGACCTGTCCGCCGACGAGCAGGTGAACTGCTACGACCGCTGGATCCGCGCCTACACCGGCGAGACGGTCGGCCCAGTGCCGCGCCCCGCCACCGATCGTCACGGCACGGCCGTCGAAGAATACCGGGCGTGACATGCTGAAGCACCTGATCCGACGCATCCACAGCGTCCTCGCCCCGCTCGGCTTCGCCCGGGTCGGCACCACCTGGCGGCGGAATCACACCATCGCCTTCGATGTCGTCGGCATCAGCCAGGCGCAGTTCAGCAGCGGCATCACCGTGCGCCTCGGCGTCTACTTCAAGAACCTCGGCAACGACACCAACCCGGTGGCCGAGTGCTGCCACCTCCGCACGCACCTGCAGGGCGGCGATCTCGATGCGTACGCGCAGGAGTTCGACGAGTCCGAGGAGCAGACCGCGCAGGTCGCGGCAGCCCTGACGTCCATCGCTCAGCCCTGGTTCGAGGCGATGAAGACCCGCAGCGGCGCCCTGGCCGCCATGGCGCAGGACGCGGAGTCCGCATCGCCGCAGCTGCAGGACGCGATCACCTACGGCTCCATCCAGCTGGCCTGAGGCCTGTGCAAGCTGGCGGCAGCAGCGGTTCACCCGCCCGCCCAGCCGTCCACCGTGACCCATCTCCAGGAGATGTCATGACCGCAGGTTCGATCCGCCTCCATCGCGTGCTGCGCGCCGCACCTGAGAAGATCTACCGTGCCTTCCTCGAACCGGATGCGATGGCGAAATGGATCCCGCCGTACGGCTTCACGTGCAGTGTGCAGCACATGGATCCGCGGGTGTCCGGCACCTTTCGCATGTCGTTCCGGAACTTCTCCAACGGGCAGAGCCACGCCTTCGGCGGCAAGTACCTGGAACTGGTCCCGGGCAGGCTGATCCGCTACACCGATGCGTTCGACGATCCCAATCTGCCGGGTGAGATGGAAGTGACCGTCACCTTGATGCCGGTGTCGTGCGGCACGGACGTGACCGTCGTCCAAGCCGGGATCCCGGCAGTCATCCCGCTCGAGATGTGCCATCTCGGCTGGCAGGAATCCCTGTTGCAGCTGGCCAATCTGGTCGAGCCGAACATCCCGGAGTGACGCCAGGGCGGACACGCCTGTCCCGCCAGCCGGGCGAAGACGTCTCGTGCATGCCCGCTTTCCGCCTTACATAGAAGTCCCATGCGTATCCTCATCCGCTCCGTCTCCTTCCTGCTCGTGCTGGCAGCGACCATTCGCGCCGTCGATGTGCCGGCGGTGCCGACCATCGCCGACCCTCAGGCCTTCGCCGTCGTGGTCATCCCCGACCTCAAAGCCGCGCTCGCGCGCATCGACCAGGCCATGGCCGCGAGCAAGCTGCCGGTGCCGCCCGGGATGCTTGCGGCGCAACTTGGTGGTACGCTGGGCGATCCGTCCCTGGCCGGCTTCGCCGGCAAGCCGATCCTCATCGCGGTCGGTCCCGGCGTCCCGATCCCTGCCTGGTGCGCCATCGTGCCGGTCGCGAATGACGCCGTGTTGAAGGGCCTCGCCAACGCGGCCGGGGCCAGCGTCGAGGCGGTGCCCGGCGGCTTCGCCATCGGCTCGATGGTCGGCGGTATCGAACTGGCCAAGCGCTTCGCTCCGGCTCTGCCCGAACTGGCCAAGGCCGTGCCGGCTGGCACCGATGCGCGCGTGATGGTTGCCGCAGACCGCGTCATGCAGACCTACCTCCCGCTCATGCTCATGGGTCTGCAGCAGGCCATGGCGATGCAGCAGCAGGAGCATGTTTCGGCGCTCGATCAGCAGAAGAGACAGCAGGCGGTGTCGGCGCTCCTCCGCCTGTTCGCCAGCCAGGCCGGCCCGGCCTGCATCGACATCGCGAGCAGCGCTCAGGGCTGGCGCTTCGACGCTATCGCTGCCCCGGCGCCCGGCGTCCTCGCGGACGGCATCAAGCCCATCGCCGGGACCGCCCCTGACCTCGGTCTCCGCCTCGGCGCCGCTGAGCAGCCGCCGGTGATGGCCTGCTCCGGCCGCTTCCCGCCCACGATCTACCTCGCCTTTGCCAAGCTGCTGGCCGAGGCGCGCAAGGATCCGGCGATCGCCGGCATGGTCGACGAAGCCCTCATCAACGTGATGAGCGCGTTCGCCACGTCGATCGATGGCAACCTGGCCATGCGCCAGGGCGTACCGGGCAGCCCGTTCCAGCAACTCGGCGTGCTCGGCGTGACCGACGCCGCCGCCCTGCGCCAGGCCATGGTCGCCGGCTTCGCCTTGGTGGAGAAGGGGGCCTTCGCCGACCTGCTCGCCGCTTCCGGCCTGAAGATGCGCCTCGAGCGCGCCGTGCGCAAGGTCGGCACGGTCGAGGTCGACCGCCTGGTCCAGGAGGTCGTCCCTGGAGTCATGCCCCCCGCCCAGGCCGACATGATGCAGGCGATGCTCAAGCCCTCCGAGTTCGCCATCGGCAAGGACCTCATGGTCGTGGGCGCCCCGCCGGCCGCGGTCGACGCGCTGCTCGCCGGCCCGTCGGCCAAGCCGCTGCGCTTGGCTGCTGCCGCCATCCCCGGCCAGTGGGACCTGCGCATGGACCATGACCTCGCCTTGCAGATGAAGTACCAGTTCGAGATGATGCGCGCCCAGATGCCGATGATGCCGGCAATGTTCAGCGATGTGAAAGGCGGTGTCCCGGTGCGCGTGGCGGTGGCCTTCGGTGCCGGCCGCGTGCGCGTGGTCAGCGAGGTTCCGGCCGAGCTGATCGCCCAGATCGCCGCCTCGTGGGCCGCGGCCATGCCCAAGCATGGTGGCGGGCGTCCGCAGCCGCAGCCCGCTCCGGCGCCGCAGACGTTCTAGGGCGCGTCGACGTCCACGTCGACGTCGAGCTCCTTACGGCAGATCAGCCTGGCAGCGCGCGACGATCGCGTCGACCGCGTCGATCTGCGCCTGCTTGAGCGGCATGGCCAGATCGCCCAGGGCCGCGCCCTGGGCGGCGGTGCGCGCACCGACGATGACGCCGGCCACGCCTTCATGGCAGAGCAGCCAGCCGATCGCCAGCTGCGGCACGCTCAGTTCGTCGTCCTCGCCGAGCTTGCGCAGCTCCTCGACCGCCTGCAGCCAGCGCGCCAGGCGCGGGCCGCGGAATTCGTCGCGCTCGCCGCGGTGATCGCCGGGCGGGAAGGTCTTGTCGACCGTCCAGGTGCCCGAGAGCAGGCCGCGGAACAGCGGCGAATAGGCGAGCAGGCCGGCGCCATGCTCGACGCACCACGGCAGCACCGCGACCGATGGCTCGGGCTTCACCAGCGAAAAGGCGTTCTGCACGGCAGCGATCGGCACTCCGGTGGCCTGCCAGGCGGCGAGGTGGCCGGGCTCGACGTTGCTCAGGCCGATGGCGCGGACCTTGCCGGCCTGGACCAGCTTGGCGCAGGCGGCAGCGGTCTCCTCGACCGGCTGCGGCCCCGGCCAGTGCATCTGCAGGAGGTCGAGGCGCTCGATCCCGAGGCGGGCCAGTTCCTCATCGCAGTCGCGCACCACCTGGGCGGCGGACACGTCGGTGACGCGCCTGCCGTCGACGACATGGTGGCCGAACTTGGTGAAGACCAGCGGCCGCTGCGATGGCGGCAGGCTGCGCAGCACCGTGCCGATGACCAGCGAGGCCTTGCCCTCGCCGTAGAGCGGCGCGGTATCGATCCAGTTGACCCCGCTGTCGAGGGCGGCGCGGATCGCCGCCTCGCTGTCGGCGTCGTCCTGGCCGCCCCACATGAAGCCGCCCATGGCGAAGGCGCCGACGCCGATCGCGGTGATGGTGAGGTCGGATGAGCCGAGTGCGCGTTTGATCATGCGAGGGTGATCTTGGCCATGGCGTACATGAGCCGCAGCTCCTTGGCGCCGTATTTGTCGAATTCGATGATGGCGACGCGGTCCTCCGGCTCGCCGCGCAGGACGGCGACGGTGCCGCGCCCGAAGGTCGAATGGATGATGCGCTGGCCGGGGGCGAGGGCGTCGCTCTCCAGCGTGCGGTCGTCGCCGACCTGGGTGGTCGGGCGCAGGTTGCTGCCGCGCTTGATCAGCCCGCTGTCGAGCGCCGCGGCGACCGCCGCCTTGGCCTCGGCCTGGCTCTGCTGCATCGACGGCCGGCGGCTGCCCGGCGGTGGGGTCGGATCCGGCACCGCATGCCGGCCGGTGGCGTCCTTGGCGACGAAGCAGTTGCTCGGGATCTCGGCGAGGAAGCGGCTGGGCTGGAAATGGAAGGTCTGGCCGTAGAGCATGCGGCAGCGCGAGCGCGACAGGTACAGCTCCTTCATCGCGCGGGTGATGCCGACGTACATCAGCCGGCGCTCCTCCTGCAGTTTGGTGTCTTCGATCTCCTTGCCGCGCAGCAGCGGCAGCAAACCCTCCTCCAGGCCGGCGATGAAGACGATGGGGAATTCCAGACCCTTGGCCGCGTGCAGGGTCATCAACTGGGCGCGGTCCTGGCCGGCGGTGCGGTCTTCGCGCGAACCGGCGTCGGTGTTCAGGCCGACGATCTCGAGGAAGCCGACCAGCCCGCCGGCCGCGTCGACCTCGCGGAACTGCTCGGCGGCGGTGATCACTTCGCGCATGTTGCCGAGGCGGTCCTCCAGCTCGGCCGGCGGGCGGTCGCTGTAGTGGCCGGCCAGGCTGGTCAGCTCGATCACGCCGCGCACGCGGGCCGGCGGGTCGCCCAGCGGCAGGGTGCGCAGCAGGCGCCACAGGCGGGCGAAGTCGGCGAGCGGCCCGGCGGCGCGGCCGACCGCGACCTGGGCGAGCAGGTCGGGCCGCTCCAGCACGTCGGTCGGGCTGACCAGCTGCTCCTCGGCGAAGGCGGTGAGCTGCTCGTGGGTGCTGTCGCCGATGCCGCGCTTGGGCACGTTGATGATGCGCGCCAACGCGCCGCTGTCGCGCGGGTTGACCAGCAGCTTGAGGTAGGCGATGACGTGCTTGACCTCCTCGCGGTCGTAGAAGCGCTGGCCGCCGTGCAGCTGATAGGGCACGGCGCGCCGGCGCAGCGCGTCTTCCAGTACGCGGCTCATGGCGTTGGTGCGGTAGAAGATCGCCATCTCGCCCCACGGGCGGCCCTGCTCGTGGAAGCGGGTGAGCGCGGCGGCGATGGCGTAGCTCTCGTCGAGCTCGTCGTCGACCGCGAGCAGCGACAGCGGCTTGCCCTCGACGTTGTCGGTGCGGATGGTCTTCTCCATCCGTTCGGTGTTGTTGACGATGACGCCCTGGGCGGCGCGCAGGATGACCTGGGTCGAGCGGTAGTTGGTCTCCAGCTTGATCGTCGTCACCGGATCGTTCGGCTTGTCGAAATCGCTCTGGAAACTGAGGATGTTGCGGATGTCGGCGCCGCGCCAGCCGTAGATCGCCTGGTCGGGATCGCCGGTGGCGCAGACGTTGCGGTGCTCGCCGAGCAGCCGGATCAGCTTGTACTGCGCGGTGTTGGTGTCCTGGTACTCGTCGATCAGGATGTAGGGGAAGCGCTCCTGCCAGCGGCGGCGCGCGACGGTGTCCTTCTCCAGCAGACGCACCGGCTTGAGCAGCAGGTCGTCGAAATCGAGCTTGTTCTCGGCGTCGAGCCGGCGGGCGTATTCCTTCGCCACGTCGAGGCACACCGCGTCGAAGTCGTCGTTCGGGGTGAGCGTGGCGAGGTCGGCGAGGTTGTTCTTCCACTCGGAGATGCGGTGGCAGAGCTTCTTCGGCTCGAACTCCTTGGGGTTCCGCCCGAGGTCCTTGACGATCTGGCGGACGTACTTCTCCGGCTCCTCGTCGTCGCAGATCGAGAAGTCGCCTTCGCTGCCCTCGCGCGAGCGGTCCATGCGCAGCATGCGGTAGCCGGCGCTGTGGAAGGTGCAGATCCACGGCGTCTGCAGGCCGAGGAGCTGGTGCACGCGCTCCTTCATCTCGCCCGCCGCCTTGTTGGTGAAGGTGATGGCGAGGATGCGATCGGGCCGCGTGCCGGCGGCCTGGATCAGGTTGGCGATGCGGCGGGTGATGACCCGCGTCTTGCCCGAGCCGGCGCCGGCGACGACCAGGAGGGGGCCTTTGACGTGGGCTACCGCCGCACGCTGGTCCTCGTTGAGGCCGGCGAAGACATCGACGGCGGGCATCGGCTCTCAGTCGGCCTTGACCGGGATCGACTGGCCGGCCAGCGGCACGTGGTCGATCAGGCGCACGCCGTCGACGAACACGGCGGCGGCCAGGACGCAGGCGTCGTCGGCGAATTCGGACTCCTTGAAGCCCTTGAGCGAGACGACGTCGCAGTAGTCGAGGTCGACGCCCTCGTGGACCAGCAGCTCCTCGGCGACGATCTCGATCAACTTGAGGCTGGTGACCTGGCCGGCGCGGTAGGCCTGGCGGGCGAGTTCGAGGCCGCGCGGCAGGCCGAGGGCGCGGGCGCGCTGGTCCGGGCTCAGGCGGCGATTGCGGCTGCTCATCGCCAGACCGTCGCTCTCGCGCACGGTCGGGGCGACGATGATCTCGGTGCCGATATTGAGGTCGCCGACCATGCGTGAGACGACCAGGCACTGCTGCAGGTCCTTCTGCCCGAACACCGCGACATCGGGGCGGACGACGCCGAGCAGCTTGGCCACCACGGTGCAGACGCCGCGGAAGTGCCCTGGGCGCGCCACTGCGCAGAGCTTGTCGGTCAGCGGGCCGACCACGTCGATGAAGCTGCAGTAGCCGTCGGGGTACATCTCGGCGGTCTGAGGGGTCCATACCGCGTCCACCCCGGCTTCGCGGCACATCGCCAGGTCGGCCTCCAGGGTCTGCGGGTACTTGGCCAGGTCCTCGGGATTGTCGAATTGCGTGGGATTGACGTAGATCGACACCACCACCCGGTCGGCCAGGGTCCTGGCCTTCTCGACCAGGCTGATGTGGCCGCGGTGCAGCGCCCCCATGGTCGGGACGAAGGCGGTGCGCTTGCCGGCGATCAGAGCCTGGCGGCTCCACTGGCGCATGTCGGCGATGGGGGCGATGACGTCCACGGTGGGCTCCTGGCCTTGCAGCGTTCCGCGCCGTCCGGAGTATCACCTGCGGAGACTCCGCGATGCCATTCCTGACCGTGCGTGTGAAGGGGACGGAAGGCTATACCCGCTTCAACCTGGGCAAGGATCGCACCGTGATCGGCCGGGCCTCGGCCTGCGACCTGGCGGTGCCGACCACCAACATCTCGCGCGAGCACTGCCTGCTGGTGAAACGCGAGGACGGCTGGTACGTCGAGGATCTCAACTCGTCCAACGGGACCTACGTCAACAAGGTCAAGCTGGCTGCCCCCCGCAAGCTGGCCGAGAAGGACATCGTCAAGGCCGGCGCCGCCCGCCTGACCTACCACGACGGCGACATCAACCAGGTCGAGGCGCTCGAAGTCGAGGCCCGGCGCCAGAGCGAGGCCGGCGACGACGATGATGTGCCGCTGCCGCCGATCGATGGCTTGGCCTCGGCTGGGGCCTGCCCGGCTTGCGGTCTGTGGGTCAGCACCGCGCACCGCACGCGCGGCGAGGCGGTGGTCTGCCCGCGCTGCCAGGGCAACATCCCGGCGGGCTGAGTCGTGCCCAACCTGCTGCATATGCCGTCCCGCGTGCGCCTGGTGCAGCGGGTTGAACGGCTGCGCCCGGACGCCATCCGGTTGTGGGGCGAGATGCCGGACGCCCACGCCATGCTCTGCCACCTGCACTCCGCCCTGGCCCTGGCCTTCGGCGAGATCCGCATGCATGTGCAGGATTCCTGGCTGAACAGCTGGTATGGCCGCCTGCTGATCATCGACGCTCCGCTGCCGTGGCCGCGCGGCAAGGTCAAGGCGCCGGCCGAACTGCTGCCTGCCTCAGCGCACGACTGGGAATGGGACCGCAACCGGGTGGTCGAATATGTGCAGCGCTTCAGCGTCGGACCGCACCAGAACTGGGGCGTGCATCCGGCATTCGGGCGGCTGTCGCCTCGGCGGTGGGGGCGGCTGTGCTGGCGGCACTGCGACCATCACCTCTGTCAATTCGGCTCGTAGGGAGGAGCGCCGGCGCCCCCGCCGGCATCTGGGGGTGGGCGCGCCCCCGCGCCCAATGCGCCGGCGGAGGCGCCGGCGGTCCCGGATGCCGGCGGGGGCGCCGGCGCTCCTGCCTACCGTTCCCAGCTGGGCTTACGGATGATCCAGGCGGTTTCGCGCACGGCGAAGCCGCGCTTGGCCATGAAGTCGGCAAGGAACTGCAGTTTGTCCGTGGCGGCCGTGTATTCAGGCTTGCTCGCCAGCCGCTGCCGTCTGGCGAGTTCGTCCTGACTCAGCGTTGGATCGGGAAGGGGGTTCCAGACGACGAGCAGATCGACGCGCAGGGCGGTGGCCAGCTTGTCCTCGGGATCGCCCTTTTCGTCGACGCATCCAATGACCCGGTACCAGATGCCCGGCTGGGGAGCGTAGGGATACAAGGCCGGGTCGGCTGCGTCATCCGGACTGGTGATGGCAGCAAAACCGTCTCCCAGGTACTCGGAAGGCTTGTAGGGACCAACTGGCGTCTCCCGCCCCGCCTCCAGCCGGATCTCCTCGACGATCGAGCTGGCAGCCAGGCTCAGGCGCAGCATGCCGTCGGCCTGGGCCCGGGCGCGGGTGCCAATGAGGAACAGGCCCAGCGCGGCGGTGAAGCCGAACAGGAAGACGCCGCTGGCGACCAGCAGCTCGATCAGGGTGAAGCCCCGGCGCATGCCATAGGGTTATGCGACACCCAGGTGCGGACAAGCACGCAACCCCTTGCGGACACGGCAACGTCCGCGGACCCTGGGGCGTATGAGCGGTCTGCCGGACACGTTCCCCTGCCCCTGGTGCGGCATGAGCTACCCGGCTCGTCCGGTGCTGGTCGGCAAGGCCGTACGCTGCAAGGGTTGCCGCAATGGCTTCGTGCTGCAGGCAGACGGCGTGGCGACGAAGATCCAGGAACCGCCACCGACCCAGGCCGCCGTGTCGCAGGTGTCGGCTGCAGCAGTTCCACCGCCGGCTGCCATTCCGCCCAAACCCCCGGCTCCGCAGCCGGTGGCACCCGGGCCCTTGCCGCCAGCGCAGCCCACCAGGCCATCCGCCCCTGCGACTGCGCCAGATGACGATGTCCTTGATCTGACGCCAGAGCCGCCGAAGCCGAAGCCGCCGACCCCGCCTTCGCGGCCGCAAGTCCCGGCCCTGGATGTCGAGGACGTTGTCGTCCTAAGCAAGAAGAACCTGGTCGAGGACGTCGTCGTCATGTCGCCGAAGCCGCCGGAGGGCATCGTCGTCCAGACGCCGAAGCCCGCGACAGCAGCGCAGCCGAAATCCGAGCGCGTGGCCAAGCGCAAAACCGAGCACCTGGAGGCAGCCCGGGCCCAGATGGCGGCGCAGTTGGCCGACATCCAGCAGAAGGCGGCGGAGTCGGAAGTCGCCAAGCGCGAGGAGCGCAAGAGCGAGCGCATCGCCAAGAGCGGCGGCACCGCAACCGCTTCGTCGGGCGACGCCAACCGCTCGGCCCGCCATGCCATCCTCACCGGTGAAGGCGAACGCCGCCACCGCGAGATGCGCTTGTGGTGGGTGTGGCTGGGTGCAGCGGCTGCCGTCGTCCTCCTGCTGGTGTTCGTGTTCAACCTCAGCAGTTCCACGCGTGAGGCCCTGCAACGCTATGCCGCTCCGGTGGAGGCCGAGCAGAACCGCTATCCGCTGCTTGGCGATGTGCTGCGCGCGCGGGCCTGGCTGGCCACCGCCAAGTCGATGCGCAGCGGTCCGCTCCTCGCCACCGACCTTTCCGATGCCTCGTTCGGTGCCGAGCGCGCCATCGCCTTCGAGCCGCTCGCACCGATGATCGCCGAACTCAAGGGCCTGCGCCTCGATGATGATCTCGGCCTATGGCTGGCGCCGGCGGATCTCGACAAGGCCCGCATCCTGGCTGCCGGACGCGCGGGTGCCGAAGCGGCGAAGCTCCTTGTTGCAGCGCGGATGCGGCATGCCGTGCACAGCCAGGTGGTGCAGAAGCTGGGGCTCTCCGACGAGGACGCCGTCATCGTCTTCGACCTGCTCACCGGCACGGCGCCGCGCGACGGCGAGCCCATCACCAAGCGCATTCTCGACCTCGGTGAACTGCCCGACCGCGTGGTCGTGCGCCCCTTCCGCGGTCGCCGCGGCAGCATGCTGGTCGACATCGGCCGTCCGCCGTACAAGCCGGTGCAGGGGGCCTATTACGGCGCCATCCTCCGCTTCGAGGGCGGACGCTGGCCGATCGGCTGGCGGGTGCTGCACCTCGAACAGGTGAAGTAGCGGTCCTGGGACCGTGGCGTTTCCGGGAAGCCCTGCTGGCATGCGCCGCCACAGCCCCAGCATCCCGGTCGTGCCAGAGCCTGCTTCCGTGCGCTGTCCAACCTGCGGTCGTGTCGTCGCCTGCGAGCCGGAGCGTCGGCCGGAGTCGTTCCCCTTTTGCGAGCCGCGCTGCCGCTTGCGCGACCTCGGAGCGTGGTTCGACGGCCGGCATGCGATCCCCGGCAAGCCCGGTGAGGACGGCGACGACGCATGATTCCCCTGCGCATCCTGCATGTGCTCGATCCGGTGGTGCTGGCCGGCGTGCGTGCCGGTCCGGCCAGCCTGCTGCCCTGGCTGACCGCCCAGGGCCACGCGGTCTCGGTGGTCGCCCTCGGCCCGTCG
>JALHRW010000078.1 GCA_022841245.1 Planctomycetota bacterium
GAACTTGGTCTGAGTGCGCGTGCCCATGACCGCATCCTCAAGGTGTCCCGCACCATTGCTGACCTCGACGGCCGCGACGACGTCGGTTTGGATGATGTCAGCGAAGCGATCGGTTACCGCGTGCTGGATAGGCCGGCGTGACTACAGGAGCGCCGGCGCCCCCGCCGGCATCCGGGGATGGGCGCGCCCCCGCGCCCAATGCGCCGGTGAAGGCGCCGGCGGCCCCGGATGCCGGCGAGGGCGCCGGCGCTCCTGCCTGGCGGTCGCGCGGGTATCTGCCGCACTACGACCCCGGACGCACCTTGCAGACGATCACCTTCCGGCTCGCTGATGCACTTCCAGCGCAGGTTGTGGCCCATCTCGCCGAGACCTGCCCCACCGACACGAACCTGCGACGGATGCGTATCGAATCCTATCTCGATGCCGGTCACGGCTCGTGCGTGCTTCGCCGCGACGACTGCGCCGCGATTGTTGCCGGCTGTCTGCAGGCCCGCGATGACGTGGACTACCAGCTGCAGGCGTGGGTGGTCATGCCGAACCATGTGCATGTCCTGGTCGAGCCGCTGATCGATCTCGCGCGCATCGTGCAGGCGTGGAAGTCGGTCAGTTCGCGACGGATCATCCGGCTGCTGGGACCAGCGCGGCCTCGGGTCGTGTGGCAGCGCGAATACTGGGACCGGTTCATCCGCAACGAACCGCACCGGCAACAGGCGCTGGCCTATATCCACGCCAACCCGGTCAGTGCCGGACTGGTGATGCGCGGCGAGCAATGGCGGTGGTCGAGCGCCGCCGCGCCGGCGGATGCGCCGGCGGCCCCGGATGCCGGCGAGGGCGCCGGCGCTCCTGCCTGCTAACGCGAAACAAACACCGCACGGCCGGACCCTAACACCCCACGCTCGCACTCAGCCCACGCTCAGCGCCTCGCCGTTGGCGTGAGGAGGCTGTCATGGGGGTCCTGGCCCTGGTTCTCTGCATCGTGGCGGCCGCATATCTCGCGGTCGCCATCGCCAAGCCGGAGTGGTTCTCATGAACCTCACCGACGCGATGCAGATGCTGCTGTTTGTCGCCCTGGTCCTGGCCGCAGCCATCCCGCTGGGCTGGTGGTGCTATGGACTGCTGGCTGGGCGCTGGCGCATTCCCGGTGAAGGGCGGCTGTTCCGGTTGGCCGGGATCGACGCTGCTGCCGGATACGGTTGGCGATCATACGCCCTGGCACTGCTGCTGCTCAATGGGCTCGGTCTCGCCACCGTCATGACCCTGCTCATGCTGCAAGGCGTGCTACCGGGGAATCCGCAGGCGCTGCCGGGGGTCTCGTGGCACTTGGCCCTGAACACCGCGATCAGTTTCGCCACCAATACCAACTGGCAGAGCTACGGTGGCGAGTCGACCCTGTCCTACGCCAGCCAGGCGCTGGGGCTGACGGTGCAGAACTTCCTCAGCGCCGCCACCGGCATCGCCGTGCTCGCGGTGCTGGCGCGTGGTTTCGCGCGCCAGGGGACGACCGACCTGGGCAATCCGTGGGTTGATCTCAGCCGCATCACCCTCGGGCTGCTGCTGCCGCTGGCGCTGGTCTTCGCCCTGGTCCTGGTGTGGCAGGGCGTGCCACAGACCTGGGGCGCCTACCCCATAGCCCATCCGCTGGCTGGCGGCGAGCAGACCATCGCCGTCGGTCCGGCTGCCTCGCAGATCGCGATCAAGCAGCTCGGCACCAACGGCGGCGGCTTCTTCAACGCCAACAGTTCGCATCCCTTCGAGAACCCGACGCCATTGACCAACCTGCTGCAATGCCTGGCCATCCTCGCCATTCCGGCCGGCCTGTGCCTGGCTTGGGGCCGTCTGGTCGGCGACCGCCGGCATGGCCGCGCCTTGCTCTGGACCATGACCGGCCTGTTCGTCGCCGGCCTGCTGTTCGCCTGGTGGAGCGAGACCCGTCCGCTGACGGGACTGGCAGCGCTCGGTGCCGATCCGACCAATCTGGAGGGCAAGGAGGTCCGCTTCGGCGTCGGCCCCAGTGTCACCTGGCTGGTCGCCACCACCGCCGCCTCGAACGGCTCGGTCAATGCCATGCACGCCAGCATGCAGCCGCTGACCACGTTGGTCGGCCTGGCCTTCATGCAGGTCGGCGAGGTGGTCTTCGGTGGCGTCGGCAGCGGACTCTACGGCATGCTGCTCTACGTCCTGGTTACCGTCTTCATCGCCGGCCTGATGGTCGGGCGGACGCCTGAGCTGCTCGGCAAGCGCATCGAGGCTCGCGAGATGCGCCTGGTCGCGGTGGGTCTGCTGGCCCCGTCGGCGGTGATCCTGCTCGGCACCTGGCTGGCGCTGAGCTGCGAAGCCGGGCGCTCGTCGATCGCCAATCCGGGAGCCAGCGGCTTCAGCGAGGTGCTCTACGCGCTGTCCTCGGCGGCCGGCAACAACGGCAGTGCGATGGCCGGCCTGAACGCCAACACCCCGTTCTGGAACCTGCTGCTCGGCTTCGGCATGCTGGTCGGCCGGTACGCCGTGCTGATCCCGGTGCTTGCCCTCGCCGGCGCGCTGGCGGCCAAGTCGCGCTTGGAGACCAATGCCGGAACCCTGCCGACCCATGGTCCGCTGTTCATCGGCCTGCTCGCCTGCGTCGTCGTGCTGGTCGGTGCCCTGACCTTCCTGCCCGCCCTGGTCCTCGGGCCGGTGGCTGCCCAGTCTGGAGTCCTGCCATGAGCGCCAACCGCTTCCGCGTCGACTGGTCCAAGGTGCTGGTCGAAAGTCTGCGACGGCTGTCGCCGCTGGCGCACCTGCGCAACCCGGTCATGGCGATCACCTGGCTGGGTGCCGCCTTCACCACGCTGTTGTGGTTCTCAGCCTTGCACAGCGGTGAGCATCCGGCCTTCGTCGGCCAGATTGCGCTGTGGTTGTGGTTCACGGTGTGGTTCGCCGGCCTGGCCGAAGCGGTGGCCGAGGGTCGGGGTCGCGCCCATGCCGAGCATCTGCGCGCCGCCCGCAGCAGTCAGAACGCCCGCAGGGTCAGCGAGCCCCGCGTCGATGCGCCATCCGAGACGATCGATGCGAGCCGTCTGGCTCCTGGCGATCTGGTGGTGGTGTCGGCTGGCGAGGTGATCCCGGCTGACGGCGAGGCCCTCGTCGGCGTCGCCTCGGTGGATGAGAGCGCGGTAACCGGCGAAAGCGCACCGGTGATCCGCGCTGCTGGCGGCGACCGCAGCGCGGTGACGGGCGGCACGCGCGTGCTCTCCGACCACCTGATCATCCGCATCACCGCCGCCCCCGGCGACGGCTTCATCGACCGCATGATCGCGCTGGTCGAAGGCGCGAACCGCCAGAAGACGCCCAACGAGATCGCGCTGACCGTGCTGCTCGCGGGCATGACCCTGGTGCTGCTGCTGTCGGTGGCGACCATCCTGCCCTTCGCCGGCTTCGTCGGCGAGCGCGTGGGAACGAGCGGCAGCATCAGCCTGGCGACGCTGGTCGCGCTGCTGATCTGCCTGATCCCGACCACCATCGGCGGACTGCTGCCGGCCATCGGCATCGCCGGCATCGACCGTTTGCACCGCGCCAACGTCATCGCCCGGTCGGGTCGTGCGGTCGAAGCAGCTGGCGACGTCGGTGTGCTGCTGCTCGACAAGACCGGCACCATCACGTTGGGCAACCGCCAGGCCGCGGCATTCGTTCCCGCTCCAGGGGTGACAGAGCAGGAATTGGCCACGGCGGCCCAACTGGCTTCCTTGGCCGACGAGACGCCGGAAGGGCGCTCCATCGTCATCCTGGCCAAGGAACGTTTCGGCCTGCGCAGCGAAGCGCCAGCCGGAGCCGTGGTGGTGCCGTTCACCGCCATTTCGCGCATGAGCGGCCTCGACGCTGGCTCGCGTCAGTTGCGCAAGGGAGCGACCGTGGCCGTGACGGCGTGGGTGGTCGAGCAAGGCGGGGCGATGCCCGCAGCCGTTACTGGCGCTGCCGAAGAATCCGCCCGGGCCGGCGCCACGCCGCTGATCGTCTGCGACGGGCCGCGCGTCCTCGGCGTGGTCGTGCTCAAGGACATCATCAAGGGCGGCATCCGCGAGCGCTTCGCCGAGCTGCGCCGCATGGGCATCACCACGGTGATGATCACCGGCGACAATCCGCAGACCGCCGCAGCCATCGCCGCCGAGGCCGGGGTCGACGACTTCCGTGCCCAGGTGACGCCCGAGGACAAGCTGCGCATCATCCGTGAATTCCAGGCCGGCGGCCGGCTGGTGGCGATGGCCGGCGACGGCACCAACGATGCCCCGGCCCTGGCCCAGGCCGATGTGGCGGTCGCGATGCACGCCGGCACCCAGGCGGCCAAGGAGGCGGGCAATCTGGTCGACCTCGATTCCAACCCGACCAAGCTGATCGAGATCGTCCGCATCGGGAAGCAGCTGCTGATGACCCGCGGTGCGCTGACCACCTTCAGCCTGACCAACGATATCGCCAAGTATTTCGTCATCATTCCAGCGGCGCTGGCCGGCGTGCTGCCGGCGGTGGGCGGGTTCAATCCGCTGCACCTCGCCTCGCCGCATAGCGCGATCCTGGCGGCCGTCATGGTCAATGCCCTGCTCATCCCGCTGCTCATCCCCTTGGCCATGCGTGGCGTCGCCTGGCGTCCCGCCTCGGCCGGGACCATCCTGGGGCGCAACCTGCTCATCTACGGTGTCGGCGGACTGCTCGCTCCATTTCCACTGATCTGGGCCGTCGATCGCGTCGTTGCCACCCTCGGACTCGCGTGAGGTCTGTCATGCCATTGCTCCGCCCCTGCCTGGTTCTCATGGCGGTATTCACCGTGCTGACCGGCCTCGCCTATCCGCTGCTGGTCACCGGCGCGGCGCAACTCGTCTTCCCGGATCAGGCCAACGGCAGTCTCGTGGTCGAACAGGGCCAGGTGGTCGGCTCGCGCCTGATCGGGCAGCCATCCGACGGAGCCGGCTGGTTTTCGCCGCGTCCGTCGGCCGTCGCCTGGCATGCGGCTGGCTCGGGTGGCTCGAACCTGGCTCCGGTCAGCGAGCCCCAGCAGAAGGTCTGGTCGGAGCGCGCCGCCGTCCTGCGTGCCAGCGGTGTGCAGGGCACGCTGCCGGCAGATCTGCTGACCGCTTCCGGCAGCGGCCTGGATCCGCACCTGTCGCCCGAGGCCGCCGTGCTCCAGATCCCGCGTATCGCTGCGGCTCGGGGCCTCGACCCGGAACGCCTGCAGCGCCTGGTCAGCGAACGGACCGAGCCTCCGCAGTTCGGCCTGCTCGGCGCCCGGCGCGTGAGCGTGCTGGAGCTGAACCGCGCCCTGGCGAGGATGGCCGCCGGAGAGCGATGATGGCGGAGGTCCCGCAGCGTGGCCGTCTGACCGTCTACCTCGGGGCCGCCCCGGGGGTGGGGAAGACCTGCGCCATGCTCGAGCGGGCGCAGAGCCTGCGGCGGGCCGGCACCGAGGTCGTGGTCGGCGTGGCGCTGACCCACGGACGCAGCGAAACGGAAGCCCTGCTGGATGGGCTGGAGCGTCTGCCCGAGCGCCAGCTGAGCGAACAGGGCGTGACCTTGGCCGAGTTCGATCTGGTCGCGGCGCTGCGGCGGCGGCCGACGGTCCTGATCCTCGATGAACTCGCGCACAGCAATGCCGCGGGCAGCCGCCACGCCAAACGCTGGCAGGATGCCGCCGACCTGCTCGACGCCGGCATCGACGTCCTGACCACGCTCAATGTCCAGCATATCGAGAGCCTGCGCGAGCCGGTGGCCCGCCTCACCGGGGTCGAGGTGCGCGAGCGCGTGCCGGACCGCTTCCTCGATCGCGCTGACGCCATCGAACTGGTCGATCTGCCGACTGACGTGCTGCTGGAACGTCTGCGCGCCGGCAAGGTCTACCGTGGTGACGGTGCCGAGCGGGCGCTGCATGGTTTCTTCACGGCGGAGAATCTGACCGGCCTGCGTGAACTCGCCCTGCGCTATGTCGCCGGCCGGGTCCAGGCCGGCCAGGTGGCCAGCGGGCTGGCTCCAGGCCGGCAGCTTGCCGAACGCATCCTGGTGGCCATCGGTCCGAGCCCGACCTCGGCCCGATTGGTGCGGGCGGCGAAGCGCATGGCTGACGCGACGGGCGCGACCTGGTTGGCGGTGCACGCCGAGACGCCAGCTTCGCTGCACCTCGATGCCGCGGCCCGTGGCCGGATCGGTGAACATCTCCGTCTCGCCGAAAGCCTGGGCGGACAGACCCTGACGGTGGGCGGCGAGGACGCGCCTCAAGCGATCATCGATGCCGCCGGACGGCAGGGCGCACGCCGCATACTGGTCGGCAAGCCGGCCCATGGCCGCTTGCGAGACCTGTGGCGTGGGTCCCTGGTACATGAGCTGATCCGCCGCAGTGGCGACATCGAGGTGCTGGCCATCACCGGCGATGCGACGCCAGGAACGGCTCCGACTCACGCCGACCAGGACAACGCACGCGATGGCCACCAGGGCTGGTGGCCATGGGCTTCGGCCATCGTAGCGGTCGTCATCGCGGTGGCGATCGCTCTGCCGTTACGGCCGCATCTGGAACCAGCCAACCTCACGCTGCCCTTCCTGCTGGCGGTGGTCGGGGTCGCGTTGTTCGGGCGGCGGACACCGGTGCTGCTGACCACCATCCTGGGGGTCGGGTGCTTCGATCTCCTCTGCGTACCGCCCTACGGCACCTTCGCGGTCGCAGATTCCGAGTACCTGCTCACGTTCGCGGGCATGCTGGTGGTCGGGATGACCATCGCGCATCTGGTGGCGCGTCTGCGGCGGCAGGCCGACCATGCGCTGGACGAGGCCGAAGGCGCCGCTGCGCTGCATCGCCTGGGTAGCGGGCTGTCGGCGACCCGCGGGCTCGATCGCCTGGTGCGGACGGCCCAGCAGCTGGCAGGAGAGATCCTCGGATGCCAGGCGGTCATCTTGACCACGGACGCGCCCGGCTCGACCAGCCTCTCGCAGGAGGCCATCCTGCGCCTGGCTGATGACACGACGGCGATCACCAACAGCGAGCTGGCGGTCGCGCAATGGGTGGCGGGCCACGGCCAGCAGGCCGGGGTCGGCACCGACACCCTGCCGGCAGCCAAGGGCCTCCACCTCCCCTTGGCGGCGGCCAGCGGTACGGCCGGGGTGCTGGTGCTGCTCGGCATCTCCGCTTCCCGCAGTCGAGACCCCGCGTGGCGTCGGTTGTCCGAGGCTGCGGCGCGCCTGATCGGGCTCGCTCTGGACTGCGAACGTCTGCATGTCCAGGCCGGCGAGGCGCGCACCCGGGCCGACAACGAGCGTCTGCGCGCGACGCTGCTCGCCGGCGTCTCCCACGATCTGCGCACGCCGCTGACCGCGATCAGCGGCCTGGCCCAGCAGCTGGCGGATGATCCCGATGCAGAACGCCGGCGAACGGCGGTGACCATCGCTGAACAGGCGGAACGCCTGGCGACCACGGTGCGCAACCTGCTCGACCTGACCCGCATCGGCAGCGGCGCGGTGCAGCTGCGCCGGGTGCAGCTCGCCGCCGAGGACGCCATCGCCACCGCTGTGGCTGCGGTCCGTCCTCGCATCGGCGATCGCGCGATCGCCATTTCAGCCGCGGCCTGTCCGCCGGTGTTCGCGGATGAAACCCTGCTGCATACGGTGCTGGTCAACCTGCTCGACAACGCCCTGGTGCATGGGGCCGGCCCGATCTCCCTCGTCGCGAGGCCCGACGCCGATCCGGGCAGCGTGATGATCTCGGTGGCGGATCGCGGCCCAGGGGTCCGCACCGATGAGCGCGAACGCATCTTCGACGCCTGGCAGCGCGGACGTACGGCGGCTCCTGGCGGCGCCGGCCTCGGCCTGGCTTTGGTGCGCGCGATCATCATCGCCCACGGCGGCAGCATCCGGGTCGAGGATCATCCTGGTGGTGGGGCGGTGTTCATCTGTACGGTGCCACGTCATGCCGACGCCTGAACCGGTCGTGCTGGTGGTCGAGGACGAAGCGCCGATCCGGCGCTTCATCGTCAGCGCTTTGGCCGCCCAGGGGCTCAGCCCGATCGAAGCCGCCACCGCCACGGCCGCGACCATGGCGGCGACCAGCCGCCGGCCCGACGCCATCCTGCTCGACCTCGGCCTGCCGGATGGCGACGGGCTTGAACTGCTCAGGCAGCTCCGCGCCTGGTATGACCGGCCGATCATCATCCTGTCCGCACGCGGCCGCGAGGATGACAAGGTGGCCGGCCTGGATGCCGGAGCGGATGACTACCTGGCCAAGCCCTTCGGCGTGCCGGAGCTGCTCGCCCGCCTGCGCGCCGCGCTGCGTCGCACCAGCCGTGAGCAGATCCCCGAGCCGACGCTGTGCTGCGGCGATCTCGTTCTCGATCTGGTCGAGCGCACCTGTCGTCGTGGCGGCCAGGACATCCGGCTCACGCCACTGGAGTTCAACCTGCTGGCCGAGTTGATGCGCCATGCCGGCCGGCTGGTCACGCACCGCCAACTCATCGCTGCCGGCTGGGGATCGACGGCTGGAGCAGAGGCCGGCGGCCTGCGTCTCGTCGTTCATCAGATCCGCCGCAAGGTCGAGGAGGAGCCGTCGCTGCCCCGGCGGCTGCATACCGAGGTCGGCGTCGGCTATCGGCTTACCGAAGCCACGGCATAGGCGGGATCAGCCACGTCCGGCCAGGGACATGGCTTTGAACAGGATCCAGATCGGCTGGCCGGTGATCAGGCCGAGCTGCTGTACAGTTCGCGCTGTGACCTCGACCAGGACGTACTGGCCGAGATCCACCGTGACCAGCACGCGGTCGCTGGCGGCGGTGATCGCGCGGATGGTGCCAGGCAGGCGGTTCTGCAGCGAGATGCCGGCGACGTCCGCGGTTGCCAGGGCGACCTCGTCCGGCCGCAGCAGCAGTTCGATGCGGCTGCCGGCGGCTTCGCCGCGCAATGGGCAGCGTACCTGCGCCCCACCGTCCAGCGTGACCAGGGTCAGGCCGTCGGGCGGCTCGTGCGCGGCGATCGTGCCGCGCAGCACGTTGACCATGCCCGCGTCATGCAGCAGCGGCAGCAGCTTCGGGTCGCCGGCAATCGCGCCGAGCGGTCCGTGGGCGGCGATCCGTCCGCCATCCATCAGCAGCAGATCATCGCACACATGCAGCAGCTCGGGCAGGTCGTGGCTGACGTGCAGCAGGGGCATGGCGAAGGCGTCGCGGACTCGCCGCAGGTAGGGCAGGATCTGGCGCTTGAGGCCGCGGTCGAGGCTGGCCAGGGGCTCATCGAGCAGCAGCAGGCGCGGAGCGCTGAGCAGCGCACGACCGAGCGCAACGCGCTGGCGCTGGCCACCCGAGCATTGATCAGGCCGCCTGCCCAGCAGGTCGCCGATGTCGAGCAGGGCGATGACCTCGCGCCAGGTGGGCCCGGGCGCGCCGTCCTTGGGCATGCCGTAGCGCAGGTTGTCGGCCACGCTGAGATGCGGGAACAACCGATGGTCCTGGAACACCATGCCGATGCGTCGGAGATGGGCGGCCGGCATCCGTCCGGCGGTGGTGTCGACCAGCACCTCGCCATCCACGTTCAGGCGCAGCTCATCCACCGGCAGCAGGCCGGCCAACGCGTGCAGTAGACTGCTCTTGCCGGAACCTGACGGTCCGAAGATCCCGGTTGCGGCGCTGTCGAGCCGGGCCGACACGTCGAGCTGGAAGGAGCTGCGCCGCAGCCGCAGGCGGAGGTCGATCATGTCGCCGCCTCGCGCTGGCGCTGCGGACGGACCCAGCGGTTCACCAGCCACAGCATGGTGATGCCGATGGCGGTCAGGAACATCGCCAGACCTGCGGCGCGGCCCTCGTGACCGCCGAGCATGGCGTCATAGATGGCCAGAGGCGCAGTCTGGGTGAGGCCTGGAATGTTGCCGGCGACCATCAGGGTCACCCCGAAGTCACCGAGGGCCTTGGCGAATCCCAGGATGCAGCCACCGGCGATGCCGCGCCTGGCCAACGGGGCCAGCACGGTCCAGAAACGCCGCCACGGACCTGCCCCAAGCGTCGCGGCGGCGGCCAGCAGGCCGGGATCGACTTCCTCCATCGCGCTGCGTGCCGATTTGATCACGAATGGCAGCGCCGCCAGTCCGGCAGCCACGACGCAGCCGGTAGGCGTGAACACGATGGATGTACCGGTCAGCGCCTCCCAGCTGCGGCCAATGGCGCTGCCGCGACCGATCGCGACCAGCAGGTAGTAGCCGAGGACGGTAGGAGGCAGGATCAGCGGTGCGGTCACCACCACCTCGACGAAGTCCCGTCCACGCCAGCGCCCGAGGGCCAGGGCGGTGGCCAGAGGCAGGCCGACGGCGATGGCCAGAGCCAAGCCGAGGAGCGCGAACTCCAGGGATAGGATAAGCGGTGTCCACATCTCCTGGCTCATCGCGGAACTCGTCCGCGTGTCTTTTCCAGCAGAGTTGGATCCAAGGCCTCGCCAGGCAGCACGAAGCCATAGCGCTGCAGGATCGCCCGGCCGTCCTTCCCGGTCACCAATCCGGTGAAGGCGGAGGCGCCTGGCACGTCGGCCGATGCGGCCACCACCATCAGACCCTGGTCGATCGGCTGGTGCAGTTGCTCGTCAAGCAGCGCCCATGATCCCTGCGGCGTGGCGATGGCCAGACTGAGGGCGACGATCGCCGCCTCGGCATTGCCGGTCTGGGCGAATTGCAGCGTCTGGCCGACGTTCTCGCCGAACACGAGGCGATCACGCACGCTCTCCCACAAACCGAGCTTCTGCAGCGCCTGCTGGGCTGCCAGGCCATACGGCGCGTGTTCGGGATTGGCGATGGCGATGCGCTTGAAGCGGGCGTCGGTCAGATCGCGTAGGCTGTCGGGTGGCTGGATGCCGCCGGCCTTGCTCCACAGGACGATGCGGCCTCGGGCATAGAGGGCCCTGCTTTGGGCAACGCCCAGCTTCTGGCTGATGAGTTTGTCGACGAATGCGACGTTGGCGGAAAAGAGCACATCGAATGGCGCACCCTGCTCGATCTGCTTGGCGAGCAGACCCGACGACCCGAGCGTCACCGTCGCCTCCCGTTGCGTGCGTTCCCGATGCAGGGCGACGAGTTCCTTCATAGCCGGAGCCAGGTCGGCGGCAGCGGCAATGCGCAGTGGAGGTGCGGTATCGGCAGCAGCAGCGAAGCAGGCCATCAACAGGAGGCCGAAAACGCAGGCGATGAGTCGACGCATATGGAGTGGTGTTTGTGTCTGTACCCAGGTCCTGTGTTGCATGCTATAGCATCGCTAGGGAGAGGGGGAACGCCGCATACTGCATCAGCAGCGCCGAGGCATTGCCCCGGGCTCAGTGGTCCCGCGCGCGTCCGCCGAGCGAGCGCAGGCATAAGCCCAGCGAGCCTGGAGCGAACCGCATCGCTTGGCGAATCGCCAGCGTCAGCGTGTCGAGCGGGGGATCCGGGGGCGAAGGCCCCGGCGGGGCGCGGGGCCGCGCCCCGCTAGCCTAAACGCTCAATGCCCTGCTTGCCAACCAGGCTGAAGCCGGTGCCTTCGGCCGAGAGTTCGCGCCACAGCTGCAGCGCAGTGAGGCGGTCGCCGTGGCTTTCGCAGGTGAAGGCGGTCAGCGCCAGCAGCGGCGAGTGCAGGATGTCGGCGCGGATCGTCGACAGGCCGTCGAGCACCAGCGAGGCGGGCAGGTAGCCCAGCGCCAGGCAGCCGAGGCGGGCGGCGAACAGCTTGGTCAGCGAGGTGCGCGAGGTCTCCAGCTCATCGGTCAGGCGGAAGCACCATTCGAGGTCCTCCTGCGAGCCGGTCGTGTCGCCGCTGCTACGACGCAGGCCGGCGCGCAGGACGCGCTCGACCGGAGTCAGCTCGTCGCCACCCGACAGCGCGTCGAGGATCGGCTTGATCGAACCCATGCCGACCAGCACCAGGCAGTCGCGCACGAAGTCGAACAGCGTGGTCGGGCGGTCCTCGCCGCGGCCGATCACCAGCACGGTGCGGGCCGGGTCGTCGGAGGCGCCGATCTCGTGCGAGATCTTGACGAAGTCCGAGAGCATGCGCGGCTCGCGGATGGTGATGGTGTAGCCGAGTGCGCGCGCGCGGCGCATGGCGTCGCGGCAGGCGGCGATGGCGACCGAGTCGTTGCGGTCGACCAGGTGGTTGAGCCAGCCGCGCAGGTGGCTGGACAGCCAGCGCGACAGCGTGCCCATCAGCGCGGTCTCGTCGGGGCTGCCGCGCATCAGCCGGGCGAGATGCTCGAGGTCGTGCTCGACCTCGGTAGTCAGGCCGCCGTGCTCGACCTGGGCGCCGATCAGCGGCATGATCCACAGGCAGAAGCGCGTGCGCACCACGTCGCCCGACTCCTGGTAGCCGAGCAGTTCGCGGATGGCGGCACGCAGGCTGCCGCCGTGGCGCTCGTACTGCACCTTGGCCAGGGTGAAGATGGCGTCGCGCGCCAGCACGTGCTCGAGGTTGTCGCTGAGGAACTCGCGCAGCGCCTCGGCGGCGTCGGCCAGCTCGCCGCGCTTGACCACCGCCATGCAGCGCAGGAAGGAGGCTTCGGCGGCCTGTTCGCTGTCAGGATGCTCGGCGAGGAAGCGGGCGTACCAGCTCTCGGCCTCCTGATGCAGGCCCAGGCGCAGCAGCTCGTTGCCGACGGTGTAGCTGGGGACCATCAGCGGAGCGTGGCGGCGCTCGACCGCGAGGCTGCGCACCAGGGCCTGGGTCTTCCACGTCGCCAGCGCGATGGTGTTGCCGGGCGCAACCGACACCGGGTTGAGGTCGCGGAAGGCGAGCGGCTCCTGGCCGTCGACGTGCAGGCGCAGGACCTGGCCTTCGCACTCGACCACCACGCGGTGGCTGCGCGCGGCCTTCTCCACCCGCGTGGTCGTCTCGCCTTCGCGCATCGGGCGCATGGTCATCAGCTCGGCGGCGAGGGGGTCGGTGGCGCCGCGCGAGCGCGACAGCGTGATCCAGCGACCCTCGTAAGCACCGATGCGGAACTGGTAGCTTTGGCTGGGATCGGTGCCGCGCGCCAGGATCCACATCTCCTCGCCCTGGACCAGCTCCAGCTCGACCGAGACGCGCACGTCGTCACCGACCTCGACGCACAGCGGGTAGATCTGCAGGCCGTAGCCGCCCAGCAGCATGCCGCCCAGTTCGGGATGGTGCACGTGGCCGACCTGCTCGCCGCACCAGCTGGTCGAGGGCAGGGTGAACGGTCCGGCGTCGGGGCTGGCGGCGAAGTCCCAGCGGCCGAGGCCGCGCCATGCGCCCTCGCGCTCGCGCGCCATGCGGTCGGCCTCCTGCTTGGCGTAGGACTCGCTGACCTGCACCAGCAGGGTGCGCAGATCCTGGGCGAAGACCTCGCAGTCGGGATAGCGGTCCTGCGGGTCGCGCGCCAAAGCCCATTCGGCGATGGTCTGCAGGGTCTGCGGCGCTTCCGGCCACAGGTCGCGCAGGGTGCGGCGATCGCCCTTCTTGATCCGGGTGATGAAGTCGATGAGCGCTTCGTGCTCGCCCATCTCCTGCGGCGTCTTCAGCGCCATCATCTCGACCAGGATCGAGCCGAGCGAATAGACGTCGGTGCGCTGGTCGACCACCGAGGCGCGGCCGAGGGCCTGCTCCGGGCTCATGTAGGCCGGGCTGCCGAGGATCTGGCCGAAATGGGTCGAGCGCGACACGCGCATCGACGAACGGCGGTGGCTGTCGGTGCCGCCGCTGCGCCGCTCCGAGCGATGGGTGCCGATGCTGATGCTGACCGGGGTGGTGATGCGCGAGGACGGCTTCTGCTGCGTCGCCTCCAGCGCCGGCATGGCCTGGGTCTCGGACGAGTCCGGATCGTCCATGATCACGGTGGCGGCGTCGAGGCGCTGCGAGCGCACCGTCACCGGCTCGGGCTGCGCCGGCGGCGGGGTGCGCGCCTTGTCCTCGGCGGTGGCGAAGGCGGCGTCCCACGCCTTCTCCGTCGCCTGCTCCTCGCGCAGGTCGCGCGCCAGACCCCAGTCGAGGACCCACAGTTCGCCGTACTGGCCGATGACGATGTTGGCCGGCTTGAGGTCGCGGTGCACCACCCCCTGGGCGTGGGCGTAGTGCATGATGTCGAGCAGATGCAGGAACAGGGTCAGCCGGTCGACCAGCGGCCAGGTGCGCCAGTGGTCCGGGGCCTGGCGCAGCTCTTCGAGGAAGCGGTCGAGGGTGCGGCCGCGGGCCAGGGTCATGACGTAGCACGGCCGGGCCGAGTCGTCGGTGGCGGCCTCGAAGACGGCGCAGATGCCGGGGTGCTGCAGGCGGGCGGTGACGCGGATCTCGCGCTCGAAACGTTGGACCTGCTCCTCGTCGTTGGTGTTGACCTCGAGGATCTTCACCGCCACGTCGCGTTCGAGATGCTCGTCGTGCGCCTGCCACACCCGACCTGAGGTGCCGTGCCCGACTTCATGGTGCAGCCGCCAACGCCCGGCGATCAGTTCACCGGCCTTCGCAAGCGGGTTGATCTCCTGACCGGACATGCGCTTGTGAAGCTACGGCCAAGGCGGAGGGACGCAACGATCCGACCCTTCCCTCGCATCAATTGGAACGCTTCAGTTTCAGGGCTTCGCCCTACGGCCCTTACGGTCCTACCCCACTCTATCCCAGCACGGGCCTGGGGTGGTCCTTGATCTGATCCAGGCACTTGGCGATCGCGGCATCATCCATTGCCACGTCCTTGAGTTCGCCGGCGAGGTAGCGCTGGTAGCCGACCAGGTCCATCAGGCCGTGGCCGCTGTAGCAGGCGAGAATGACGCGGGCCTTGCCCTCCTCCTTGGCCTTCTTCGCTTCGCGGATCACCGCTGCCAGGGCGTGGCTGGTCTCCGGGGCGGGGATGTTGCCTTCGACGCGCGCCCAGGTGACGGCGGCGGCGTAGCATTCGAGCTGGTCGAGGGCGAGCGGGCTGAGCAGGCCTTGGGCGTGGGCGCAGCTGACGGTCGGGGCCATGCCGTGGTAGCGCAGGCCGCCGGCGTGGATCGGGCTGGGCACGAAGGTGTGGCCGAGCGAGTGCATCGGCATGAGCGGGGTCATGCGGGCGATGTCGCCGTGGTCGTAGGTGTACGGCGTGCGCGTCAGGGTCGGGCACGAGGCCGGCTCGACCGGGATGATGGTGATGTTGGCGCCGTTGATCTTGTCGCGGATGAAGGGGAAGGCGATGCCGGCGAAGTTCGAGCCGCCACCGGCGCAGCCGATGACCACGTCGGCGCCCTTCTCGCCAGCCAGGGCGAGCTGCTCCTGCGCCTCCTGGCCGATCACCGTCTGGTGCAGGCAGACGTGGTTGAGCACGCTGCCGAGGGCGTAGCGGGTGCCGCCGCTGGTGTCGGACACCGCCGCCTCGACCGCCTCGGAGATGGCGATGCCGAGCGAGCCGGGCGAGTCCGGGTTGGCCGCCAGCACGGCGCGGCCGGCGGCGGTCTCGCGGCTGGGGCTGGCGACGCACTCGCCGCCCCACACCTGCATCATGGTCTTGCGGAACGGCTTCTGGTCGAAGCTGACCCGCACCATGAATACCTTGCAGGTCAGGCCGAACTGGTTGCAGGCGTGGCTGAGGGCGCTGCCCCATTGCCCGGCGCCGGTCTCGGTGGTCAGCTTGCGGATGCCGAACTCGCGGTTGTAGAAGGCCTGCGCCACTGCGGTGTTCGACTTGTGGCTGCCGGCCGGCGAGACGCTCTCATCCTTGACGTAGATGTGCGCCGGTGTGCCGAGGTGCTTCTCCAGGGCGAAGCAGCGGCGCAACGGCGTTGGGCGCCATTTCAGCAGCGCGTTGATGACCTCTTCGGGGATGTCGATCCAGCGCTTGGTCGAGACCTCCTGTTCGACGATGTTCATCGGGAACACCGGCGCGAGCTGCTCCGGTCGCACCGGCTTGCCGTCGGGCCCCAGCGGCGGCGGCAGCCCCTTGGGCAGATCGGCGGCGAGGTTGTACCAGCGGCGGGGGATGCGGTCAGGCGAAAGCTGGATGACGGGATTCATGGCGTCGACACGCTAGCGGGATGGGTAGTTGGCGCCAGTCGGCGGGTCGGTGCAGGTGGAGGGAAGCAGGAAGAGGAATCAGCTGACGGTGAAGCCGTTTCCTCCTGAGTTGGCCATGCTAGCATCATACCATGGGTCATTCTCGAATCGCTTCGTCGGCGTTGCTGCTCCTCCTGGCCGCCGGTGTGCAGGCAGCCGAGGACAGGCCCAAGGTCGTTCAGGATATCCTGGATTCCGTCAGGGCGAACGTCGATCGCGCCAAGTCCGAATACGGACGGAAGGTGAAGATCGAGAACGACAAGGTCGTGGCCCAGATCAGGAAGGCCATGGAGGCTGCAACCAAGGCGGGGAAGCTGGATGAGGCGGTGGCGCTGAGGGCCGCTCTGGAGAAGGCCGGAACCGGTGAATACCTGGACGAGATGCTCGCCGTCGATGCCGGCGATCTGCTCGGCGACGGTGACGCCGTCGATCGCGATGTCCTGGTGTTCCGCAAGGCGACCTTGGCCAAGAGCGGGTGGGCGACTGCCGGCGGTGTCGAATTCGCCAAGGATCCGGCCGTGGGTGCGGAGGTTGCGGTGCTGCGCGCCGGGTGCCTGTTCAGAGAGAACTACGCGGAGCTCCAGAACGGACCGCTCTTCGCAGCGATGTGGATGAAGCACGAGAGCGGTTCTGGCGGCTCCTACTTCGGCATCGGCACGAAACAGAAAGACGAGATCAGCCTGCTTGCTCTCGGTGACGGCCGTCTCGGTACCTGGTCAGGCTATCCGGCGAGCGGGAGGGTGACCAGCGCATTGACGATCCCGGTGGGGACCTGGACCTATCTGGCCTGCCAATGGGACAAGGCCGGCATGACCGTGTTCGTCGACGGCAAGGAGATCGGCAAGATCCCCGTGCCGCCCCAGGAGGACCGCATGGGCCGCCTGGAAATCGGCGTCAATTCCCCCGGCAGCGACGAATACATCAACATGTCGGTCGCCACCCTGCGCCTGATGCCCGGCAAGATCGTCCCCGCCGAGGCGGTCCCGAAATACATGAAGACTGACCGCCAACTGCTGGCGAAATAGCTTAGTTTTGGTGGCCAGGCGCGATCGGGCGCCCGCCGAGCGAACGCCGGAGCGCGCCGGGCTTGAGCCGTGTTGTCTGTGTGGCTGTGGCCGGCGTGCGACCAGAGAGCCTGGAACGAAAATCTCCGCTTGGCGAATCGGCGCGCGTATGCGCGACGTGTCGAGCGGGGGTTCCGGGGCCAAAGGGCCCCGGCGGGTACGTAGGGCAGAGCCCTACGAGCTCAAAGCTTCGCTTCGATCTCGTCGAACAGCACCAGGTCGGCCTGCACGATGATCAGCTGGCGGAACTCAGTCTCGCTGCGGCCGTTGCTGCTGAACAGGCGTCCGAGGAAGGGGATGTGCGAGAGGAACGGCACGCCGGCGTGGCTACGGCTGCTGTTGGCGTCGGTCATACCGGCGATGACCAGCGAACCGCCATCGGGGATGGTCACCGAGGTGCGGACGGCGTTGTAGCTGATCTGCGGAATCAGCATCGGGTAGCTGCCGGCGATCGAGCTGGCGATGGAGCTGCCCGCAGTGACCACCGATCCACCCGGGAAGTTCGCCACTGGCGGTCCGAAGCGGCGCCAGGCCTGCACCTGGGCATTGGTCGGGCGCAGGGTCAGGGTGATGTACTTCTTGTCCGCCGAGGCGATGGCCTGCACATCCAGCACGGTGCCGTAGGACAGGATCGAGATGATCGGATCGTACTGGCCCTGGACCACGTCGTAGTCCGAGATGTACGACTGCTGGTTCATATTGACGATGTGCGCCTGCTGGCCATTGAACAGCGTGATGTCCGGTTCGAAGATCACATTGCCGCGACGCTCCTTCTCGACCGCGTTGATGATCGCGCTGGCCCAGAAGTCGGATCCCAGCTGCCAGGTCTGGGTTTGCAGTGCCAAGCCGCCGGTGTTGCCCAGGGTTCCCTGGCTGTAATCGAGCAGCTGAGTGTCGATGCGGCCGGCGGTCATGACCTGATTGGGGCGAGCCTCACCCCAGGCCGCGCCGATCGGGGCATTCGGCGTGGTACCGGTGCCGCCGGCCTGGTAGGGCGGCTGAGGCTGCGTGCCGGGAGCGATCGGGTTGAGGCCGATGCCGGTATTGTAGTTGTTCCAGTCGACACCGATCTCCTCGAGCATCGAGTTCTCGACGCTCAGGAACTTGCACTTGACGTGGATCTGCGAACCGCGCTGGTTGCGCAGGGCGCGCAACAGCTCGTCGACCTGGGTGTGGACCTCGCCGCTCTGGGTCACCACCATCGCACCGTTGTACTCCTCGATGCCGGTGCCCGCCTCGTCGCTCCAGCTCGCGGGGGCGACGACCTGACGGATGATCTCCATGAACTCGCCGGTCTCGGGCGTGGTGTCGGGTTCGACCGGGGGCAACAGCATGCTGCCGGTTCCGCCCGGTTCGGGGATCTCCATGCTCGGGCCGGGGAAGCTGGCCATGGCGTGGGTCAGGTCGCGGACGTCGTAGATCTTCATGAACAGGTCGCCGCGCGTGCCCTGCTCGTTGCTGACGTAGATCGCCTCGTTGCGCAGCGTGTACTTCAGCCCGGTGATCTTCATGATGAAGTCGAGGACGAAGCGCAGCTTCATGCGCTCGACGCGCAGGGTCACCGGCGGCGGCGCGGCGGCGATCACCTTGGGGTCGAGGACCATGTTGGCATTGGTGACGCGCTGCAGGAACGAGACGACGTCGGCCAGGTCGGTGTCCTGGAAGTCGAGGGTGATCTCCTGCTCGAGCTGGTTGGCGATCTCCTTGCGCCAGTTCTCGGCCTTCTCCTCCAGGCCCTGAACCGGCGCGCTGCGCCGGGCGTCGATCTCAGGCCATTCCGTGGTGTAGCGCACGAGTTCGAGCTGCGGCAGCATCGACGCGCGGATGCTCTCCGAGAGCAACTTGTGCTCCTCGTCCCAGCGGTCAGCGGTCATCTGGCGGATGTAGACGTGGCGCTCGCGCCGGCATTTGGCCAGCAGCTCGGAGGCGCGCTCGTCGGCGCGGTTGAGCTTCAGCACCTGCTCGCAGATGAGGATGGCCTCGTCGAAGTCGCGGCGATCACGGGCGCGCAGCGAGCGGCGCAGCATGGCGTCGATACGGTCGCGCTCGAGCTGCAGGCCGAGGTCGCGCAGCTCCTTGCTGCGGTCGGCGGCGGCGCGGTTGCGGTCGGCGGCATCCTGGCGGTCGTGGGCTTCGCGGCGGGTGCGGGCATCGGCCAGCAGCACGTCGAGCTCGCGCGTCGCGTTGGCGCGGCGGTCGTCGTTGAACGGCAGGCTTTCGATGCGCACCAGGGCCATCTGGAAGGAGCGGTCGGCGAGGTTGTAGTCGCCCGCCTGCATGGCGGCGACGCCTTCGGCCTTCTTGGCCTGGGCCTCGTTCCACAGCTCCTGATCCTTGACCTGGACCTCGTCGACCATGCGGTCGATCTGCTGCGAGCGCGGGTCGCGCTCCAGGCCGGCGAGGGCGCGCACGGCGCGCAGCTGGGCGGCGTACTCCTCGTTGGCCGGGGCGTAGTCGACCGCCTTGGTCAGGTCGCGCACCGCGTCGGGGAGGCGGTTCTCCTCCTTGGCGCGCATACCGCGTACATAGTGGAACTCGGCCGCCTTGCTGGCGCCGGCCAGGTGGGCGTCGCGCTCGGCGGCGTACTGGTCGAGCGCCGCGGCGGCCGCGGCATCGCCGGCGGTCACCGGGGGCGGCGGGGTGGCCTCGCCGGCGGCCAGGGAGCCGCACAGGGCCAGCATGGTGGCGGTCAGGGTCAGGCGGCGGGGGGTCAGGGGCGTCACAGGCGTGCCTCCAGTTCCGGGTAGTTGATGATCGTGGCGGTGGTCAGCAGGTACAGCTTGCTCTTCTCGGAGTAACGGCCGCGGGCGCCGAACAGACGGCCGAGGAACGGGATCGAACCGAGCAGCGGGACGCGGGTTGCAGCGAACTGGTCGAGGCCGGCGTTAAAGCCGCCTACCAGCAGGCTGCCGCGGTCGGGCAGCATCACCGTGGTCCCGGCGGTGCGGATCGAGACGTTGGGCAGTTCGATCGGATAGCTGACGCTTGGCACGATGAGCCCATTTCCCACGGTCTGCTGGGTGACGATGGTCTCGGTGTAGAGTTCGGCAGTGGAGGTCGCGGTGCGCAGCTCGAGAGTGACGTATTTGCGGTCGGCGCTGACCAGCGGCCGGGCTTCGATCATGACCCCGAGGTTCAGCACCGAGATCACCGGGTCGTAGTTGCTGCTCACCACCTCGTAGTCGGAGATGTAGGCGAGCTGGGTGCCGAAATGGGCGTTCGCCTGCTGGCCGTTGAGGCAGACCAGCTCCGGTGCCTGCACCACCCGGCCTTGGGCGTTGCTTTCGATCGCACTGAGCAGGGCAGAGAGCTTGGTGCCGCCGATCAGTGCGCTCTGCAGGGTCAGTCCGCTCCCGCTGACGTTCTGGACCGACATGCTGGAACTGGGGAGCTGATTGGAGGTCGAACCGTCGATTGCCCAGCCGTCGAGGCGGCGGATGAAGCCGCCGCGCTGGCCCGGGCCCGGATCGATCAGGGTCGACGGGCCGCTGGTCCACTGCACGCCGATCTCTTCGACGTAAAGGTCCTGGAGCTGCAGCCAGCGGGCGTCGACGCGCACCGACAGGCTACGCTGGGCCGACTGAGCGCGCAGGAACTCGCGGATCAGGCGCTGCACCTCGCTGGGCGCGGTGACCAGCAGGATGTTGCTGCGCACGGTGATGGCGTTGCCCTCCGCCTCCCAGGTGCGCGGGCTGACCGAGCGCTTGATCAGGTCCGCGACATCGTCGGCGGTGGCCGGAGGCGTGCCCTCGTCGGCCGCGGCGAGGAAGTTGGCCGGGCTGCCACCATCGCCACCAGTGCTGAGGTCGAGGCGCACGCCGGGGAAGTCGCCAGTGCCGACCAGCAGCTCGCCGATGTCGTGGATGGCGATGCTGGGCGTGCCGCGCGCTTCGTCGCCGAGGAAGACCGCGCCGTTGGTCAGGCTCCAGCGCGTGCCAGCCTGCTCGGCGATCCAGGTCAGCACGTCATCAAGCCGCATGCCGACGGCACGCAGGGTGATCAGGCGGTCGGTGGCGGCGAGCAGCTCGGGCGCAGCGACAATGTTGATGCCGCCGAGGCGGCAGACCATCTCGACCGCTTCGGTGAACGGCGTGGCGTCGAAGCCGATCGTCACCCGTCCGGCCAGGCGGTCGGCGATGGCCTGCTGCCAGGCGGGAGCCTCGTCTTCGACGTCGAAGATGGCTTTGCGTCCTGCCCGGCGCTCGGTCCAGTCGGCAGGGAACATCGGTCGGCCATCGAAGCCTTCGGGAATCAGCGAGCGTTCGATGCGGAGGGCGAGTTCGCCACGCAGTTCGCGTTCGCGCTCGGCGATGGCGGCCGAACGGAGGGTGAAGGTCTCCTCGAGGATGCTGTGGAACAGCCCGTCGATCTCCTCGTCCCCGGGCAGGTCGTGGAGCAGAGCGCGGAGATGGGCGAGGGCGAGCTCGCGGTGGCCGCGGGCGTGCAGGTCGCGGACGCGGGCGAGGCGTTCGGCACGCAGGCTGGCGGCGACAATCGCTCCCTGGCCGGCGCGTGCACGGGCGTCCTCGGCGGCGGCCAGGCGGTCG
>JALHRW010000079.1 GCA_022841245.1 Planctomycetota bacterium
GACGGGGCGCAGGTGATCAACAACTGGACGAACCACAGCCCGACGCTGAACCATGCGGCGCTGACCCTGTCGGCGGGCCACCACGCGGTCCGGATGGAGTACTACGAGAGCACGGGCGGCGCGGTGGCGCAGCTGCGCTGGACGGGTCCGGGGATCAGCCAGGTGGCGATCCCGGGGACGGCCCTGACGACCTCCCGGGCGAACACCTGGGAGATCGCGCTGGCCAATGGCACGTATCCGGTGGCCATCGTGTGCGGCGACCCGCTGTCGCTGGCGCAGGCCAACCACCTGCTGGTGGAAGGCACGGCGCTGACCGACCTCGACCCCGGCTACGACTGGACGGTGCCGGGCTACCAGGCCGGCGACTTCGATGGCTATCTGGTCAGTGTCACGGTAGCGGATGGCACGCTGACGCTCGCTGCTGGTATGGACGCGTATGACCCCAAACTGTGCTTCATTGAGATCGGACCGGCCGGAACCACCACGGAGGTGCAAGCCATGCTGACGGCAGCCACGCCGGCGATGACGAGCCTGATCGCCGAGGCTACGGCGCGTACGGCGGAGACGGTGCCGGCGACGAATGGGGTGCGGGAGTTTGTGTATGGTTCCTATGTGGATGAAGTGGTCGCGTACACCCAGACCACAGCTGGCGTGACCAAGCGGTACTACCCGCACTACAACCATCTCTATTCCGTTGCAGCGCTGACGGATGGGACGACAGGGGCGGTTGTCGAGCGCTACACCTACGATGCCTACGGCAAACAGAAGATCACCGATGCCAGCGGGAATGTGACGCGGGCGAAGAGCAGCGTGGGTTGGGATCGTGGATTCACCGGCTATGTTGCGGACCCCGAGACGGGCTTACTTTACGCTAGGGCGCGGATGTACTCGCCGGGGTTGGGAAGGTTTATCAGCAGGGATCTGGTTGATTATGTGGATGGCTACCACCTCTACATGGCATACTTCGCGCCCAATGACACAGACGCATTTGGTCTTTCCACCGATGGCGAGTTTGATCGCAAATGTGTGAGGAAGTGTGCTTCCAGATGCTGGCGTTTTAACCAGACGATGGAGGGTAGGGCCGCGTGTTTCCAGACTTGCCGTATGACTTGCCGGGGGGCATTGCCAGACGAAGAAGCGGAAACGGACTATTCATCTTACTCATGCTACTTTAACTGTGCGTATAATGAGGCTACATGCTGCGTTGCGGGTGCCGTAACCGCAACATTTGCCGTGGTGAATGCTGGAATCCTTGCTAAGCCAGGAGGGGTGGGGAAAATGGCTGGGGCGGGGGATAAAACCAGCATTCTGAGTCGCATTGCCTTCTGGCTGAATGGAAAGGAGGGCGCTGCGACAGAATGCACACAGAAAGCACTTCGCGCGTTCGCGAATAGCCTTAAAACAATGAATGATAAGTCATTAGGACTCCCCAAGACTTTGCGTCC
The DNA here is from genome assembly GCA_022841245.1 of Planctomycetota bacterium. GTDB lineage: Bacteria > Planctomycetota > UBA11346 > UBA11346 > UBA11346 > UBA11346. The sequence goes on from JALHRW010000079.1 coordinate 1,446, forward strand.
AGGGACAGCAGCCGGGGTCGGCCTACTGATGACTGCTGGTGCCATCTCCCTTACCTGCGGCATTCAGTGCATGTAGGTGCGGGATGGAAATAAGATCGATACCCCACTTTATCCCCGTTGCCACTGTAGGGTGGTTTGGACGACTTTTCCCTGGGTGGGCCAGGGAACGTCAGTGGATCGCGTACGAACGCCAGCGAGACCGTATCTTGGCGGCAAGGACGACGCAGAACTCAGTCTGGGATGCGTTTTGTGAAAAAAGAAAAGTTGAGCGCACAACTGTAGCGACTTTCATTCGTTTGTTGGAACAGCACTTATGTCTTAGTTTGGGAGGTATACATCCAGACGATAGCGCAGAATCAGTCTTTATTTCGCCAGGCTACGACTTTGCATGGGAAGAGCTATGCAAGGACCTTTCGACGTCACTGCGATTGCGAGTTTCACCGCACGACTTTTCGCACCAAGTGATCCAGGGCAAGACTTTCGGGGAAGTAATCGACGTGGTCCTTTTGCGGCAAATGTCGGACAACTTATGTGGGCAAGCACCGATGCCCACCGCACCGCCCCCGCCCCCATCCCCCAAGTAGCCCATCCCTCTGCTCCCTCCTATCGGCGCAGTGGGTCTGGTCGGGGTGGTGAGCGCCGGAATCGTTCCCCTACGATCTCCCCGGCCACCTGATCGGTTCCCGGAATCGTCCCTGAACGGTTCTTCTACGACGCCATCGGCAACCTGACCACGTCAGGTACGATCTCGTTGGCCACCGTTGGCAGCTTGCTGGGCCGAAACCTGCCGGTTGCTATTCCCGTCCGCAGAGGATCAGTGTCGGGGTTGGCCTACGGCGTCGAGGGCCGGCTCCAGGCTCGATTACGATGCCGAAGGCCACCGGATGGGCCGGTTCCCGGTCAAGGGTAGCCGGGACGAGGCCCACGTTGGCGGCACACGGCCCAAACGCCGCAACGTCTTTGCTGACAGGGGCCTGGATGGGGGTCTGAGGTCAAAAGGCCGCGTTTCGCCTGCGTGGCGGTCGGCAGTGGAGTCCGTAAGGACGCCTGTGCCGAGGTATTGAAAGTGGTGTCGGGCTGAGTGTGTGGCACCGCCACGACTCAGGGCAACTCGATGTCCTCAGACAGAACGACCACCACCGAGCGCGGATCAAGAACGTGGACACGCACCGACTGACGCCGCCTCCGGCCGCTGACGGCCGATAGCAGCCAACGAACGACCTCCGACAGCACGAAGCCGGCCCGATTGGGCCGTCTTTGCTCGTCGTAGCGGTCTGCGATGCGCTTACGGTGGTCGATTCGTGGTGCAACTCGACGGTGGCTCGGCGGCCTGTCGGCCGCTGTAGCGTCGGGGTGCTGATCAAGGAGCGGCGCGACCGCTACGCGGTGGCCGGCTCGGGTGGCTGGTCGTCGCGGTAGAGTCAGGAGGTGGTGTCGACGATCCACTTCGCTCCGCGTCGCAGGGCCTCGCGGGCTCGGCTGGCGAGGGCGCCGAAGCTGCCGAGGCCGTAGGTAACAAATACCCATCACGCCGCAACCCGATGGTACATAGTGAGTAAGCCCCCCCAGCCTACGTTAAGGACAGTCCTTAACTTCCGCATGTAGGTGGTCGGAACGCCTACCACTGCAATGTCGTAGGTGGTCGGGTTGACCAGAGCACTTCGGGGCTACGCTGGCCGGGTGACTGTCTTGGAATTTGAACAGTTTCTGGGCTGGACAGTGGTGGATTCGTGATAGAGGGGGGTTGTGTGCATCGTTAGCCCAGCGGCGATCTGTTCGGCATGGGCTTCCAGGAAGGTGCGCCAGTCGGTCTCATCGCTGCGCTCGGGGGCAGAGCCGGCGTCATGGGCGCGGAGGATATTGCGGACGCTGCTCTCGGACACGGTGATGCCGATCGCAGCCCGCAGGTAACAAGTACGGTTGGCTCATCGCCAGCCACGACAGAAAAAGCCCGATCCATGAAAACCACAACCAACAGCAGAGATGTTTGGCCTATCTATCCGAGTGCTATCATGTGGCATGTTGTGCTATGCGCACTATGCGTATCGGCAGCGAATGCCGCAGATGCGGATTTGGCCGCGGTGCTCAAAGGCGCCAGGGAAATCAGCGTTACACCTGCATCTCAATGTATCTCGCTGCAATCGCCAGAGGAGGCGGAGAGAAAAGAGCCTTCCACGTGTTGGACTGCCGATCTGGAATTCGCAGTCCCCAAGGGCTTTCGTCTCGGTTTTATCGATGATTCGTCTGATGGACCTCGGTCCATGCTGGCCAGAGTGGTGACGGCAACTACTGATGCACAGGAGGAGATACGCCTCAATGGATATGATCGCGCCCATCAGCGCCGGGTCATTGGCGGACAATATGGTCATCCCCCCAGCGCCGACGAGCCGAAGTTGCTTCTCAGGTTCGAATTCCCAATCCCGGAACGGAAGTGCTCGAAAATTTCAGAAATCTCGGGATTCCTCTATGCACAAGTTGTCAGCGGTGAAGCGAAGGAGGTGACCATTGGCGCGAAGGATGCCATGGCGTCAACAAAGGTCGACGTTTTCTGGCCGCCCGACGCGCAGTTGTCGCTGAGTCTCGAAAATAGGATCTTGAAAATCACAGGGTCTTCATTGGCGGCATCTACGATCTTGTCCAGAAGCGGCGTCGATGCCAATGGTGCCAAGATCAAGAATTGGGGATATTCGGGATCGGTCACATCGAGAACGACATGTACGCTGGATGATAAAATCGACGTTCCAGAGAACGGCTTTATCAAGCTTCGGATGATCACCGGGGTCGAAGTCGTCCGTCTCAATTATACGGCGAAGAACATAGATATTAAGCCGATGGCCAAGTCGGATTTTTAGCGGACGAACCTGGACACCTTCAAGGTGCCATATATCACAATACCCCCTTACGTCGCACCCCTATGCTAGAAGAAGAAAAGGCCTCGGTGCCATCGCCATCGTGCGTACGACACGACCGCCAGACCGGGCACCAGCGGGGACGTGCGCCGCGGCGGTCCACCGGAAACCACAGCCGAGAATCCTCATGCATCCGCTCCGTATCGCCTGCCTAGCCCTCCTGGTTGCCGTTGGCTTCGCCCAAGAGTGGTTCGTCGGACCAAGCAGGCTGAAAACCACCCCGAGTTCGGTGGCGAATGACCCCGCTCTCCAGACTGGCGACACCGTCAGCATCGACGCCGGGACCTATTACGACGTCTGCGAATGGCCTGTGAATCGGAACAATCTCATCCTGCGCGGCGTCGGCGGTCCGGTCCGCCTCGATGCGACGAATCTTCCGCTTTCTGGCGGCAAGGCCATCTGGGTGATCAAAGGCGGCAACGTCACGGTCGATGGCATCGAGTTCTCCATGGCCGCGTGCAGCGATAAGAACGGCGCGGGTATCCGCAGCGAAGGCACCGGCCTGACGGTGCGCAACTGCTACTTCCACGACAACGAGAACGGCATCCTCACCGGTGCCAATGCCAGCAGCGACATCGTCATCGAGCGCTGCGAGTTCGCCTACAACGGGTATGGCAACGGTCAGAGCCACAACCTCTACATCGGTGTGGTGCGCAGCCTGACCTTCCGAGGGAACTACAGCCACCACACCAAGATCGGGCACAACCTCAAGACGCGGGCCCAGACCAACTACATCATTGCCAACCGCATCATGGACGAAGGCGAGGGCACCGCCAGCTACGCCATCAACGTGCCGCAGGGCGGACTCACCTACATCATCGGCAATCTCATCCAGAAAGGCCCGCATACCGACAACATCGATGCTCTCGTCAGCTACGCCGAAGAGTCTGTGCTGGGCGCGACGTGGAACACCAGCCAACACCTCTACGTCATCAACAACACCATCGTCAATGATTACGTTCCCGTCAACAGCGCCGACTTGCTCTTCGTCAGGGTCAACAGCAGCGCCGCTTCCCCTGGCACCGTGGCGCGGATCGAGAACAACATCTTCCTCGGCCCAGGCACCGCCATTGGCACCTACCTGTTCAACGGCACATATTATAGCGGCAGCGAGGCTTCGATCAGCGCTCTGCACAATCTGCGCGTCCTCGACCATGAGGCCAGCCCGCTGGCCAGCCGCCTTGGCTTCGACTACCATCTGGTGTCTGGTTCAGCGGCGATTGACGCGGCCGCGGATCCCGGCACGGACGCGGATCAGGGCCTGGCCCTCCTGCCGGCCATCCAGTACCTCCATCCGGCTGACTGGCAGACACGGACGAGCAGCGGGACGGCGCCAGACATCGGTGCCTACGAGTACGCCGTCACCGCCAACGTCCCGCCGGTGATCACCCAGGGCGCGAGCACGACGCTGACCGTGGTCGAGGATATCGCGAATTCCACGACGCTGGATGCGAGCGACGTCAACGGCAACACGCTGACCTGGTCGATCCTGACCCAGGGCAGCAAGGGCGTAGCGGCCGCCTCGGGGACCGGCCTGTCGCAGTCGGTGACGTACACCCCGACGGCGAATCTCACTGGCACGGACAGCTTCGTGGTGCGGGTCTCGGACGGGCTGGGCGGTACCGATACGATCACGGTGCACGTGACGATCACGGCGGTCAATGACGCGCCGATGCTGGCGACGCCGATCCCGGACCAGGCGGCGACGGTCGGGGTGGCCTTCAGCTACACCGTTCCGGTGGGCACGTTCACGGATGTCGACAGCACGCTGACGTGGTCCTCGAACGAGAGCCTGGGTTGGCTGTCATTCAATGCCACCACCCGCGTGTTCAGCGGTACGCCGGCAGCTGGTGACGTCGCTGCCACCACCATCACGGTGACGGCCAGCGACGGCGCGCTGTCGGCGAGCGACAGCTTCGTCCTGACGGTCGGCGCCAACGTGGCGCCGGTGATCACCCAGGGTGCGAGCACGACGCTGACCGTGGTCGAGGATGTCGCGGGATCCACGACGCTGGATGCGAGCGACGTCAACGGCAACACGCTGACCTGGTCGATCCTGACCCAGGGCAGCAAGGGCGTAGCGGCCGCCTCGGGGACCGGCCTGTCGCAGTCGGTGACGTACACCCCGACGGCGAATCTCACTGGCACGGACAGCTTCGTGGTGCGGGTCTCGGACGGGCTGGGCGGTACCGATACGATCACGGTGCACGTGACGATCACGGCGGTCAATGACGCGCCGATGCTGGCGACGCCGATCCCGGACCAGGCGGCGACGGTCGGGGTGGCCTTCAGCTACACCGTTCCGGTGGGCACGTTCACGGATGTCGACAGCACGCTGACGTGGTCCTCGAACGAGAGCCTGGGTTGGCTGTCATTCAATGCCACCACCCGCGTGTTCAGCGGTACGCCGGCAGCTGGTGACGTCGCTGCCACCACCATCACGGTGACGGCCAGCGACGGCGCGCTGTCGGCGAGCGACAGCTTCGTCCTGACGGTCGGCGCCAACGTGGCGCCGGTGATCACCCAGGGTGCGAGCACGACGCTGACCGTGGTCGAGGATGTCGCGGGATCCACGACGCTGGATGCGAGCGACGTCAACGGCAACACGCTGACCTGGTCGATCCTGACCCAGGGCAGCAAGGGCGTAGCGGCCGCCTCGGGGACCGGCCTGTCGCAGTCGGTGACGTACACCCCGACGGCGAATCTCACTGGCACGGACAGCTTCGTGGTGCGGGTCTCGGACGGGCTGGGCGGTACCGATACGATCACGGTGCACGTGACGATCACGGCGGTCAATGACGCGCCGATGCTGGCGACGCCGATCCCGGACCAGGCGGCGACGGTCGGGGTGGCCTTCAGCTACACCGTTCCGGTGGGCACGTTCACGGATGTCGACAGCACGCTGACGTGGTCCTCGAACGAGAGCCTGGGTTGGCTGTCATTCAATGCCACGACCCGCGTGTTCAGCGGCACGCCGGCAGCTGGCAACGTTGCTGCCACGACCATCACGGTGACGGCCAGCGACGGCGCGCTGTCGGCGAGCGACAGCTTCGTCCTGACGGTCAGCAGCTCGACACCGTCGACTCCTACGCCAACTAGCTCCAGCAGCGGCGGAGGCGGCTGCGGTGCCGGAGCCATCGGCCTGCTACTGGCGCTGCCGCTGGCCTTCGTCGGCCGCCGCCGCCGGCCGCTGTGTTGAGGGCGGCGTAAGGTTCCATAACTCGAAGACGATGCCTTGTCTTGTCAGCACATGTGGACAGGCACGGAATGTCACCGCCCCCGACCGCTGATGGACGATAGCGATCGACGAATCTGCTCGGACAGCCGGCCGGCTTCTGTCGTCTTCGGGGTCTGCGATGCGCCCGGCGGCAGCCAGCGACTAGCGACTAGCGACCCGGATCCGATCACATCCGTCCATGTTTCAGACACCCCACGCCCATGTCGCTTCTGGTGCCGCTCGGCACCATCGCTGTCATGATGCCTAAACGCGATGTCATCCGCAGCCTGCTGGCCAAGCAGATCCCCGACCGCATCGGCGTGCACGAGCACTTCTGGCCGCATATCCTCGAGAACGCCTGGACAGCGCAGGGCGTCCCCACCGACGTCGACTGGATCAAGCGCTTCGACCTCGACCTGCGCTCGCTGTTCTGGTGCTGCGCTCCCGGGCCGCGCCAGGATCTGGCAGGCGTGGTCGAGGAGAATGCCGAGTGGAAGACCAGCCGCGACGCCTGGGGTTCGACCTTCCGCTACTGGAAGCAGAAGAGCGGCACGCCCGAGCACATCGGCTTCACCTGCACCTCGCCCGAGGTGTGGAAGCGCGACTTCCGCGAGCAACTGCGCAGCATCGACCCGCGCAGCGTCATGGACCTGCCGCGCATGCGCGAGGACTACGCCCGTGCCATGGCCACGCAGGAGTTCGTCACCTTCAGCGGCCTGTCGGTGTTCGAGGAGCTGCGCCGCATCCTCGGCGATGTGTGCATGCTGGAGTCGCTGGCCAGCGAGCCGGAGTTCATCGAGGACTTCTGCTCGGTCATCACCGACTGGCACATCCGCTATTGGGACGTGGTGCTGCGCGAAGTCGGACGGCCCGACGGCATGCATATCTACGAGGATCTCGGCTACACCCAGGGCCCGTTCTGCAGTCCGAAGATGCACTGCCGCCTGATCCAGCCGCACCACAAGCGCTTCTTCGGCTTCATCAAGGAGCACAAGCTGCCGCTGATCGTGCACACCTGCGGCGACTTCCGACCGCATCTCAAGGCCCTGCACGAGGCCGGCGCCGACTGCATCCAGGCGCTCGAGGCCAAGACCGGCATGGACATCGTCGAGCTGGCCAAGGAGTGGAAGGACAAGCTCTGCTTCATGGGCAACCTCGACATCCGCGCCTTCGAGACCGGCGACCGCGCGAAGATCCGCGACGAGGTCACCTACAAGCTGGAGGGGATGAAGAAGGCCCGCGCCCCGTGGATCTTCATGAGCGACCACTCGATTCCGCCGACGGTCAAGGTGGCGGACTACGAGTATGCGCTGGAGCTGTACCGGGCGGGATGCAGGTACTGAGGGCCGCTGGCCGCTAGCCGCTGGTCGCTGGTCGCTGGTCGCTGGCCGCTGGCGGTTGCTGGTTGCTGGTTGCTGGTTGCTGGTTGCTGGTGGCTGGTGACTGGTGGCCTGTGGCCGGCCGCTGTCCTCTGGCCTCTGGCGGTCCCATCCGGCAGACCTAATATTGCGCCCGGAGACTTCGCATGACCCTGACCCCGATCCCGACCGGTGCCAAGACAGAAGAGAACTCGTGGCGGATGTTCCGCATCCTGGGCGAATTCGTCGAGGGCTTCCAGTCGCTCTCCGAGCTGCCCAAGGCGGTGACCATCTTCGGCTCGGCGCGCACTCCGGTGGGCGATCCGTACTATAAGGCGGCGGCGGAGATCGCCCGCCTGTCGGTGCAGCGCGGCCATCCCGTGATCACCGGTGGCGGCCCCGGCATCATGGAGGCGGGCAACAAAGGCGCGCGCGAAGCCGGCGGCACCTCGATCGGGCTGTCGATCCAGCTGCCGATGGAGCAGTCGTCGAACCCCTACATCAACCACGAGGTGAAGTTCCACTACTTCTTCGTGCGCAAGGTGATGTTCCTCAAGCACACCTGCGCTGTCGTGGTCATGCCCGGCGGCTTCGGCACGCTCGACGAGCTGTTCGAGACCGTGACCCTGGTGCAGACGCACAAGATCCCGCCGATGCCGATCGTGCTCTATGGGCGCACCTTCTGGAGCGGCATGCTCACCTGGATGAAGCACGCGATGGAGGACAAGCACGGCTACATCAGCCACGGCGACCTCGACCTGCTGCATCTCGCCGACTCGCCCGAGGAGGCGATCGCGGCCCTCGGCAGCGCCGTCGGCAAGGCCCCTGGCCACGACACCGACACGGTGCCGCTGCCGCAGACCGGCCGGCATCAGCGGCGGTAGGCCGGGGACACGGACCTCAGCCGATCTCGGCCCACACCCCGTGGTGGTCGCTGCTGCCACCGGCATCGAGCCGGCCGGCGTCGCGCACTTTCACGTCGCGCACGTAGATGCGGTCGAGGCCGAGCAGCGGCGCGCGCGCCGGCCAGGTGCGGGCGACGCGGCCGTGCTTCGCGCGATGCGCTTCGACCAGGCCATGGCGATGCAGCAGGCGGTCGAGAGCCAGCGACCAGTCGTTGCAGTCGCCGGCCAGGACCAGCGGTCCGCTGGCCGGCATCAGCGCGAGCAGACGGGCGAGCTGCAGCCGGCGACCGAAGCCGGAGAGGTCGAGATGCACGGTGACGAAGTGCAGGCCAGCGATCTCGGCGTGCAGGCCGACACGGCGCTCGAACGGGTGATTGGACAGATCGTGGCCGGTCCAGGAGGCGATCGGCTGGCGCGATAGCAGCAGGTTGCCCTGCGCTCCGCCGCCGACCCGTCCGCGCGCCCGGGCGAAGGCGAGGTGTTGCCAGTCGGCGGCCAGGACGCCCGCATGCGTCGGGCCATCGACCGCCTCTTGCAGCAGCGCGATGTCGAACGGTGCGATCGCAGCCGCCTGCGCCGCGGCTTGGCCGCGATGGCCAGTGTGGGTGTTCCAGGTCAGCACACGCATTACAGCCACCGCTTGGCTAGCAGCAGCGCCTGGCCGATCGCGCGCTGCCACCACGGCAGCAGTTCGCTGGCAGAGCCGGCCAGTTCGTGGGCTTCGCTGCAGTCGGTGTCGTATGACAGTTCCAGGGCGCTGATCGAGGCCGGTGCGTGCAGTACGACTTCCGCTTCGAGGTCGTGGAGGAAGCTGCGGCTGTTGAGATTGTGCGAGCCGACCAGCGCGGTGTCGTCGATCAGCATGGTCTTGGCGTGCAGCATGCGCGGCAGGTAGGCGAACACGCGCACCCCGCGGCTGCGCAGGGCATCGGCATAGATTGCGCCGATCCACGGCATGAACGGGACGTCGGAATGGGCCGGGGCGAGCAGACGCACGTCGACGCCGCGCCGCACCGCCGCATTCAGCGCGCGCAGGAACGAGCCGCGCGGCACGATGTAGGCGTTGCTGATCCAGATGCGCGAACGGGCGGAGCGCAGCCGGATGAGCAGATCGCGGTAGGCGGCGCGGCGGGCCGACCAGGTGTGGTTGAGGCGGACGTCGACGGAGTGCGGGCGCCCCCGCCCGACCGGCTCGCGGGCGCCCCCGCCCGCGGAGTGCTGGCGGCTGACCGCTGGCTGGTGGCCCTTCGACGCGGGCTGAAGCCCGCGGTCCTGGGGCCGCTGCCACAGCCGCATGCGCCCATCGACAACCGGCCAGGCCTTGCGCCAGGCCAGCTCGAATGCCTCGCGCAGCTCGGCGACACCGTCTCCGGCGACGCAGGCGCCGCTGTCGCGCCAGGTGCGTTCGCCGCTGAACTCGCGGACATGACAGGCATCGATGTTGAACGAACCGACCCAGGCGACGCGGTCGTCGACCAGGCAGACCTTGCGGTGATCGCGGCGGTTGATCGCTGCCAGCCAGCGCCAGCGGCGGAACAGGCCGGCGCGGCGCGCCGCCGCCCACGGCAGCGGATTCCACACCCGCAGTGCCACGCCGGGATCGCCGCCGCGCAGCCAGATGGCCGCGCCGACCCCATCGACCAGCAGCCGGACTTCGCAGCCGCGCGCCGCCGCCGCCCGCAGGGCCGCGACCACGCGCTCGCCGAGGGGGTCGGGCGCGAGGATGTAGGTCTCCAGCCAGATCCGCTGCTGCGCAGAGGCCAGAGCGGCCAGCAGGTCGCTGAACCAGCGGTCGCCATCGCAGTACACGGCCTCGCTCACCCACATGCCACCACCGCATCACGGCGTGGCGGCAGGCAAGGAGGACCATTCCCCGAGCCCCTGAGCAAGAGTTGCCTCGCTGCACGAAAATTGAGCAGATAAACGACGAAGTGCTTGGCGATGAAGCAGGTCTTGGCGAACGGACGAGATCAGACGAAACCCTATTACATCAGAAGTATACTCATGTTACATGCTGCTAGCGGGGTGCGACCGGGCATTGGCGAGCGATGTGCCAAGGAGTCGTGAGCGATCACCGATCGTGCATCACCCCTTGAGAGGATCCTGAACATGCTGCGTACCCTGCTCACTCTGCTGGCGGCCATCACGCTGAGTCTCAGCGTCGGCTTCGCCGAGGAGACCGCCCCGGCGCCTGCGCCGGCCGCACCGGCTGAGGCTGCCGCGCCCGCCGAACCCGAGCTGCCGCTCATCACCGGTACGCCCGAGGCCAAGCAGGCCGCCGGCGCCGCCTGGTTCGGCACCTACACCGGCCCGATCAAGAAGGAGGACGGCAAGCCCGACCGCCTCGATCCCGCCGCCTCGACCCTCAACAATGGCGACAACGCCTGGATGCTGACCAGCTGTCTGCTGGTGCTGATGATGACCATCCCCGGCCTGGCCCTGTTCTACGGCGGCTTGGTGCGGCGTAAGAACGTCCTCTCCAGCATGATGCATAGCTTCGGCCTGGCCGGCTTCGTCACCGTGATCTGGACCACCTTCGGCTTCGCCATCGCCTTCGGCGGTGCCGGCGTCTACTGGGGCGGTTTCGACGAGTTCGTCATGCTCAAGAACGTGTTCTTCGACCCCGCGCTGGCTGAGCACAGCAACCGCTTCCCGATCAATCTCGACTACGCCCCGACCATCAGCTTCGGCGTCTTCTGCATGTTCCAGCTGATGTTCGCCATCATCACCCCGGCCCTGATCAGCGGTGCCTACGCCGAGCGCATCAAGTTCAGCGCCGTGCTGGTCTTCACCGCCATCTGGCTGGTGCTGTGCTACCTGCCGCTGGCCCACATGGTGTGGGGCAAGAATGGCCTGTTCAACTGGGGCTTCGGTGCCAACGACTGGGCCGCCTTCGACTTCGCCGGCGGCACCGTGGTGCACATCAGCTCCGGCATCGCCGCTCTGGTGATCGCCCTCTTCCTCGGCAAGCGCAAGGGCTACCCGGAACAGCAGATGGCTCCGCACAGCATCGTGCTGTCGGTCATCGGCGCGGCCCTGCTGTGGGTCGGCTGGTTCGGCTTCAACGCCGGCAGCGCCCTGGGCGCCAACGGCCTCGCCGCCCTGGCCTTCGGCAACACCATGATCGCCACCGCGGGCGCAGCGTGCAGCTGGCCGCTGATGGAGTGGATCATCCGCGGCAAGCCGACCGTGCTCGGCGCCATCTCCGGCGCGGTCGCCGGCCTGGTCGCCATCACCCCGGCCTGCGGCTTCGTCGAACCGGGCAGCGCCCTGGTCATCGGCCTCATCGCCGGCGGCCTGTGCTTCGCCTCGGTCACCTACCTCAAGCGCCTGCTGGGCTATGACGACGCCCTCGACGCCTTCGGCATCCACGGTGTGGGCGGCATCTTCGGCGCCATCGCCACCGGCATCTTCTTCAGCCCGGACGTGAACCCCAACATCCCGGCCCTGAACAGCGCCCTGTACCTGGAGATCATGAAGGGCGAGCAGCCCATCATCCTCAACCAGATCAAGGCGGTCGTGGTCACCGTGCTGCTCTCGGGCGTCGTCTCCACGGTGGCCATCCTGGTCGCCAAGTTCACGGTCGGTCTGCGGCCCAGCGGTGAGGACGAGAGCGCTGGCCTCGACCTCAGCCAGCATGGCGAAGAAGGCTACAACGCCTGACCCTGGTCCTGCCGGGGGGCCAGCCGACCGAGGCTGGCCCCCGCCAGGCAGGGCCTACTCTCCCCACACCCAACTTTCCAAGGAAACACCCCCATGAAGATGATCGAGGCCATCATCCAGCCGTCCAAGCTGGAGGCCGTCAAGGAAGCCCTCAACGAAGTCGAGGTCGTGCGCTTGACCATCAGCGACGTCCAGGGCTTCGGCCGCCAGAAGGGCCACACCGAAATCTACCGCGGCCACGAGTACACCGTCAACCTGCTGCGCAAAGTGAAGCTGCAGATCGCGGTGAATAACGAGTTCGTCGAACCGACCGTCCAGGCCATCATCAAGGCCGGTCGCACCGGCGAGGAAGGCAAGGTCGGCGACGGCAAGATCTTCATCCTCCCGCTCGACGACTGCATCCGCATCCGCACCGGCGAGCGCGGCTCCGAAGCCATCTGAAGCTGGCTGCTGAACCCGCCGACTGCTCTTTTCTGTAGCTGAAATCGTAAGGCCCTGCGAACACCAGGGCGGGTCAAGGGGGCGGGACTGCTGCATTATGCAGCAGTTGCCGCCCCCGCCCTCTGCCTAGCGTCTCCCCCTCACCCAGATGGCGCCCTGCCGCGCCGCACCTCTACGGAGTCTCACCATGAGCGTTGAAGTTGATAAGGCCCTGCAGCTCGCCAAGGACCACGGCGCCAAGTACGTCGACATCATGTTCGGCGACATGTTCGGCACTCTGCAGCACTTCACCATCGTCGCCCGCCGCCTCGAGGCGAGCCTGTTCGAGGACGGCGTGCCGTTCGACGGCAGCTCGATCCGCGGCTGGCAGGGCATCGAGAAGTCGGACATGTGCCTGAAGCCCGACCCGGCGACGGCCTTCGTCGACCCGTTCCGTGAGCAGCCGACCATCTGCTTCTTCGCCGACATCTACGACCCGCGCACCGGCCAGCGCTATGCCCGCGACCCGCGCTCGATCGCGCACAAGGCCCTGGCCTACCTCAAGTCGACCGGCATCGGCGACATGGCCTACTTCGGCCCCGAGCCGGAGTTCTTCATCCTCGACAGCGTGCGCTACTCCTCCGAGCCGCGCGGCGCCTTCTACCACATCGACTCGGAAGAGGCCCCGTGGAACTCGGGCGTCGACACCGGCGTCAACCTCGGCCAGCAGATCAAGCACAAGCAGGGCTACTTCCCGGCCACCCCGACCGACCGTCTGATGGACCTGCGCTCCGAGATCACCACCAACATGCAGACCATGGGCATGGAAGTGGACCTCCACCACCACGAGGTGGCGAGCCCCGGCCAGTGCGAGATCGGCATCAAGTTCGGCACCGCCATCACCGCTGGCGACCTCGTGCACATGTACAAGTACGCGGTCAAGAACACCTGCTACCAGCACGGCAAGACCGCGACCTTCATGCCCAAGCCGATGTTCGGCGACAACGGCAGCGGCATGCACTGCCACACCTCGGTGTGGAAGGGCGGCAAGAACGTCTACGCCGGCAGCAACTACGCCAAGCTGTCGCAGGAGGCGATCTGGGCCATCGGCGGCATCATCAAGCACGGCAAGGCCATCCAGGCCTTCACCAACCCGTCGCTGAACAGCTACCGCCGCCTGGTCCCGCACTACGAGGCGCCGGTGAACCTGGCCTACAGCGCCAGCAACCGCTCGGCCTCGATCCGCATCCCGCACGTCCTCAGCGACAAGGCGCGGCGCTTCGAGTTCCGCTGCCCCGACAGCTCGGGCAGCCCGTACCTGGTGATGGCAGCGATCCTCATGGCCTCGATCGACGGCATCAAGAACAAGATCGATCCGGGCGCGCCGATGGACAAGAACATCTACGACCTGCCCGCCGAGGAGCTGGCCAAGATCCCCAGCACCTGCGAGAGCCTGGGTCAGGCCTTCGAGGAGATGGAGAAGGACAAGGCCTGGCTGACCGCCGGCGACGTCTTCACCGAGGAATTCATCGAGTCCTACTCGGCCTACAAGAAGGTGAACGAGGTCGAAGCCTCGCGCTTCCGCCCGAACCCCCTCGAGTACGTGCTGTACTACGACTGCTGAGACGGCGAAAGCCGCGTAAAGCACGGAACCCCGGGCAGTTGCCCGGGGTTCTTGCGTTGGCGGGACTGCCGACTCCCCCAAGCGGAAAAGGTCGGCCTGCCGTGGCGAGGGTCAGGACTCAGGCCGTCGTCAGCTGGCCTGCGGCGGTGAGCAGGAAGTCGACGGCGCAGGCCGGCACGAGCAATCGGGCGAAAGCAGTCACGGTACAACGGCCAGTTCCGGAGTGGCCAGCAGTCCGCTCTCCGGCGCGCGCCACTCCGCTCCGGGCGGGGCCAGTGCGCGTAGCGGTTCCCACGAGCGCTCCCAGGTCCAGCGGCCGGGCAGACCCTCGCTGTGGTGTGGGCCGAGCAGGCCGGCGAGGTGCGAAACCACGGTGATGCCGATGCGGTGCGCGCCGGCGGTCAGCGGGTTGGCAACGATGACCTCATCCTCGCCGTGGCCGGCGCGGGCGACGATCGCGCCATCGACGGTCAGGCGCCAGGTCGCCCCGGCCCAGGCCGGAAGGCGCACGCGCAGGCGCGAGGTCGGAGCGGCGAGGGTGACGTCCCAGCTGTAGGTCATCGCGCCGTTGGCCAGCGGCCGACCGAGCGAGCGCCAGCTGCCCAGCGTCAACGGCAGCGGTGGCGCGATGGCGAAGCCGTGTTCGGTCGGGCGCAGGGCGAAGTCGCCGAGGAGGTGGACATTGGCCAGCTCGTGCCGGGTGCTGAAGCGCTCGGCGGCGAGTTGGACGTTGTTGCGACCGGGGAGCAGCAGCGCGCCGATTGGCGCGGCGCCCATCGCCATGTCGAACCACGGCTGCCAGCCGGCGACGGCGGTGCCGTTGACCGTGATGCGGTACAGCTCCGGCATTTCGACTGCAAGGCGCAGGCCGCGCGCATCGACACCGGGATCGAGATCGAAGGCGTAGGTGACAGTGAAACCGGGCAGGTGCGCGACCGGATGCTCAAGCAGGGTGCGGCGGAACTGGATGGCATGGCTCCAGCCTGGACCGCGGAATCCCATCGCCGCCCACAGTGCGCTGTCGACGCGCACCGCGGTGCCGGCGAGCGGCGTGTGGCCGGGAATGCGCAGCTCGGCATGGTCGAGCACCAGGACGTTGTCGTGGTCGGCGGTGATCCCGGCGGCGGCGACGGGCAGCCGTCGCCACGCCGGGGCAGGAGCAATCGCGCCGACCGCGGTGCATAGCCACAGGGCATGGCTGCCGGGTGCGAGCTCCAGCACGACGCTCTGGCAGTCGCCCTGAACGGTGCTGGCCACTGGCGACATCGCGCCATCGCCGGTGTCGAGCGCGAGCACACCGTGGCCTGGCAGACGCAGGCTGGTACGCAGCGGCTTGTTCCACGGGTTGCACAGGAAGAACAGGCTGCCGTCGGGCGTCTCGACCCGGCGCCACGACAAGGCGGTCGGCAGCGGTGCACCGTCGGCCTGGGCGAGCTGCGGCGGGAAGGCGCTGCGCAGGGCGGCGGTGAGCGCCGTCGCATCGACGTGCGTCTGCCAGCGCGCGATCGTCGCCGGGCGCGGATCGGGTCGGCCATCAAGAAAGCGCGGCCGCCCGGCGCCCTCGCCGTGCAGCGGCACGCCGGCCTCGGCCAGCAGCGCCAGCGTGGTCGACTCCCAAGCATCCATCGCGGCAGGTACGACGACGGCGCGATAGGAGCAGGCACCGACGTGCAGCACGCCGCCATCGACGCGACCGAGTTCGGCGAGCAGGCATTCATCGATCGGATCCCAATCGATGCCGGCGTGTTCGAGCTGCTCGACCAGCGCGAACATCGCGGCGCGCAGCCGCCCCAGCGGGCCGTCCTTGGGCAGGCCCGGCCGCGCGTGCAGCCAGGCGGTGGTGGTCGGCATCAGCACGCCGATGCGGCGCTCGACCGTGCCGCGCTGCAGTGCGGTGATGACGCGGGCGACGTGGAGGTGGTGGACGGCCAGGTCCGGCGCCCAGGCGCTGTGGTCGGAGACGGTCTGCGGCCAGTCGTACTTGCGTGCGCCCTGCAGCGAGACGTGCGCCAGGTGCGGATTGATCAGGCTGACGCCCTGGGCCATCGCCCAGTCCTCGAGCGGCTTCATGTCCTTGGGTCCGTAGGCGTAGCCGCCGCCGCCGCAGCTTTCGACCACGCAGCGCGTGCGGCCGCACTGCCGGCGCACCGCGTCGAGTTCGCGCAGGTTGAGCCGTGCCATCGCCACCGCGTCGTGCTCCTGGCGGTCGGGGGCGAACTGGAAGCCGAGCAGATCGTTGCCCGGCACCTGCATCCAGCGCAGGGCGGCAGCGGCGCTGGGCAGGAATGATGGTTCCGGCCACAAGTGCTCGTCGACATGGCCGGTGGCGCTGAGGCGGTGCGCTGCGCACCAGTCGTGGATCGGCTTGAAGAAGTTGCCGCACAGCATGCGGTTGAGCGTGGCGTGGAAGTCGTGGCGCACGGCCTCGTGGCCCGGCCCGTCGACGAAGAGCAGGCCGAGGCGGTCAGCGAGCCGATAGCCATGCCCGGCGGCGAAGGCCAGCTCGAGCTCGTCCGACCACGGCTGCGTCTCGGCGGTGCGCGCCAGCGTCGGCTCATCGGTGAAGACCAGCTGCGTGGTGGTGCCGAGGTGCTCGCCGCATTCGCGCGCGTAAGCCGCATGGGTGGTGGCGAGGAAGGCGCGGCCGGTGACCGGCAGGCTGATGTCGGGACGGGCGAAGCCGGCGTGCCAGGTGCTCGGCTGGTCGTGCAGCTCGACCAGGACCAGCACCGGCTGCTCCGGCGTGGCCTGCTTCCACGCGTCGCTTGCCAGCATGGCACCGCTGTGCGGATCGGCGCAGCCGAGCAGCCGGCCGTCAGGCGGCTTCGCCGCGGTCAGCAGGTCGGCGCGCACCAGGCGGGCGGCGGCGTTGGGCTCCGATGACACGACGTGCCCGCCGGAGAAGCCCGAGGGGAACGAGTTCTCGTCGTAGATGTGGCAGGCGAGACCGTGCTCGGCGCAGCGTCTGGCGGCATGGCGCCACAGCGCGAACCAGCGCGGCGAGAGGTAGTCGGTGACCAGGCCGGGGCGCGGGTGGACGAAGACGCCGCCGCAGCCCTGGGCAGCGAACAGCGCGACCATCTGGTCGATGCGCGTCTCGTCGATGTCGGCGTTCCACGACCAGAACGGCTGCGGCCGGTCCTCGCGCGGGGGATTGCGGAAGGCGTCGCTCCAGCACGGGGCGGCGGGAATGGTCAGGTGGCTCACACGGGAGATTCTACATCCGTGCTCCGCTGGTCTGCGCTGCAAAGGCTGGAACCGTTGAACCGGAGAATGCGGCAGAACGGCATTCAACGGATTCGAAGAACATGGCTGTCTGGCGACAGGGGGCGTGTCCGTTACGGTAGACCTCGGAGACCCGCCGTGACCAATCCAGCCCTGTCCGTCGCGCTCCTCGCCACTGCCTGCCTGGTTCCGCTCCCGGCCCTCGACTATGTCTGGTGGGAAGGCGAGTCGCCCAGCGCGTCTTCGGGCGAACTGAAGGATCAGCACCACTTCAATTCGCCGCACGCCAAGCTCTCCGGCGGCAAGTCGCTGGGTGGCACCTGCAGCGCGCAGACTTTCGTCGAATACGCCATCGAGGCGCCGAAGGCCGGCGAGTACAGCTTCTTCATCCGCAAGTTCTGGCACCACGGACCGTTCAAGTACCAGTGGAATGGCGGTGGTGCCTGGGTCGAGGTCAAGGGCACCGCGCTGCTCGACTCGGTCAAACTCGACCAGCACAGCATCCACTGGGTGCCGGGCGGCAAGGCGACGTTGAAGCAGGGCGCCAATACCGTGCGCATCGAGGCGTTGGAGGCGGACAAGCCCTTCGTGCTCGACTGCTTCGTCGTGGTCAACGGTCCCTTCGCGCCCAACGGCACGCTCAAGCCGGGCGAGAAGTTCAACAAGGCCGAGCCGGGCACCTGGAGCTTCGAACCGGATGTGGACGAGTACGCCAAGCCCGACGCGCTGAACCTCCGCGCGCTCAACGAGAAGGTCGCTGGCGTGAACGGCTGGCTGGCGGTCGACAAGCAGGGCGACTTCGTCGACGGCACGGGCAAGGCGCTGCGCATCTGGGCGGTGAACACCGGGGTGCACACCGATCGTGGTCTGGAAGACGTGCAGGCGCATGCCCGCCACCTGGCCAAGCGCGGCGTCAACATGGTCCGCCACCATGCCCACATCAATTCGGCGAACGCCGATCTCGACGCCGGCCCCAACGACCAGCAGATCGACGCCCTGCACAAGCTGGTCGCCGGGACCAAGGGCGAGGGCATCTACACCACCTTCTCGCCCTACTGGGCCGGCTTCAGCGGCGCACCGCAGCAGACCCTGCTGTTCTGGGACGAGCGCGTGCAAGCCGCCTACAAGCGCTGGGTCAAGGAGGCGCTCACCCGCCCCAATCCGTACGACGCGAAGAAGACCCCGCTGGCCAAGGATCCGGCCCTGGCCATCTTCCAGATCCAGAATGAGGACAGCCTGTTCTTCTGGACCACGACTCGCGCCTTGAAGGGCGACAACCTGGAGCGCATCACCGCCAAGTACCACGCGTGGCGCAAGGCCAACCAGCTCGAGGGATCGCCGCCGCTGAACCTGAAATTCTGGGAACTGGACAACCCGAACCAGGAGCACATGGACACCATGCGCTTCTTCGCCGAGACCATGCGTGCGTGGAACAGCGAAGTCGAACGCTGGCTGCGCGAGGAACTCGGTTGCAAGGCGGTGGTCAACGCCGGCAACTGGCGCACCGCCAATCAGGTGCGGCTGCTCGACCTGGAACGCTGGAGCTACGACGCCAACGCGGTCATCGGGGTCAACCGCTACGTCGGCGGTGTGCACGCCAATCCCAAGGAAGGCCACAAGGCCGGCTACCTCGTCTCGGTCGGCGATGTCTTCACCGACCAGAGCAAGCTGATCGACTGGGAGGGTTTGGCGACCAACGGCCGCCAGGTCGCCGGCAAGGCCTACATCATTCCCGAAAGCACCTGGGTGCCGCCGGGCAGCCACCACAGCGAAGGCCCGTTCCTGGTCG
Organism: Planctomycetota bacterium; assembly: GCA_022841245.1. GTDB lineage: Bacteria > Planctomycetota > UBA11346 > UBA11346 > UBA11346 > UBA11346. The sequence continues at coordinate 20,556 of JALHRW010000079.1, forward strand.
CCGCCTACAGCGCGCTGAACGGCATCGACGCCTACTACTGGTTCGCCCTCGGTCAGGTCGGCTTCGACGCATCGATCAGCAAGTGGCAGGCAGCCAGCCCGGTGGTCATGGGCGGCTGGCCAGCTGCTTCCTGGATGTTCCGCAAGGGTCTGGTGACGCGCGGCAAGCCGGCAGTGCACGAAGAACGCTCGCTCGAGGACATGTGGAGCCTGCGCGCCCCGCTGCTCGCCGAAGAGGCCGGCTTCGACCCCAATCGTGACACCGCCATCAGCCCGAAGTCGAACATCAGGTCGACCATCGATCCGGCCGCCTATCTGGTCGGTCCGGTCGAGGTGGCCTACGGTGGCGATCCGGCGAAGAGCGTCGTCGCCGACCTCAAGGGTCTGCTCGACAAGGACGGCAAGAAGGCGACCAGCATCACCAAGGAGCTGGTCTTCGACTGGGGCAATGGCCTGTGCACGCTCGATGCTCCGGGCGCCGCCGGCGCCACCGGCTTCCTCGCCAAGGCCGGCACGATCAAGCTCAAGGGCCTGAGCATCACGGCCAAGAACGACTACGCGACCGTGTTGGCGGTGGCCATGGACGACAAGCCGCTGGCGACGTCGAGGAAGGTGCTGGTGCAGATCACCACCAGGAACCGGCCCTACGGCTGGAAGGTCAGTCCGACCGACTTCACCCACGACAAGAAGCAGTTCCAGGGCTTCCGCATCGACTCGATCGGCGAAGCGCCGTGGAACGTCAGCGACACCGATCTGGTCATCACCCTGGCCAACACGGGCCTGCGCAAGGCGGTCAGGCTCGACGAGAACCTCTATCCGACCGCCGATGCCGTCCCCGTACAGGCCGGCAAGGATGGTATCAGCCTCACGCCACCCAGGAACGCCATGTACGTCCTGCTGACGGACAAATAGCATCGGCGCACCAGCGACCAGCGACCAGCGACCAGCGACCAGCGACCAGCGACCAGCGACCAGCGACCAGCGACCAGCGACCAGCGACCAGCGACCAGCGACCAGCGACCAGCGACCA
>JALHRW010000080.1 GCA_022841245.1 Planctomycetota bacterium
CGACGCGCAGGGCCGCCTCCAGTCGCGAGGCGGTGCGCGGCGCGCCCTCGGCCCAGCCGGCCGTGCTCAGCGCGGGCAGGGGGTCGCGGCAGCCCTTGTCGGCGCCGGTGCAGGCGTTGACCAGGCTGGCGGTGGCGACCAGGGCATGGTCGATGGCCGGCATGATCGGAGCCGGCTCGGCCCGCCCGCGGTGACGGCGGGTCTGGATGAGCACGTGGATGCACGTCCGCTCGGGATGCACCTCGCACATCCCGTTGAGCGTTCCGCCGCACGGTCCGTTGCGCAGGCCCTTCGGGCAGCGCATCGGGCAGGTCATCGCGTTGGCGCGCAGCACGCACTGGCCGCAGGCCCGGCAGCCGAATACCAGGCCCTTGCAGAAGACTTCGCTGCGCTCGATGAGGTTGGTGATCACGCCGGTAGTCTATGCCCACCCCACCCACCCCGTGCTGGCAGTCGGCGTGGGGGGCTGGCATTCCGCGATGCGGCCTCTAACACCAGCGCATGAGCGTGCTCGTCGAGGGCCGGACCATCGCTGGACTGCGCATCGGCCGCCTGCTCGGGCATGGCGCCATGGGCGAGGTCTATCGCGCCGACCAGCTGGTGCTGGCCCGGGCGGTGGCGGTGAAGCGCATCCTGCCGCAGTTCGCTGGCAGCCCCGGCGCGGTCGAGCGCCTGGCTCGCGAAGCGCGCGCCCTGGCCAGCGTGAAAAGCCCGTATGTCGTTCAGGTGCACGATCTTGTGCAGGCGGATGGCGAGATCCTGCTGGTCATGGAACTGATCGAAGGCGGCGGTTCGCTGCGCCCGTGGTGCGGCCGGCTGGCCTGGATCGAAGCCTGCGCCTTGATCCGCCATCTGGCCGAGGCGCTCGCCGCCGCGCATGCCGCCGGGGTCATCCATCGCGACGTCAAGCCGGATAACGCCTTGCTCGCCAGCGACGGCAGCGCTCGCCTGGGCGACTTCGGCTTGGCCCGGGCGCTCGACGCCACCCAGCTGACCGCCGCCGGTTCGGTGGTCGGCACGCCGGCCTACCTGGCGCCGGAATGTCGCGACGGCTCTCCGGGCGGTCAGCCGGCCGACGTCTACTCGCTGGGCTGCACCTGGTACCACCTGCTGACCGGCCAGCCGCCATACCGTGGCAGCGACGTGGTCGACCTGTTGCGCCGCCACGCCGAGGAAGCGCCGCCGGATCCCACCGCCAGCGTCGCTGGTCTCGATCCCGCCATCGCCCGCTTGCTGGCGTCGTGCCTGGCCAAGCGCGCCGACGACCGCCCGCATGCCGCCGCCATCGCCGCAGCGTTGACCGGCAACACGCGCATTCCCGACCGGCTGCGCGACATCCCGCATGCCATCCCCACGGCGCTGGCGCCGACCCTGACGCCCGCGACGTCGCTGGCGCCGACCCAGACGCCGACCGCGCCGACCGCGTTGCCGGCGACCGCGCCGACCGTGACCGCGCCGCTGGCTCGGCGGCCGAACCGCTGGGTCATACCGGCGATCACCGTCGGCTTCCTCACCCTGGTGGGGCTGGCGATCACCATCCGCACCATGGTGCCGGCCCGCCAGGACGAGCAGGCGGTGGTGCGCAAACTGGCCGAGATCGGCCAGATCGCCGAGGCCCGCTCACGCATCACCAAGCTGGTCGAACGCGATCCGTCCGGTGATTTCAAGCCGCTGGTGCGCGAAGTCGATCTGGCCGAGGCGCGGCAATTCTGGCGCACCGGCCGCGAGAAGGAGGCGACCACCGCCTACCGCGACCTGCTGCGCAACCATCCCGGCGATACGCTCGCTGCAGCAGCGGTGATCGACGACTTGCCGGAGCACGAACCACCGACCCTGGAAGCCGTGCTCAAGCTGCCTGCGCTGACCACGCCCAAGCAGGTGGCAGTGGCTTGGCGCTGGATCATCCCCGCCAACCGCACTACGTCCTATTACGCCAAGCTGGTCGCACTGCTGGCCACCCTGCCGGACGCCGAAGCCGACGCGCGGAGGCGCTTGGGCGACGAGGATGACTCGATGCGCTCTGCCGGGCTCGATATCCTTGACGCCCTGCAGCGCAGCACCGACGCCGACCGCATCCGCTTCCACGCCGAGAACATGCTGCGTCTGCCATCGGCCTACGGCACCGCCCGGGAATCGGTGGCCTGGCTGCTGGCGGAATCGGCCAAACCAGACTGGACGAAGCGTCTGGCGCCAGCCGCCCTGCCGGCCTTCACCGACATCATCGCCCTGCGCTCCGATGACGAGCACGGTGATGCCGTTGAGAAGCTCCTGCTGCAGGCCTTCCCCGAGCAGATCCGGCCGCAGCTGGCGGCCTGGCAGAAGCACGAGGTCGACACCGTGCGGACGCGCGCCGGCCGGCTTGCTGCCGCCCTTCCGGCCTCCCGCTGACGGCTATACGGGCTTCCCCCCCTTGAGACGGGGATGTTCCCTGCACCATGTTAGGCCCTGGGGGTTTGAGACATGCGCATCGCGATTTTCGGCACCGGCTACGTCGGCCTGGTCACCGGCACCTGCTTCGCCGAAATGGGCAACGACGTCACCTGCATCGATGTCGATGCTGCCAAGGTCGAGCGTCTGCGCCGCGGCGAGAGCCCGATCTACGAACCCGGACTCAACGAACTGCTGCACGACAACATCCACCATGGCCGCCTGCTGTTCAGCACCAAGGCGGCTGAGGGGCTGAAGGACGCCGAGGTCGCCTTCATCTGCGTCGGCACGCCGATGAGCGACGATGGCCGCGCCGACCTGCGCTTCGTCGAGAGCGCCGCCCGTGACATCGGTCGCAACCTCGCGGCCCACGTGCTGGTGGTCGACAAGAGCACCGTGCCGGTCGGCACCGCCGACCGCGTGCGCGGCTGGATCGCCGAGGAGCTGGCCAAGCGCAAGGCCGCCGTGCCCTTCGACGTCGCCAGCAATCCGGAGTTCCTCAAGGAGGGCAGCGCGGTCGAGGACTTCATGAAGCCCGACCGCGTCGTGGTCGGTGTCGACTCGCCCAAGGCCGCCACCCTGCTGCACGAGCTGTACGCGCCATTCATCCGCAACGGCCTGCGCTTCTACACCATGGACATCCGCAGCGCCGAGATGACCAAGTACGCCGCCAATTCGATGCTGGCGACCAAGATCAGCTTCATCAACGAGATCGCCAACATCTGCGAGCGGGTCGGGGCCGACGTGCGCCAGGTGCGCCTGGGCGTCGGTGCCGACAGCCGCATCGGCCTGCAGTTCCTCCATCCCGGCTGCGGCTACGGCGGTTCGTGCTTCCCCAAGGATGTCCGCGCCCTCGCCCGCACCGCCGAGGAGCACGGCTACACGCCACGCATCCTCGAAGCCGTCGATCAGGTCAACAAGGACCAGCTGCGCACGGTTCAGCGCAAGCTGGCGGCGTGGTGCGAACTGAAGAACCGCAAGCTGGCCTCGCTGACCGTCGCGGTGTGGGGACTGGCATTCAAGCCGAACACCGACGACGTGCGCGAGGCCCCGGCCATCGGCCTGATCCGCGAACTCATTGAAGCCGGCGCGACGGTGCGTGCCCACGACCCCAAGGCGACGCACGAGGCGCAACGCTCGCTCGGCCAGTTGCCGCGGCTGACGTATCACGAAGAGATGTACGAGGCCTCGCAGGGGGCCGACGTGCTCTGCCTGATGACCGAGTGGCGCCCATTCCGCCGTCCCGACTTCCGCAAGCTGGCGTCGCAGCTCGCAGGCAAGGCGATCTTCGACGGCCGCAACCAGTACGACGACGCTCGCTGCCGCGAATTCGGTCTGGACGTCTACCCGGTCGGGGTGCCGAGCGCACTCGAACGAGATTGAACATTTAGGGGCCTAAATTGTTGCCCAGGGCCGATCGTGGGCATGGTGCCGCCATGCTGCGAGCCGCCCTCTTCGCCTGTCTGGTCCTTGGTGCCTGCGGAGCCCCGGCCAAGGGCAAGGCAGAGGCCCCGCCCGCCCTGGTCGACGTTGTGCCGGCAGTCATCCAGCCCGTCGAGCGGGTCGTCCATCTGCTCGGGCAGGCTGCAGCCGTGGACGGCATCGTCATTTCCAGCAAGGCCTCAGGCATCGTCACCGAAATCGCCTTCCAGAGCGGATCCGAGGTGGTCGCCGGCCAGGTGCTGCTGCGCCTGGATAGCGCCCGAGAGGCCGCTGCTGCTCGCGAGGCGCGCGGCGAATTCGACAAGGCCGCCAAGGAGCTGTCGAACCGCAAACCGCTGCTCGAGCGCAATCTGGTCAGCCAGGATGAGATCGACCGCCTCGCTGCCGAGGTATCGGCCAAGCAAGGCGCACTGGAACTCGCAGAGGCGACCCTGGCCGACCGCACCGTGCTGGCGCCTTTCGCCGGCTCGATCGGCATCCGCCGGATCGGCGTCGGCAGCCTGATCGCTCCGGGCACTCCGGTGGCTCCGTTGGCCAGGCTCGATCCGATGCAGGTCGCCTTCGCCGTTCCCGAGGTGCACTTCGCAGCGCTGAAACCCGGCTTGGCGGTGCGCGCCTCGACCCCGGCTTGGCCGGGCAGGGTCTTCACCGGCACCGTCACGGCCATCGACCCGGGGGCCGACGAGCGCAGCCGGGGGATCGGCGCCATCGCCGTGATGCCCAATCCCGATCGCGCCCTGCGTCCTGGCATGGCTCTGACCGTCGAGCTGGTCGCCGAGCGGATCGAGCAGGCGGTCGTGGTCCCGGAGGCGGCTCTGGTGATGCAAGGCGCCACCGTCTTCGTCTGGCGCGTTGTCGAGGGCAAGGCGGTGCAGACGAAGGTCGAAACCGGCGTGCGCATGCCCGGCACGGTGCAGATCGTCACCGGCCTGGAGGCCGGCGCCCAGGTTGTGGTCCAAGGCCTGCAGTCGGTACGGGATGGCCAGCCGGTGCGGCTGCGAGAGGCCCCGGCCGAGGGGACAGGCAAGGCCGACGGCAAGCCGTCGACGAAGAAGCTCTGACATGCACCTGTCCGATCTCGCTCTGCGCCGGCCGGTCCTGGCCACGGTGCTCAACCTCGGCCTGGTGGTGGTCGGCCTGTGGGCCCTGACCCGGCTTCCCGTCCGCCAGTACCCGGACATCGACCCGCCGGTCGTCAGCGTGCGCACCGATTACACCGGAGCCTCGGCGGCGGTGGTCGAAAGCGAGGTGACCAAGCGCGTCGAGGAGGTGATCGCCGGCATCGAAGGCGTCACCCGCATCGACTCGACCTCGGCCGACGGCTCCAGCCGCATCGACATCGAATTCCGTCTCGGCCGCGACATCGAGTTCGCCGCCGCCGACGTCCGCGACCAGCTCGGCAAAGTCCGCAGCAATCTGCCAGAGGAAGCAGACGATCCGGTGGTCGAGAAGGCGAGCGCCTCCTCCAGCCCGGTGATGTTCGTGGCCATGGAGAGCAGCAGCCGCGATGGCTTGCAGCTTACCGACTTCGCCCGCCGCGAGCTGATCGACGCCCTTTCAGTGGTGCCCGGCGTGGCGAGCGTGCGCATCGGCGGCGAGCGCCGCTACGCCATGCGCGTGTGGCTCGATCCCGATCGCATGGCCGCGCTGGGCATCAGCGCCAGCGACGTCGAAGCGCGCCTGCGCGCCGAGAACGTCGAGCTTCCCGGTGGCCGCATCGAGGGCTCGACCCGCGAGCTGACCGTGCGCGCTGACGCCCGGCTCTCCGATCCCCGGGAATTCTCCGCCCTGGTCCTGCGGGTCAGCGAGACCGGCGAAGTCCGCATCGGCGACGTCGCGCGCATCGAACTGGGCGCAGCCAGCTACCGCAACAGCCTGATGGTCGACGGCCGTCCCGCCATCGGCCTGGGCATCGTCCGCCAGTCCACTGCCAACACCCTCGCGGTCGCCGACGGCATCCAGGAGGCGCTCACGCGCCTCAAACCGACTCTGCCCGAGGATCTGCGCCTGTTCATCGCCTACGATGAATCGCAGTTCATCCGCGCCTCGATCACCTCGGTGATCACCACGCTGATCGAAGCCGTGCTGCTGGTCGCCCTGGTCATCCTGGTCTTCCTGCGCGCCTGGGGAGCGACCCTCATCCCCATGCTGGCAGTGCCGGTGTCGCTCGCGGCCGCTCTGCCGGTCATGGCTGCGATGGGCTTCTCGGTCAACGTCCTCACTCTGCTTGCCTTCGTCCTCGCCATCGGCCTGGTGGTCGACGACGCCATCGTCGTGCTGGAGAACGGCTATCGCCGTCTCGAAGGCGGCGAACCCGCGGCGCTGGCGGCTGCGCGCGGGACCCGCCAGGTGGCCTTCGCCGTCATCTCGACCACCATCGTGCTGGTTGCCGTGTTCGTGCCGATCAGCTTCATGACCGGTCGGGTCGGACGCCTGTTCCAGGAGTTCGGCGTGACCATGGCGGCGGCGGTGATCGGCTCGTCCTTCGTTGCCTTGACCATGACCCCCGTGCTGTGCCGACGCCTGCTGCACCGTCATGACCACGATGGCCCGATCGCCCGGAGCATCGGCGCCGCCTTGGGCGCCCTTGAACGCGGTTACGCTCGCGGGCTCGACTGGGCGCTGAATCATCGCGTGTCGGTCATCTCCATCTTCGTCGGCGTCTGCGCCATCACCGTACTGCTCAACGGACTGGTCCGCCGCGATCTCTCGCCGACCGAGGATCAGGGCCGGACGATCGTCAGCATCGAGCTGCCTCAGGGTGCGACCATCGAGGAGACCCGGAACATCGTCAACCAGGCCAATGCCGCCGCTGCGCCGTATCTCGCCGCGGATGGGCCGCTGTATAGCGTCTTTTCGATCATCCCGGGATTCGGCAATCCCGGCGTGGTCAATGCAGGCACCCTGATCCTGCGTTACAAGCCGTGGTCGGAGCGCACGGTCAGCCAGATGCAGGTCACCGAGGAGATCGCCAAGCAGGTGCGCGGGATCAACGGGGCGGTGATCTATGTGCGCAACCCCGATAGCTTCGGCATCCGCAATTTCGGCCAGAGCCTGCAGGTCGTGGTCGGGGCCGAGGATCACATCAAGGTCCGCGCCATGGCTGGCACGCTCGCCGAGGCCATGCGCAAGGACGGCCGGTTCGGCGGCGTACGCGAGGACGTCGAACTGACCAAACCCCAGCTCTCGGTCGATGTCGACCGCGACCGCATGGCCGCCCTCGGCCTCACCGCCAGCGATGTCGGCGATGCCCTGGCCATCGCCTTCGGCGAGCGCCGCGCCACCACCATCGAGGACCGTGGCCAGCAGTACGACGTCATCATCCAGGTCGATCGCGAGCAGCGCCGGTCCCCTTCCGACCTCGGTCGCCTGCATGTGCGCAGCCGCACCACCGGAGAACTCGTGCCGCTCTCCGCGGTGGTCAAGGTCAATGAGGAGGGGGTGCCCAAGGACCTGCGCCGCGTCGACCGCCGCGCCGCCGTCACCGTCGGCGCCGCCCTGCCACCCGGGATGGGTGTGGGCGAGGCGGTCGAGACGATCCGTGCTCTCGCCCGGGACAGCCTGCCGCAGAATGCAGCAATCGCCTGGGCCGGCCAGGCCAAGGAGTATGTCGACACCGCCGGCGGCCAGAACCTCATGTTCGCCGCCGCGCTGCTCATCGTCTTCCTCGCCCTGGCGGCCCAGTTCGAAAGCTGGATCCATCCGGCGATCATCATCATCACGGTGCCTCTGGCGACCACCGGTGCGCTCGCCGCGTTGTGGGTGACGGGGCAGTCGAACAACATCTATAGCCAGATCGGCGCCGTCATGCTCATCGGCCTGGTGGCCAAGAACGGCATCCTCCTGGTCGAGTTCGCCAACCAGTTGCGAGCCGCAGGGCGTGACATCCTCACCGCCGCGCGCGAGGCGGCAGCGGTTCGACTGCGCCCCATCGTCATGACCTCGATCGCCATGATCGCCGGAGCGGTGCCGCTGGTCATCCACGGCGGCGCCGGTTCGGAGGCCAGGCAGGCCATCGGCACGGTGATCATCGGAGGCCTGACCCTCTCGACCGTTCTGACCCTCTTCGTGGTGCCAGTGCTCTACGTCCTGCTGGCCCGCTTCGCCCGCCCGGCCAACGCCATGGGTGACGAACTCGACAAGCTGGAGGGCGAGACGCCCGACCGGGGATGACGTTCAGCGGACGTGGAACAGGCTCTCGCTGACCCGGCCCTTGGCTCCGAGTTCGCGGGCCTTGTAGGAGCTGTAGTCGTTGGTGAAGCGCCAGGTCCGTTCCGACTCGGTGTAGTGCCACTCCTTGTCGAGGTGGTAATAGACCATCTTCCCGGCGCATTCGATGATGTTCAGGATCTCATTGTCGCGGTGGTGATGCGGATCGAAATCGGTGCGGCACTTCTGGCCCATCTCCGAGTACATCTCGTTCAACTCGATGAGCATCTCGTTGACCGTGTCATCGAGCGGTTCAGCCGGGATGCCGATGCGCTGCGCCTCCTTCAGCACGATCGGGTAGCCGTGCGACGGATAGTCGCTGTTGAGCACCTTGCTGATGCGGGCGCGCTTCTTGGCGTCCTTCATGTGGTAGGCCATGATCTCGTTGCACAGCATGTTCGACAGGCTGCCGGCACGATCGACAGCGGCGATGGCCAGCGGGTGGATGTGCTGGTAGAGGTATTTGTAGACGTTCTCGTCCTTGGTCGTCTCGTTGCGCTTCCAGCTGGCGATGATGCGGTCCATCTCGTTGACCCCGACGCTCACCCGGTCGTTGCTCTTGTCGACCGGCGAGAGGTCGTGCCGCACCGACGTGTCGACCGGGGTGAGGAAGGCCATCGGCCCCATGCGGATCGCGTCGGCGCCCAGCGCCAGCATGGTGGCGGCCGACTCGCAGTTGAGCGGCACCAGCGCCACCAGCCGCCGGCAGTGCTTGCGCAGCAGATTCACCATGCGCAGGCTGGCCTTGCCGTCGCCGCCGTCCGACTTGATGAAAAGGTAGATGGTCTCGGCATCGCCGACCGTCTTGAGGATGGCGTTGAAGACGTTGACGTCGTTCTGGCACACCGAGCCGTTGGGCGAGATCCAGTAGCAGACCAGCCGACCATCGAGCAGTCGCTCGATGCGTCGGATCAGCTGCTGGGTCTTCTCGAACAGGTTGGGAGGCGTCTTGACCGCGACGTCGTTCTTCATGCGTCCCAGTTTACGCCACGGACCCACGCGACAACCGCTGGCCTCACTTCGCCAGCTTGCCCTGAACCCGCGTCACGCCCTCGGCTGCGGCCTTGCCAGCCGGGGTGTCCGGCCACTTCTTGGCGATCGCATGGAAGGCCTTGAGCACGTCGCCGAGGGCGCCGCGCTGCGAACGCGCCTTGGCCTCTGCCGCTTCCGCTGCGCGCAGCGCCTGCTGCGCCGCCCATGCGCTCTTCACCGGCTCGTCCTTGCGCAGCGCTTTGAGCCGCTCGCCAATGTCCTTGCGCACCTTGGGATCGACGCCGGCAAACTGCTCATGCTCGGCGACGGCGAGCAGCGCATCGTGGGCAGCGATCGGCTCAGCGCCCTCGCTGGCGCTGATGGCGGCCTCGCTCCAGGCCGCGCGCAATGCAGGTCCGACCTTCTTATCCAGGGAGATCGACGGGATGCGCATGAGCGTGGCGTAGCGTTCCCCACGCGCGGCCGCCGGCAGTGCGGCTATCTCCACCATCTCGGCCTCGACGCGCGCGGCACCCTCGGCGAGCCCAGCCTTGTCCAGCTTCGGATGCGCCAGGCAGGAGGAGAAGAGCAGCCAGTCCATCAGCGGCTCGGCGCGCTTGCCCATGTGCACAGCGGTGTCGTGGTTGCCGGGATCCTCGATGAACCACACCTGCATGCCCATGCTCTTCAGCGAGTCGGCCGCGCCACGCACCGACGCGAAGCCGTGCACGTCATCCTTCAACCCGCCGACGTAGACCGCGGCGCAGTGCTTGGGTAGGCCGCTCGTGGCGCTGTGGACGTTGACCAGCACGCCGGCGAACTGGTCGGGATGCTTGGCGATCAGCCGTACCGAGGCGGCGCCGCCACCGCTGACTCCGGCGGCATAGCGCAGGCAGGGGTGCAGGCGCAGACGCTTCTCCGCATCAGCCCAGGTGCCGTCCTGGGAGCGGTCGATGACATCCCAGGGTCCGTTCTTGCTCTCGGTCAGGCCGATCAGGATGACACCGCGGCGCTCGGCCCAGTCCTGGAAACCCCAGGAGCCGGGGTTGCCGCCCGGGTGGCTGAGGTACAGCACGGGGAAACGGCGCTCCGGCTGTTCGAAATATGCCTTGGGCAGCCAGCAGTCGTAGACGGTGTTGCCGGCCTGGATGGCCTTGTTCATGCCAGCGCGGAGTTCCTCTCCGGCGAACGCCGCCACGGCGCAGAGGAGCAGGATGATGTGTCGCATGGGATGCGACGATAGGCGCCAACGCCGTGGGGTGAAGCGCTCAATGTGTACGGAAAACCGGACAGGCTGGCGGAGCTACAGCCGGACTTCAATCGAGCGGGCGTGCGCCTCCAGGCCCTCGGCCCGGGCCATGGCCATGCCGGCCTGGGCCATGGCGCGGAAGCCGGTCTGGTCGAGGTTGATGATCGAACTGCGCTTCATGAACGTGTCGGTGCCGATGCCGCTCCAGCGCCGCGCCCCGCCGCCGGTAGGCAGGGTGTGGCTCGGGCCGGCGAGGTAGTCGCCAATCGGCTCGGGCGACCACGGGCCGACGAAGACGGCGCCGGCGTTGCGGATCAGCGGCAGCGCGGCCTTGGGGTCGGCAACCAGCAGTTCGAGGTGCTCTGGCGCGACCTGGTTGCTGATCCGCGCCGCGGTGGCGATATCGGGACAGCGCACCAGGCGGCCGAAGCGCAGTACGCTCTCGCTGGCGACGCGGCGGCGCTCATCGGGCAGGGCGGCCAACTGGCGCGCCACCTCGGCCTGCACCGCGTCGGCGATGCCCTCGCCGACCACCAGCAGGATGCACATGGCGAGCACGTCGTGCTCAGCCTGCGACAGCAAGTCGGAGGCGACGAAGCGCGGATCGGCGGTGGCGTCGGCGATGACCAGCACCTCGCTCGGTCCGGCGAGCATGTCGAGGTTGACCCGGCCGTAGGCGCGGCGCTTGGCCAGGGTGACGAAGATGTTGCCTGGGCCGACGATGGTGTCGACCTGCGGGCAGGCCGGCGTGCCCACCGCCAGCGCGGCGATCGCCGGGATGCCGCCGATGCGATAGACCTCGTCGACGCCGACCGCCGCAGCGGCGGCCAGCACCTCGTCGGCGATGCTGCCGTCCTTGCGCGGCGGGGTCACCAGCACGGTGCGCGGGACGCCCGCGACCTTGGCTGGCACCAGGTTCATGATCACCGACGAGAACAGCGGCAGGGTGCCGGCGGCGCCGCCTGGGACGTAGGCCCCGGCGCTGTCGACCGGCAGCCAGCGCACGCCCAGCGGCTGGCTGAGGTCCTCGCCGAAGCCGCGCGGCAGCAGTTTGCGCTGGTATTCCGCGACCTGCCGCACCGCTTGGTCGATTGCGGCGCGGATCGGGGCACTGGTGCGCGCAGTGGCAGCGGCGATCTCGGCCGCGCCGACGCGCAGGCGTTCGGCTGGCAGGGCCGCGCCGTCGAAGGCCAGGACGTAGCGGCTGACTGCCGCATCGCCCTCGCGCTCGACGGCGGCGAATATCTCGTCGATGACCTGCTCGATGGTGGCGCGGCGGCCGAGCGTCTTCTCGTAGAAGGCCGCCGCCTTGGCCTGGGCTTCGTCGACCAGGGTCTGGAAGCGACGGTGCGAATCCCCAAGGATCCCGGCGAGTCGGGGGTCGGTGGGGGTGAGGTCGAGGAGGGGGCCGGACATGACGGCGCGGATTAGACCGGGCGCTCAGGAAATGCCACTGGGCGGACTTGATCTGGATCAAGTCCCTGCCTGGTAGACTTCCGCATGGCCCGGCTCCGAGAACTGATCGTCCCGCGCGAGCACGGCGTCTGGGGCCTGCTCGCCGGCGCCGCGCTCGTCGGCCTGCCGCTCGGAGGCAGCCTCGCCGGACTGCCGTTGCTCGGAGCAGGCGTCTGCGCGGCGATGCTGCGCCAGGCCATGTCGGTCAGATCCGCTGGTCCAGGCCGGTACCTGGTGGCTGCTCTCCTCGCTCTCCTGGCCGCCGGCCTGGTCGCGATCACCGTCGTGCTGGCCGTCTCGACTGCCTGGGCGTGGTGGCTCGCCGCCGCGATCCTCGTTGGTCTCATCTGCATGCATCCATTCGCCGGGCGACCATGGTGGGTTTCCGCCATCGCGGGGCTGTCGGCGGGAATGCTGGCGGGGGCCATCGCAGTCGCGGGCGGTGCCGATACCGCGACCGCAGTGATCGCGGCAGCCGCACTGGCAGCCCACCTCACCGCCGTCGTCCCGCTGGTCCGTGCGCAATTGCGATCCGACCGGCGCTGGTCGAGGTTGGCTCTCGATCTGCATCTGATGGCACTGCTCTGTGCCGCCGCGTCCTGGTGGGCAGGGCTCGTCGCATCGGGGATTCCACTAGTGTTTGGATTGGGTCTTGCACGGGCGGCCATGCTATTGGATAAGAGGACTCCGATGTCCTCATCGCCTGCCCGCATCGGTACACGAGAGATGGCGTGGCTGCTGGTCCTGGCAGCCGGCGTGCATCTTGGACTGCGGGGCAGCGCGTGCTGAAATCCCTGCTCGTCCTCGGGTTCATCCCGGCGGCGTGGCGCCTGCCGGTGTGGATCGCCCTCGGCGTGCTCGCCGGACTGGGCGTGGTCGCCATCCACATCTCGCGCGCTCCATCGTACATGAGCGACGCGCCCGAAACGTGCATGAACTGCCACGTGATGACCCAGGCCTACGTCAGCTGGAACCACAGCAGCCATCGCAACGTCGCCACCTGCAACGACTGCCACGTGCCGCACGACAACCTGGTGAACACCTACGCCTTCAAGGCCAAGGACGGCATGCGCCACGCCAGCATGTTCACCCTGCGCCTCGAGCCCCAGGTGATCCAGCTGTCGAAGGGCGCCGTGCCGGTGGTCGAGCAGAACTGCCGCCGCTGCCACGAGCAGCTGGTCGGCGAAGTCCATGCCCGCGCCTGGGCGCCTGGCGACAATCGCTGCTGGGACTGCCACCGCGAAGTGCCGCACGGCCGCGTCAACAGCCTGTCCACCGCCTTCGACATCAACGCGCCCAAACTGCCGGGCGTGCTCGAGAACCCCCACAAGATGCAGAGCGGCGGACTCGATCCGCGTCCCGCCAAGGAAACCAAGCCATGACCGAACCGACCTCTTCCGGCCCGTCCGCGCTCAAGGGCTGGCTCGTCTTCGGTGCCGTGCTCGTCGCCGTGCTGATCACCGGCCTGCTGCTGGCCTCGATCATGGAGCGCCGCGCCGAAGCCGCCCAGGGCCAGCGCGTGCTGCAGCCGATCAAGGCGTGGGAGTCAGACTCCTCGAAGTGGGCGGTCAACTGGCCGCGCGAGCACGCCTCGTGGAAGCAGACCGAGCAGAAGGACACCAAGACCAAGTACGGCGGCTCGCACCAGTACGACTTGCTCGCCGATGTCCCGGCCAACGTCATCCTCTTCGCCGGTTACCCCTTCTCGGTCGACTACAAGCAGGCCCGCGGCCACCAGTACGCGGTCAAGGACGTCACCGACTCCGGCCGCAACATCATGACCAAGCCGGGCACCTGCTGGACCTGCAAGAGCCCCGACGTCCCGCGCCTGATGGCCGAGATGGGCCCGGCCAAGTTCTACGACACGCCAGCCAAGGACCTGATCCCCGAGATCACCCACAACATCGGCTGCGCCGACTGCCACGACCCGAACACCATGGCCCTGGCCATCTCCCGTCCGGCGCTGATCGAGGCATTCGAGCGCCAAGGCAAGGACATCAAGTCGGTCAGCCACCAGGAGATGCGCTCGCTGGTCTGCGCCCAGTGCCACGTCGAGTACTACTTCAAGAAGGATGAGGCCAAGGGCGAGAAGGCCTACCTGACCTTCCCCTGGGACAAGGGCACGGGCGTCGAGGAGATGGACGCATACTACGACGAGAAGCAGTTCAGCGACTGGACCCACCCGATCAGCGGTGCGAAGATGGTCAAGATGCAGCACCCCGACTACGAGGTCTACAGCAAGGGCATCCACGCCTACCGCAACGTCTCCTGCGCCGACTGCCACATGCCCTACAAGACCGAGGGCGGCCAGAAGTTCACCGATCACCACGTGCAATCGCCGCTCTTGAACATCAGCAACTCATGCGCCGTCTGCCACCGCTGGGGCGAGGAGGAGATCAAGAGCCGGGTCGAGAGCATCCAGGACAAGATCGTGCACGGCCGCGCCATCGCCGAGGACGCGCTGTGCAAGGCGCACTTCGACATCGCCGCATGCAAACAGGCCGGCGCCACTGACGAGGAGCTCGCCGAGGTGCGCAAGCTGGTGCGCAAGGCGCAGCTGCGCTGGGACTACGTCGCGGCCAATAACGGCCTCGGCTTCCACGCCCCGCAGGAGTGCCAGCGCATCCTCGCCGACGCCGCCGACCTGGCGCAGCAGACCCGCGTGGCCTGCGTCCGGCTGCTGGCCAAGAAGGGTGTCTCCGACCCGGTGATCTACCCCGACTGGTCCAGCAAGCAGAAGGCCCAGGACCTGATCAAGCTGTTCGGCAAGGACGCCACGCCGCCGAAGCTGATCGCCGGAAAGTAGGGGCTCTAGCGGATTGCAGAACCGGCGCGGCCCTGAGCATCCCGGCATGAGCGACGGTTCCCGCATCTGGCTGATCCCCGACGCCTATATGCCGGCGGCCGGACCGCCCGGCCCGTACCAGGGCCACGAATCGCTGTGCGTGCTCAACACCGGGACGGCTGAGGCGTCGATCAGCCTGGCGTTCTACTTCGCCGACCGCCCGGCGGTGAAAGATGTCCGCATCCGGGTCGGCGGCGAGCGCTGCCTGCATGTGCGTTTCGATCGTCCGGAGATGCTTGGCGGCTTCGTCGTGCCGCGCGAGATTCCATATGGCCTGCGGGTGGAGAGCGATGTGCCGGTGGTGGTGCAGCACAGCCGCCTCGATGTGACGCAGGCGAACATGGCCTTCCTGTCGGTCGTCGGACATCCGCGTGGATGATGCTCGGCGCGGGCTGAAGCCCGCGGTCCTGTTCGCCGCCGTGTTCATCGGGGCCTGGGTGGCGCAGTTGTTGCGGCCGGGGACAGCGGTGCATCTGCCAGGCGTACCATGGAACTGGCTGATAGCGTTGCCGCCCCTGGCCGGTCTGGCGCTGGGATTGCTGCAGAACGGGAGCGCCCTGGCCAGGTCGTTCGGTTCCGGTCAACTCGCCATCGCCAGTCTGCTCGCGGTTGGAGCGACCTGCTGGCCGATCGCGGTGTTCCCGGTTGGTGTCGCCGCCCCGGGCTGGCTGCACAGCATCGGCCTGGGCGATCCGCTGTCCTCGCTACCGTTCGCCGCCGCCCTGCTGGCCGTCGTGGCGAACCTCGCCGTCTCGCTCGGACGCCGCCTGCGTCAGGGCGAGGACCGGCTGCGCTTCGCCATCCTGCACGCCGGACTGCTCATCGCGGTGGTCGGTGGGGCGGCCGGACACGGCGGTCTGGTCCGCGCACACTTCATGCTCGAGGAGGGCGCCCGGCCTGGCGATGCCGCGCAGGCCGAGGACGGGTCGCTCGTCCGCCTGCCTGCCGCGCTGGTTCTCGACGACTTCGTGCTCGAACGCTTTGCGCCGATGCTCCTGCTCGATGAGGGCGGCCGACTGACGCGCGGCGAGACGCTGCTCGGCCCAGACGCGGTCGACCAGGTACGCGGCCTGTCGGTGACCGTGCGGACCTACATGCCCGCTGCGGCGGTGGTCGCCGGCCGGGCGGTAGCGTTCCGCGATCCCGGCGCGAATCCGGCCGCGGAAGTTGCCGTGCGGGATGCGACGGGCGCGGAGCTCGCGGTCGGCTGGCTGCACCCGCGCGGCCCGGTCGGGGCGGAACTGGCCCTGGCCCTGCCCGGCGGGAGGACCCTCTACCTCGAACCGCCGCGTCCCAAGCGCTTCCTCGCCCGCGTGCGGGCTGACGGACGCGAGGCCGAGATCACGGTCAACCAACCGCTCCGCCTCGATGGCTGGGCGATCTACCTGCTGTCCTACGATGAGGCACTCGGCCCGGCCAGCCGCACGGCAGTGTTCGAGGCGGTCGAGGACCGCGCCCTGCCCGCAGTCTACATCGGCCTCGCGTTGCTGGTGATCGGCGTGCTCGCCCACCTGTGGAGTCCACGCATGGCAGGGGGGCGGCGATGAGCGGCGTGGTCTGGACCTGCGAACTGCTGGCCGTGGCTGCCTGGCTCGCTGCCGCCGTCTGCGCCGTGCTGCGCCGTCCGCTCGCCTGCCGCTGGCTGACCGCGACCGGCCTGCTGGTGGTCGCTGGACTGCTGGCCTGGCTGTGGCTGCATCTCGATCGCCCGCCGCTGCGCACCCTCGGCGAGACCCGGCTGTGGTATGCCGGACTGTCGGTTGCGGCTGGGGGACTGATCGCCTGGCGTCTGCGCACCACGGCCCTGCGGTTGCCGATGCTCGGCCTGGGCGTGCTGTTCCTCGGTCTCAATCTCGCCCTGCCGCAGACCCTCGACCGGACGCTGATGCCGGCCCTGCAGAGTCCGCTCTTCGTTCCGCATGTCGTCGTCTACCTGCTCAGCTATGCCGTGCTCGGCCTCAGCGCCGGGGTCGCCATCTGGCGCCTGCTGCGGCGCGAAGACGATACGGATCTGCCCTTCCGACTGGTCCACGCAGGCCTGCCGCTGCTCACCCTCGGCCTGGTCATGGGAGCGATCTGGGCGAAGGAGGCCTGGGGCCATTACTGGGCGTGGGATCCCAAGGAGACCTGGGCCCTGCTGACCTGGATCGCCTATGTCTGCCTGATCCACGCCGAAGGCGGGCTGCGCGAGCGCCCGCGTGTGGCCTTGGCGACCATCGCCACCTGCTTTGCGGTGGTGCTGATGTGCTGGTTCCTGGTCAACTACCTGCCGAGCACGGCGGTCAGCGTGCACACCTACTCCCGTTAGCTCGGATCTCTCGGCTGATTCATGTCCGTGTGGGAGGAGGGCAGTGGCCTCCACCACGGTCCATCGGGACTGCACGTCCGTAAGCGTCTGTCTGGTCTGGTTTGGCAATCGGTGCGTGGATTCGATTCCCGCTCGCCTGGTAGCTTCTGGCCTGAACCTCGGTCTGGTTTGGCAGTCTCGTGCGTGGATTCGATTCCCGCTCGCCTTGCAGCTCCTGCCCGAACGTGCGGTGTCCCAAAACAGGGCTCTTTTATCACTTCACCCATTCGTATAATAAAAACCGACCAACCCGTATTGTAATAACCAATAATAAATACCGTTTGGTCGGTTTTAATTTGAGACATAGCACAACAGACCACTTGGCCTCAGTCGACGGCTGGCCCACGGCAACTCCACCGTGCAACTCCGGACGAGGAGCAAAGAATCAGGCATGCAATGCGTGCGCTGCGGAAAAGTGCTCAATCAGGAGGAGCGGCGCTGTCCGAAGTGCTTTGCCTCGCTGAGCAACCAGCAGATCGGACAACTGGAGGTCGCCCAGCAGCAGCTGAAGGAGATCGCCGACATCGAACGCTCGGGCATGAATACGCGCTATGCCAAGCAAGGGGCTGGCACCGGGGCGATCCTGGGCGGATTGGGCCTGGTCGTCAGCTTCAATCCCTGGCTGATGCTCGCCGGTGCGGTAGTCGGCTGCGCAGTCGGCTGGTTCATCGCCTGGCGTAACTGGGGGACGTTCCGCACGTTCGTGCTCTTCGCTGCGGTCATGCTGCCGATCGTGGCAACCACGGGATTCAACCCGTTCACCATCCTGACAACGATCTGTACTGGCATGGTCATCGGCTGGGCGGTCCAGCTGACCTACGGACATTAGGGCTGGCGGAATCGAGGGCTGCTCCCCCGCAGCCTGCTACCGCTTCAGCCAAGCGTCGATGCGCTTGGCTGCGGTCTTGCCGTCGCCCATCGCAAGGATGACGGTGGCAGCGCCGCGGACGATGTCGCCGCCGGCGAAGACGCCGGGGATGGAGGACATGAGGTCCTGATCGACCACGACGTTGCCGTACTTGTTGAGCTTCAGGTCGGGGCAGGTCTGGGTAAGCAGCGGGTTGGCGCGGGTTCCGATGGCGCTGACCACCAGGTCGCAGTCGATGGTGAACTCGCTGCCGGGGACGGGCTCGGGCTTGCGCCGTCCCGTGGCGTCAGGCTCGCCCAGGCGCATGCGTTGACATTCCAGGCCGGTGACCCAGCCCTCGGGGTTGCCGAGCACGCGCAGGGGGGCGACCAGCAGCTCGAAGCGGATGCCTTCCTCCTCGGCGTGGTGTACCTCTTCCAGGCGGGCAGGCAGCTCTTCCTTGCCGCGGCGGTAGGCGATCACCGCGTCGGTAGCACCCAGGCGCTTGCCGGTGCGCACCGCGTCCATCGCCACATTGCCGCCGCCAACCACGACCACGCGCTTGCCCTTGAGCACCGGCGTGCGCGCGCTGGTGTCCCAGGCGCCCATGAGGTTGACCCGGGTGAGGTACTCGTTGGCCGAGTAGACGCCCTTGAGGTTCTCGCCCGGCACGTTCATGAACTGCGGCAGGCCGGCGCCCACGGCGATGAACACCGCGTCGAAGTCGTGGCGCAGGTCGGCGACCGAGAAGGTCCGGCCGACGATGGCGTTGACCTGGATCATCACGCCGAGCCGCTGCAGGCGCTCGACCTCCTTGGCGACGATGTCCTTAGGCAGGCGGAACTCGGGGATGCCGTAGACCAGCACGCCGCCGGGGGTGTGGAAGGCCTCGAAGACGGTCACGTCGTGGCCGAGACGGGCCAGCTCGCCGGCTGCGGTCAGGCCGCCGGGGCCGGAGCCGACCACGGCCACCGTCTTGCCGCTGCGCGGGGCGCAGACGCTGTCCGCCGCGTTGTTCTCGCGCGCCCAGTCGGCGACGAAGCGCTCCAGCGCGCCGATCGCCACCGACGAGCCCTTCACGCCGCGCACGCACTGCGCCTCGCACTGCGACTCCTGCGGGCAGACCCGGCCGGTCACCGCGGGCAGGCAGTTGTCAGCCATCAGCGAGTCGGCGGCAGACTTCAGATCGCCCTTGGCGACGAAGTCGATGAAACGGGGGATGTTGACCGTCACCGGGCAGCCGACGATGCACTTGGCGTTCTTGCACTGCAGGCAGCGTTCCGCCTCCATCTGCGCCAATTCGACGGAGTATCCGAGGTTGACCTCGTTGAAATTCCCTGCACGGACCAGGGCATCCTGGGCCGGCACGTTCTGGCGCTGGATCGCCATGCGTTCCTTGGGCGACATCGGCATGGAGCGTCCTTACTGCTGCTGCTGTTGCTGCGTGGTGATGCGGTCGGCTGCGGTTCTCGCCTTGCACGTTTCTGCGCATGGCTGGGCCTCGAACATCTTGTAGGTGCCGAGGCGGCTGCGCAGTTCGGCGAAGTCGACCTGGTGGGCGTCGAACTCCGGGCCGTCGACGCAGGCGAAGCGGACCTGGCCGCCGACCGTGACGCGGCAGCCGCCGCACATGCCGGTGCCGTCGACCATCACCGGATTGAGCGAGACGATAGTGGGGATGGCGAGCGCCTGGGTGGTGTTGGCCACCGCCTGCATCATCGGCACCGGGCCGACGGCGTAGACGATGTCCGGGCGGGCGGCGGCACAGACGTCGCTGAGCTCGTCGGTGACCAGGCCCTTGCGGCCCCACGAGCCGTCGTCGGTGCACACATGCACCTCGCCCAGGCGGGCGAGTTCATCGTGATAGATGACCAGCGGCCGATTGCGCCCGCCGATGATCGAGATGACGCGCACACCCGCGCGATGCAGGGCCTGGGCGATCGGATGGACCACCGCCGTGCCGACGCCGCCGCCGACGCACACCGCGAAACCCTTGTCCAGCAGGTGGGTCGGGGCACCGAGCGGCCCGGCCACGTCGCGGATCGCGCCACCTGCCGGCATGGCGACGATGGCCTTGGTGCTATGCCCCATCGCCTGGATCACCAAGGTGAGGGTGCCGGCCGTCGCATCGCCGTCGGCGATGGTCAGTGGGATGCGCTCGTGGCCCTGGTCGAGCCGCACGATGACGAACTGGCCTGGCTTCCGCGCCTTGGCGATCTGCGGCGCCGCGATCACCAGCCGGTGCACGGCCGGAGCGAGCTGGTCATTGGCGAGGATGCGGTACATGGCGGCTCCTGCGGGACGCGGATCATATATCATCCCGCCGTCGATCCAACCCCTCCGCTGCCGAGGGTGCTAAGGCTGTGGTCGCAGTGCGGTCGCCAGGCGCGCGCGCAAGTCGCGCAAGGCCAGCCCCAGACCTTCGCCTTGAGCCTCGGCGCTGGGCAGCTCCAGGCCGTTGGCGAGATGGAAGGCGCGCACCGCCATGACATCGAGGATGGGCAGGCCGGGCAGGCGCTTGCGCACCTGCTCGAGCCAAGCGGTCCACAGGATCTGGTTGCGCGGCGTGGGCAGGCCGCCGAGGACCGGGATCAGCAACGTGCCCTGACGCAACGCCTCTTCGACCGCCGCGCACCAGTTGTCTGCACGCAGCGCTCCGGTCGGCACATCGGCGACATCGAGCAGGATGAAGCACCAGCGCGTGCCACGCTGCACCTGCTTCACCGCATCCTCCATCTCGTTGGCCTCGACCAGCAAGCCCTTCGGCGCCTGTCCCTGGATGAAGCTGGCAGCGATATGTCGGCTGGCGGCCTCGCCGAACATGCGCATGGCGAGCGGCTTGGCGATGAACACGCAGCGGGTGAAGTCTGCCGTGAGATGACGCCGGGACATCAGTTCGCGCAGGGGGGCGGCGTCTGGCGAGATCAGCATGCTGGCATGCAGGCCGAGATCCTGCCAGGCCGGAGCGGTCGGGCCGGCGACGGCTGCGGCGCAGAAGAAGGGTCCGCCCGAGGCGGCCTCGAGTATCACTTCGCCAGTGCTGCGGCATGCCTGACTGACCACCTGCCAGGCATCGGGCCGCAGCACGAGGCTGCGGCCGTCGAGACGCAGTTGACGCTCGTACGCGCCTGGCCCGGGATGGAGGATGAGCAGCAGGTGCGTTGAGCCCGGCGGTGGCCGCAGCCGCAGCTTCCCCAATTGGCTCATCAGTATGCGAGGAGGCTCATCGCGGACGGCCGGGGCGCCGACTGGTGCGGCGGGATGTCCAACGACAAGTTCGGCCCCGAGGATGCCGCTGCCGGCGAGCAGTGTCGTCACGATCGGGCCGGCTGGTCCGGTCTCGGGCGATGCAACCGGGGATGCTGGTGTGTCCGGGATGACTATTTCGGCCGGAGTCTCGAGCGCTGGTCCTTCGGGCGCGGGCTGACGCTGCCGCGCCTTGACCGCACCGATGACCACGATCAATCCGAGCAGACCGACGACGATGCCTCCGAGCAGCAGCAGCCGGCGCTGCGTCGGCGACATGCCGTGCGGGACAGGGTGCGCCACGATCGTCGCTGCGGATGGC
>JALHRW010000081.1 GCA_022841245.1 Planctomycetota bacterium
AAGTGCCCGTCATGACCCTGATCAAGAACTCGAATACCGAAGACATGGCCAGGGAACTCTGCGCGCTCGTCGAAACCGCGCGCAGCACGGCGAAATGACCGTCACGTCATGATCCGCACCGCTCTGACGATGCTGGTCGGCGATCGGGCCAAATTCTTCGGCATCGTCTTCGGCCTGGCTTTCGCATCTCTGCTGATGACGCAGCAGGGAGGCATCTTCCGCGGACTCATGGTGCTGGTCTACGGTCACATCACCGACATGCCGCAGACCCAGGTGTGGATCACCGATCCCGGCATCGCCGACCTCGACACCAACGACATGATCAACGAGCGGGAACTCGACAACGTCCGTTCCATCACGGGGGTGCGCTGGGCGGTCCCGCTGCTGCGACGCCTGGTCTATGCGCGGGATCCAGCCAATGTCATCGCACCGCTGATGGTCCTGGGCATCGATGATGCGACCCGCATCGGCTGCCCGCCCCCCGAAGCGATGGTCGCCGGATCGATCGACGAGCTGATGCGGCCGGACACGATCATCATCGACGTCCACGGAGCATCGACCAAGCTGCGTCAGGACCTGCCTGGCGGTGGCTCGCGGCCGCTGCAGGTCGGCGACCGGATGGTCATGAACGGGCGCAGCGTCGAGGTGGTCGGACTGTGCCGCTCGACCCTGGCGCTCATGCTCTTTCCCACGGCCTACATGATGCGCTCGCATCTCTCGGCCGTCAACCCGGGCACCGACCGGGCTTTCAATTTCATCCTCGCAGGCCTTGATGATCCGGCGCAGGCGCGGGAGGTCTGCTCACGCATCGATGCGGCTACCGGCCTGGTGGCCCGCACCCGTCAGGAGCTGTCGGATTACGTCTACGACTTCTACCTGTATAAGACCGGCATCCCGGCCAACTTCGCCATCGCCATCCTGCTCGGATTCATCGTCGGAGTCGCCATCGCCGGCCAGACCTTCAGCCAGTACGTCAACGACAACCGCCGCATATTCGCCTCGCTCAAGGCCATGGGCATGCGCAACAGCGGCCTGATGCGCATCCTGCTGATCCAGTCTTCCGTAACCGCTCTGCTCGGATTCGCACTGGGAGCCGGAGCAGCCACGGCGTTCGGCTGGCTCCTCGCAGGCACCGACCTGTCCTTCCGTCTGGAACCGACCCTGCTGGCCATCTCCTTCGCCGCCGTGATGGTGATCAGTCTCGCGGCAGCAGCGTTCAGCTTGCGCTCGCTCCTGCGGCTCGATCCCGCCCTGGTCTTCCGGAGCTGACATGGACCACCCGATCAGCCTGCGCAAGGTGGTCAAGACCTTCGGGGAGGGCCTGACGGCGGTACATGCGCTACGTGGCATCAACCTCGACATTGCCGCCGGCGAGCTGTTCATGCTGATAGGACCGTCCGGCTGCGGCAAGACCACGCTCATTTCGATCGTCGCCGGCATCCTCCGGCAGGATGCCGGCGAGTTGCGGCTGTTCGGCGAAGACCTGCGGACGATGTCCGAAAGCGCCCAGGCCGACTTCCGCGCCAGGAACGTCGGCTTCGTCTTCCAGCAGTACAATCTGGTGCCGACCCTGACGGTGCAGGAGAACGTCGCCCTGACCCTGATGATCGGCGGCCTGCCGCGACGCCGGGCGATGGATCGCGCCGCCGACGCCCTCTTCGACGTCGAAATGTCCGACCGCATGCAGGCGCTGCCCAACAGCCTCTCCGGCGGACAGCAGCAGCGCGTGGCCATCGCCCGGGCCATCGTCCACAACCCGCGCATCCTGGTGTGCGACGAACCCACCAGCGCCCTCGACCACGAGAAGGGCCGCCAGGTCATGGAGATCCTGCGCGCCATCGCGATCAAGCCCGGACGGGCATTGATCGTGGTCACCCACGACAATCGGGTCTTCAAGTACAGCGACCGCATCGCCACCATGCAGGACGGGCACATCGTCCGCATGGTCCGCCGGCATTTCGTCCCCATTGATCAGGCCGACAACGCATCCCCATCAGCGTCGGTTCCGGTCGGCTTGGCCGACGGCGCAGCTTTCGCCCCGGTTGGCTGAGACCGGCATCCTCAGGATCGCTCCATGCGCACACTCCTCACCCGTTTCGCACCACTCGCCGTGCTCGGCGTCATCAGCCTCATCGCCGCCGGCTGGACCGCCTACGCAACCGTTCGCCCCAAGGCGGTGCCGGCGCTGGCCAACCTGCCGCCACAGGGCCCGTGGGCTGAGCGGGTGTCAGCCTCGGGCCTGGTCGAGGGGGACGGCAACGACACCGTCATCGGCGTACCGGAGGCGGCGCTGGTCAGTGCGGTGGCGGTGCGGGTCGGCCAGCAGGTCGCTCCCGGCGACCTGCTGTTCTGCCTCGACGCCCGCGTGGCGCAGAGCGAGCTGGCGGTGGCCGAAGCCGAACTGGCCATCGCGCGGGCCAACGCGATGGCGATGCAGGCTGAACTGGCCCGGCTGGAATCGCTGCCGCGGGCCGAAGATGCCGAGCCGGCCGCCGCCCAGGTGATGGTTGCCAAAGCACAGCTGTCGCTGGCCCAATCCAGGCGGCTCCGCCTGGAGCGGCTCGGCGAGCGCGGCGTCGAGAGCGAACTGGAAAGCGCCCGCCTCGCCGAAGCCGTGGCCATGGCGGAGGTCGCCAACGCCACCGCCGCCCTGGCCCACGCCCGACTGCCGGCCTACGCCCAGGATGTCGCGGTGGCCAGGAAGCGCCTGGAGATCGACACCGCCAACATCGCCGCCGCCCAGGCCCGGGTGGCCAGCGTGGAGACCCGGATATCCCGCCTGGAGATCCGCGCGCCCTGCGTGGCGACCGTCATCTCGACCACGGTGATGGTCGGGGCGCTGGCCGCTCCAGGAGATCCCGGCCTGGTGGTTCTCGCCAATCTCGATCGCCTGCTGGTACGGGTCGAGGTCAACGAATCCCAGGCCTGGAAGCTGATGCCAGGAGCCCCAGGACAGGCCTGGCTGCGCGGCGACCGCGGCAAACCCATCGAACTGCGCTACGAACGCATCGAGCCCCGAGCCGGGGCGAGGCGCGCCATCCAAGGCAAGCCGGGCGAGCGCCTCGACGGACGTGCCGTCCAGGTCCTCTACCGCCTGGTCGATCCGCCCGCGCACATCAGGCCGGGACTCCTGCTCGATGTCGACCTGGAGGGCGGTGTTCCGGACCTCGCCGCTGTACGCAAGTAGAAGGAGATCCCATTGCCCCGGGCCGAGCTGGAGCACGGAGGTCCCGGGGAAACCGTCCGCCGAGCGAGCGCAGGCGTGAGCCCAGCGAGCCTGGAACGAGAACCCCCGCTCGGCGAATCGCCAGCGTCAGCGCAGCGTGTCGAGCGGGTCAGGGGCCCTGGCAGGGGGAAACCGTCCGCCGAGCGAGCGCAGGCGTGAGCCCAGCAAGCCTGGAACGAGAACCCCCGCTCGGCGAATCGCCAGCGTCAGCGCAGCGTGTCGAGCGGGTCCAGGGCGAAGGGGCCCTGGCAGGGGGAAACCGTCCGCCGAGCGAGCGCAGGCGTGAGCCCAGCGAGCCTGGAACGAGAACCCCCGCTCGGCGAATCGCCAGCGTCAGCGCAGCGTGTCGAGCGGGTCCAGGGCGAAAGGGCCCTGGCAGGGGTTCGGGGACGGAGTCCCCGGGTCAATAGCGGTAATGCTCGGCCTTGAAGGGACCTTCGACCGGAACAGAGAGATACGCCGACTGCTTCTTGCTCAGCTTGGTCAACTTGGCTCCGAGCTGGTCGAGGTGCAGGCGCGCGACCTCCTCGTCGAGGTGCTTGGGCAGGCGGTAGACCTTCTTCTCGAGCTGCTTGTTGGTCCACAGTTCGATCTGGGCCAGGGTCTGGTTGCTGAAGCTGTTGCTCATCACGAACGACGGATGGCCGGCGGCGCAGCCGAGGTTCACCAGGCGGCCCTTGGCCAGGACGATGATGCGCTTGCCGTCTGGCCAGATGACGTGGTCGACCTGCGGCTTGATCTCTTCCCACTTGAGGTTGCCCAGCGAAGCGATCTGGATCTCGGAGTCGAAGTGGCCGATGTTGCAGACGATGGCGTTGTGCTTCATCGCGTCCATGTGGCCGCGGGTGATCACGTCGCAGTTGCCGGTGGTGGTGACGAAGATGTCGCCACGCGCCGCCATGTCCTCCATGGTCACGACCTGGAAGCCTTCCATGCAGGCCTGCAGGGCGCAGATCGGATCGATCTCGGTGACGAACACCGTGGCGCCCTGGCCGCGCAGGGCCTGGGCGCAGCCCTTGCCGACGTCGCCGTAGCCGCAGACCACGGCCTTCTTGCCGCTGATCATCACGCCGGTGGCGCGCTTGATGCCGTCGACCAGCGACTCGCGGCAGCCGTAGAGGTTGTCGAACTTCGACTTGGTGACGCTGTCGTTGACGTTGATCGCCGGGAAGCGCAGCTTGCCCTGCTTCTCCATCTCGAGCAGGCGGTGGACGCCGGTGGTCGTCTCCTCGCTCACGCCGACGATGCCCTTGGCCATGCGCGAGTACCACGTCGGATCGACCTTCAGCTTGGCCTTGATCGAGGCCAGCAGGATGCCTTCCTCTTCGCTACCCGGCTTCTTGTCGAGGATCTTCGGATTCTTCTCGGCGTCCTGGCCGAGGTGCATGAGCAGGGTGGCATCGCCGCCGTCGTCGAGGATCAACGTCGGGCCCTGGTTGCCGAACTCGAAGATGCGGTGGGTGTAGTCCCAGTACTCGGTCAGCGACTCGCCCTTCTTGGCGAACACCGGCACGCCGGTGGCGGCGATGGCGGCGGCGGCCTGATCCTGCGTGCTGTAGATGTTGCACGAGGCCCAGCGCACCTCAGCGCCGAGCGCGGTCAGCGTCTCGATGAGCACCGCGGTCTGCAGCGTCATGTGCAGGCTGCCGGTGATGCGCGCACCCTTGAGCACCTTGGTCTTGGCGAACTTGCGGCGGATGGCCATCAGGCCGGGCATCTCGTGCTCAGCGATGGCGATCTCGCGGCGGCCCCACGCAGCCAGCAAGGGATCGGCGATGATGGACTCAGACGACTGGGGGGCAGGCTTGGCCATGGTTACTCCATCGGTGTATGTTGATGGAACGATATGGCGAACGGGCTCCTGGCAAGGCAGGACTTGCCATGGGTTGCACCGCTACCGTCGCGGAGCTACATCAGTCTCCATGATTCCGCCGGTGGTGGTGTTCAGTGCGATGCTGGCCGGCTCGGCCTTGGCTGCCGGCGTGGTCGCGCTGATGATGCGGGGTCCGCCGGCCCGACGGCAGCTCTCGACCCCGTTCTGCGCCATGAGCCTGGGCCTCGCCATGTTCGCTCTGGCCCAGTTGGTGCGGAACGCCTGTCCGGATCTGACCAGCGGGGACATCGCCTGCCGTATCCTCGGGCTGGGGGTGGCGGTCTTCGCCGGCGCCACGATGGTGCTGTATCGGCGGCTCACCGGAGCGGAATCCACCTGGTTCTACCGACTCATCCTCGCCGTCCTGATCCTGTTCGGGTTGCACGCGGTGGCCAGCCCCGGCGGCCAGTTCTTCCTGCGCATCGAGCGCATCGACCACCTTGATCTCGGCTGGTGGGGACCCATCACCGTCCTGCAGGGACCCCTCGACCCGTTGACCACGCCGTGGTTCGTGCTGTGCCTGGTCGTGATCAGTCACACCTCCACGTGTGTGTGGCGAGCCCGGCGGGTGCTGGGAACAACCACCACCGGCTTGCTGCTGCTGCCTCCACTGGCCTTCCTTGTGCCGATCATCCATGGCTACGGCCTGCGCCAGGGCTGGTGGAGTGGGCTGCCGTTGGGCGAGTACGCCATGACGACGATGTACCTCTCCTCGGCTGCCGCCCTGTATCGCCGTGAACGCGAGCTGCACGCCGACATGCTCCGCCGCCGCAACCAGATCGACGCCGTGCTCGAGCACGGACTCGGGCTCTGCGGTCTGCTCGACCTGGATGGGCGGCTGGTCTTGGCCAACCGTACTGCATTAACCCTGGCCGGAGTCGAGGCGCAGGCCGTCATCGGCCTGCCATTCGCCGACACCCCGTGGTGGTCGCACAGCGCGGATGCCAGACGCCGGCTCAACGAGGCGATCGCACGGGCCGCCGCCGGCCAGGCCGACCGCTTCGCCACCACCCATCCGTTGCCTGATGGCAGCATGGCCGATGTCGATTTCAGCCTCACACCGTACCGTGGAGCGGATGGCCGGGTCGAATACCTCATCGCCGAAGGCCGCGACATCAGCGAACTCAAGCTCTACGACCGCATCGTCCGCGAAAGCAGCAAGATGGATGCGGTGGGGCAGCTCGCCGGCGGAATCGCGCATGACTTCAACAATGTCCTCGGTGGCATCATGGGGGCGGCGGAACTCGCGCTGATGCGCAACCGGGACGAGACCATCCGGCAGTACCTCGAAACGATCATCAGCGCCTCCGGCCGGGCCGGCGACCTGACCCGCCGCCTGCTCGCCTTCGCCCGCAAGGGCAAGGTCGTGGAGCGCCCGCTCTCGGCCAACGACCTGGTACGCGAAGCGCTGGAGCTGTTCACGCGCACGGCCAATGCCGATCTGCGCATCGAACTCGATCTCGCCGCCTCGCCCGACGTCCTGCTTGGCGACCCCTCGGAAATGCAGTCGTCCCTGCTCAACCTGTGCATCAACGCCCGCGACGCCATGCCAGCCGGCGGCCGTCTGCGCCTGGCGACCAGCCGTCAGGTGCTGAGCCAAGCTCTGTCCGACGCGGTCGGTCATGCCATCCCCTGCGGCACCTACATCCGCATCGAGGTGACGGACCACGGCAGTGGCATCGCACCGGAGGTGATCGGGCGCATCTTCGAACCGTTCTTCACCACCAAGGCGGAAGGCCATGGCACCGGTCTCGGATTGCCGGCCGTCCTCGGCACCGCGCATGCCCACGGCGGCGGAGTCCTGCTCACCACTGTGGTCGGGCAAGGGACGTCAGTCGCCATGCTGCTGCCAGCCAGCAACGCACCGCTGAGCGATTGGCACGCCCCCGTCCCGACCACCAAAGCCAACGGCGAGCTGGTGGTCCTGGTCGACGATGAGCCCAGCATTCAACGGCAGGCACGCGAACTGCTTGTCTCAATCGGCTTCCAGGTCGAAGACTTCAGCGATCCGCTGGTCGCGCGCGAGCGCCTGCGTTCAGTCGCCGGCGTACACTGCGTGATCCTTGATCTGGCCATGCCCGGACTCAATGGCCGCGAACTCTACCGGCTGCTGCGCGCGGAGCACGCGGACCTGCCGATCATCATCAGCTCTGGCTACGCCGGTGGCGGACAGGTTGTTGGTGGAGCTGACGACCAGCGCTTAGCGTTCCTGCCCAAGCCATGGCGCCTGGGCCAGCTGTGCGAAGTGCTGACTCGCCTGCGGGCTTTGCCGGAGCGGCCTTCTTGAACTAGGCCTGGTTGGGCTCGGCGATGCGTGTTTGTGCCGCGCGGCTGTCTACTAATCTATTAGTACCGACTGATTGACCATGTCTCTCGAGTATGTGAGCAACAAATCTCACCGCTTGGCTTGGCGCATGGTCTGCTGCGATTACATGGTGAGCTGGAGCCACCATGACCCACAGCCTTACTGGCGTTCAGCTGCTGCAGGATCCGCGCTTCAACAAAGGCACGGCTTTCAGCTGCGAGGAGCGTCGCGCCTTCGGCCTGCGCGGTCTGCTGCCGCCGGGGATTCAGGACATGAAGACCCAGATGGAGCGGGTGCTCGGCAACTTCCGTCGCAAGAGCGACGACCTCGAACGCTACATCCAGCTCATCTCGCTGCAGGACCGCAACGAGACGCTGTTCTACCGCGTGCTCATCGACCATATCGAGACGATGATGCCGATCGTCTACACCCCGACCGTCGGCCTGGCCTGCCAGAAGCACGGCCACATCTACCGCCGGCCGCGCGGTCTGTTCATCTCGCTCGATGACCTCGGCGCGGTGCGCGAATGCGTCGCCAACTGGCCGAACAGCGACGTGCGCGTCATCGTCGTCACCGATGGCGAACGCATCCTCGGCCTCGGCGATCTGGGCGCGAGCGGCATGGGCATCCCGGTCGGCAAGCTGGCGCTCTACACCGCCTGCGCCGGCATCGACCCGCGCACCTGCCTGCCGGTGACCATCGATGTCGGCACCGACAACCAGACCATGCTTGACGATCCGCTGTACCTCGGCCTGCGCCGCCGGCGCGAACGCGGTCCGCGGTTCGACCAGCTGATCGGCGAGTTCATCGCAGCGGTGCAGGAGCGCTGGCCCGGCTGCCTGGTGCAGTTCGAGGACTTCGCCAACAGCAACGCCTTCCGCCTGCTCGACCAGTGGCGCGACAAGATCTGCTGCTTCAACGACGACATCCAGGGCACCGCCTCGGTCACCCTCGCCGGGCTCCTGTCGGCGCTGCGCGTCACCGGCGGCACCCTCGCCGACAGCCGCATCCTCTTCCTCGGCGCCGGCGAGGCCGGCATCGGCACCGGCGACCTGGTCACCGCCTCGCTGGTGGCCAGCGGCATGGCCGAGGCCGAGGCGCGCAAGCGCTGCTGGTTCGTCGATTCGTCCGGCCTGATCGTGCAGGGGCGCGACCGCCTGACCGCGCACAAGGCGGCCTATGCCCACGCCCATCCGCCGATCAAGGACCTGCTCAGCGCAGTGCGCGCGCTGAAGCCCACCGCGCTGGTCGGCGTGTCGGGCCAGACGCGCGCGTTCACCGCGGATATCCTCACCGAGATGGGGCGGATCAACGAGAGGCCGATCATCTTCGCGCTGTCGAACCCGACATCGAAGGCGGAATGCAGCGCCGAGGAGGCCTACGTCGCCACCTCTGGCCGCGCGGTGTTCGCCAGCGGCAGCCCGTTCGCGCCGGTGCCGTGGGGCGACGACCTCATCTCGCCCGGACAGTGCAACAACGCCTACATCTTCCCCGGACTCGGCCTGGGCGTGGTGGCGACGCGGGCCAAGCGGGTCACCGACGAGATGTTCATCGTCGCGGCCGAGGCTCTGGCGCAGCAGGTCGCGCACGGCGACCTCGACTGCGGCCGCATCTTCCCCGCCCTGTCGCGCATCCGCCAGGTCAGCCGCGCCATCGCCATCGTCGTCGCCGAGCACATCTTCTCGGCCGATCTGGCCGACATCCCGCGCCCGCGTGATCTGGGCAAGCTGATCGATGAGACGGTGTATGAGCCCGGGTATGGGCAGCAGGTGACGGACGCTTAAGCGACTGGTCGCTGGTCGCTGGTCGCTGGTCGCTGGTCGCTGGTTGCTGGTTGCTGGTTGCTGGTCGCTGGTCGCTGGTTGCTGGTTGCTGGTTGCTGGTTGCTGGTTGCTGGTTGCTGGTTGCTGGTTGCTGGTTGCTGGTTGCTGGTTGCTGGTTGCTGGTTGCTGGTCGCTGGTCGCTGGTCGCTGGTCGCTGGTCGCTGGTCGCTGGTCGCTGGTCGCTGGTCGCTGGTCCGCAAGCGTCGATAAGAATATACGTCTGCACTCACAGCGGTTCTGCGCATAAACCGTCTGTGCCGAGACCAGAGACCAGAGACCAGAGACCAGAGACCAGAGACCAGAGACCAGAGACCAGCAGCCAGCTGCCACTAGCCAGCGCCCAGCTGCCAGCTACCCCTCCCCCCTCGTCTGCTCCGCCACCAGCCGGCTGAACAGTCCGCCCTTGGCCAGCAACTCGTCATATCCGCCATGCTCGGCGATGCGACCACGCTCCAGCACCACGATCTCATCGACGTCCTTGATCGTCGACAGGCGGTGGGCGATCACCACCACCGTGCGCGTGCCCTTGAGGCCGTCGACCACCTGCTTGATCGCGCGCTCGGTCACGGCGTCGAGGGCGCTGGTCGCCTCGTCAAGGATGAGCAGCTTCGGCTCGCGCAGCAGGGCGCGGGCGATGGCGACGCGCTGGCGCTGGCCGCCCGACAGCGAGACGCCTCGTTCGCCGAGCGGCGTCTCGTAGCCCTCGGGCAGCGCGGCGATGAAATCGTGCGCCTGCGCGGCGCGAGCGGCGGCCTCGATCTGGGTCTGGCTGACGCCGTCGCGCGCGAAGTCGATGTTGTCCGCCACCGAGGTGGAGAAGAGGATCGGATCCTGCAGCACCACGGCGACATGGTTGCGCCACCACTGCTGACGCATGTCGCGCAGGTCGTGGCCATCGGCGAGGACGGCGCCAGCGTCGGGGTCGTAGAAGCGCAGCATCAACTGGGCCAGCGTGCTCTTGCCGCTACCGGATGGGCCGACCAGAGCGTAGCTGCGACCCTGCCGGAAGGTGAACGAGAACCCGTCGAGCACCGGCGGCTTGCCCGGATAGGCGAAGCGCACCTCGCGGAAGACCAGCCCGCCGGCGATCGGCGGCTCGCCAGCGTCGGGCTTGTCGGCCGGCGAGGGCAGGACGTGCAGGTAGTCGT
Source organism: Planctomycetota bacterium (assembly GCA_022841245.1). GTDB lineage: Bacteria > Planctomycetota > UBA11346 > UBA11346 > UBA11346 > UBA11346. The sequence goes on from JALHRW010000081.1 coordinate 10,376, forward strand.
TGATGCGCTCCAGGGCGGCCAAGCTCTCCTGCAGCTGCAGCAGATTGTCGATCATGCGCTGCATCGCGCCGTTGAGGTTGCCCAGGTACATGATGAACGCGACCAGGGCGCCGATGGTCAGCGCACTCGAACCATTGCTGATCAGCCAGGCGCCGGCCACCGCGACCAGGGCGCTGTTCATCACCACCATGGCGTGGGTGATGCTGGAGAATCGGCCGTGCACGCGCGCGGTCTGGCGCTGCAGGTTGCGCACCAGCGAGGAGCGCTCGCCGAATTCGGCAGCGGCCTCGTGCTCGCCGGCGCTGGCCTTGACCAGGGTGATGCCGGCGAACATCTCGGCGGCGATGCCGGTGATGCGGCTCTGCCCCTCCTGCACGGCCTTCTGCTGCTGGCGCAGCGCCGGGGTGACCCGCCACATGATCAGGCCGGTGATGGTCAAGGGCACGCAAGCCAGCAAGGTGAGCTGCCAGCTGACCGTCACCAGCCACACCGCTACGCCGATGAACAACGCGATGTCCATCGCGTAGTGCACGATGCCCTTGTCGAAGAGCGCGCCGGCCGCTGCGATGTCCGAGCTGACCCGCGCGCCGAGCGCGCCAGCGTGGTGGCGCTGGAAGAAGGCCATGCTCAGGCGCTGCAGGTGGTGGAACAGCCGCTTGCGCAGGCGGTGCTGTACCTCGGACTGCAACTGCACCCCGAGGACATGCCGCCAGTAGGTGGCGATCGCTGCCAGCAGCACCGCACCGAGCGCGATGGCGCCGAACTGCAGCAGCAGCGGCCCGGCCTGCGCTGGCGGCAAGGCTGGCTTCAGCACCTGATCGATGATGTGGCCGATGACCCAGGGGATGGCCAGCGGGATGAAGAACTTGCCCCAGCCGAACAGGATGGTCAGGGCGAGCTTGCCGCGCACGCGGCGGAACGGTTCGCGCAGGGGTTCGAGGAGCTGGCCGAGCGACGGGGCGTCGCTCGGCCGGGTACTGCCATCGGTTTCGGCCATGACGGGGATGGTGGGGGTGGCGCAGGGGGAGCCAGCGGCCAGCGGCCAGCAGCCAGCGGCCAGCAGCCAGCGGCCAGCAGCCAGCAGCCAGTAGCCAGTAGCCAGCAGCCAGTAGCCAGCAGCCAGCGGCCAGCGACCAGCAGCCAGCAGCCAGTAGCCAGCAGCCAGCAGCCAGCAGCCAGCAGCCAGCAGCCAGCGGCCAGCAGCCAGCGGCCAGCGACAAGCGGCCAGCAACGTGGCCAGTGGCCGGTGGCCGGTGGCTGGTGGCTGGTGGCCGGTGGCTGGTGGCCGGTGCTGGCCACTAGCCACTAGCCACTAGCCACTAGCCACTAGCCACTGGCCGGTGACCGCCGTCCGCTACCCTCCCGCCCGTGCGCCTGGCCTTCGTCTTCTTCCTCACCTACCTGAAGCGGCGGCTGGCCTACCGCGGCGACCTCTTCGTGCAGATGCTCGACGAACTGCTGCGCGGCGGCGTCGCCCTGGCCATGCTCTCGATCTACGCCAGCAAGACCAACAGCCTGGGCGGCTACAGCCCCGACCAGCTGCTCTTCGTGCTCGGCTTCTCGCTGGTGCCGATCTCGCTGTTCCACTGCCTGTGCTCGAACCTCTACCAGTTCAACTCGCGCTACATCATCGAGGGCAACCTCGACCGCGTGCTGCTGCGGCCCTACCCGGTCTACCTGCAGATCTGCTTCGACCGCCTGGCGATCGAGGACCTCTCCGGCGCCATCCTCGGCACCGTCCTGATGGTGATCGCGGCAGCGCGCATTCCCGGCTTCGACTACGGCCCGGCTCACCTCGCCATGCTCCTGGTCATGCTGTTGTCGGCGACGGTGGTCGTGGTCGGCGTGTTCATGGCCTTCGCCTCCCTCGGCTTCTGGTTCGAGGACCGCGTCGGGATGATGCCGCCGGTCTATAACCTGATGGAGTTCGGCCGCTGGCCGGTCGGCCTGTACGCCCCCTGGCTGAAACTGCTGATCACCTGCGTCATCCCCTTCTCCTTTGCCGGCTTCCTCCCCGCCTCGGTCTTCATCGGCGGGCCATGGTGGCCCCTGGCCGCCGCCCCAGCTGTGGCAATCGCCTCCCTCCTGGTCGCCAACCTGTTGTGGCGCATGGGATTGGCCCGCTACAACTCGGCCGGCAACTGAATGTGAACGGGCCACCGCCCGGCACGTTTACCATCTGTTCACGAGCGGAGCAATTCCCATGGCCGATGACACGACCCCCGACCAGGCGCCGGTGAAGACCAAGCGCGGCAAGCCGTGGGGCTACCTCGTCTTCGCAGTGCTGATCCTTGGCGTGTTCGTCACTGCAGTACTGAAGCCCGATCTGACGCGCAGCCTGCTTGGCGGCGATCCGGGCAAGCCCGACTCCCCGGGCGACAGCCCGGCGGTGGCCGGCAACGTCGACGGCGGTGCCCTCGGTGAGCGCGAAGCGGCCGCCGCGCTGGCCGATCTCGGCACGATCAACCTCGCCAAGCCGCCGCCGGTAGCCGCCAAGCCGGTGGTTGCAGGACCAGTGGCCGGACCGGTCGCCGGTGCGACCGACGAGACCAAGGCTGCCCGCCTGCTCGCCGATGCCGAAGTCGCCTACAAGGCGATGGACTGGGACAAGGCGGAGAGCCTCGCCCGCGGCATCGCCAAGCTCTCGGCCAAGACCTCGACCCGTGATCGCGCCAGCGACATCGAACGCGGCGCTCCGGCGCTGAAGCGGGTGTTCAAGGAGCTCGACGAGCGCGACGAGCTGAGCCGCAACTTCGAGACCCACCCGTCCCTGATCCGCCTGGTGCGTGGCGGCAGCGAGACCCTGGCCGTGCCGATCACCCAGATGGATCCGCCCTACAACCCGGTGGTCGACAGCCCGGTCGCCTGGGTTCAGACCCAGCGCAAGGCCGGCAAGGTCATGCTGCTGGTCAAGGGATCGAAGCAGTTCACTCCAGCCGAGATGGCGGTCGACGACTACGACATCCAGCCCGCCGACCAGACCGCGGCGCGGGCCCTGGCGCAGCAGGCCCTGTCGAGCCGCGCGGCCCGCGTCGAGGCGGACAAGAGCGTGCGCCGTGACGCTTTCGTCTGGTACGAACTGGGCAAGTACGCCTACCGCTTCCGCCTCGACGATCAGGTCGTGCGCTACCTCGACAAGGCCATCGACCTCGATCCCGACCTCGCGCGCAATGTGCGCGAAGCCAACGCCGGCATGCTCTTCGGCTCGCTGGTCATGCACAGCAAGAACGGCAACAAACAGCAGGCCGCCGCCTTCATGGCCTCGATCGAGCGCCGCTTCAAGGACACTGAGCAGGCCAAGCAGGCCCGGTTGTTCTACGAGGGCAAGCAGGCCGAGATGGTCGCCGCTGCCAAGGAGGCCGAGCGCCGCCAGCGCGAGGAGGCTGCCGCCAGGCTCGCCGCCAAGGTCGAGGCGGCCAAGAAGCAGGGCAACGAGGAGAAGGCCAAGGCCATCGTCGCCGCTGCTGAGGAGGAGGAGGCCCCTGAAGACCCGGCTGACAGCGGACCGGTCGATGCCTCAGTGGCGTCCGCTCGCGGTCTGCGCGACAAGGGCCGCGGCATCCTGGGCGAGGCGACCAACATGCCGGCGACCGACGAGCGCAACCACAAGTACGCCGAGGCCGCCAAGCTGCTCAAGCAGGCCAAGGAGCTCTACGCCAAGTATCTCGAGAAGAACAAGGCCGACAGCTCGGCCGAGGCCGAGATGATCGAGACGCAGAAGATGTGGTTTACGGCCAACAAGATGAAGACGCTGTAGCTTGGGGGCTTCGCCCCCACGGCCCGGAGCGGGCCTGCCCCCACCGGCTTTGTCGGGGTTCGGTTTCGTCGCAAGCTCCGAAACCGTGGGCGGATGGGCTGCGCCCATTGTATCCGCCCACCACCCCTCGGCGCCGGGTCCTCGCTCCGCTGCGGCCAGGGCTGCGCCCTGGACCCCCTCGAAGGCTGCGCCAGACTCTGGCCATGGACTGGGACGGAAAGGTCGGTGCTCCGCAGACGCTATGCGCGGCGACGGGTCGGGTGCTGGCGCCTGGCGAGCAGGTCTACGGCATGCTGGTGCAGGGCGAGGGCGGTTTCGCCCGCGTCGATGTGGCGGCCGAGGCCTGGGACGGCTACGACCATTCTGCTGCGCTCAGCTGGTGGCGGCGCACGGTGCCGCTGCCGGAGAAGCAGAAGGCGCGCATCCGCCTCGATCCTGCCGCGCTGGCCCGCATCTTCGCCGACCTCGCCGACAGCGAGGACCCGCAGCGCCAGGCGTTCCGCTACATCGTCGGGCTGTGCCTGCTGCGGGCGCGCAAGCTGGTGCTCGACCGCATCGAGCGCGACCCCGACGGCGGCAGCTGGATGGTGCTGCACGAACGCGGCGGCATCAGCCACCGCCTGCGTGATCCCGGCCTGCGCGCCGCGGACGAGGCCGGCCTGACCGAGCAGTTGCTGGCGGTGGCCTCGGCGGGCGAAGCACCCTCGGCCAATCCCGGCTGAACAGCTAACGCCAAGATCCGAGCCTGATGCGGGTGAGATCGAGCGGCGCAGGCAGCTCGCCGGCCGGAATGCCGTCTGGCAGCGGTCCGTGCCTCGCGATGCCGCGCTCGACTGCTGGCTGGCCCACATGCAGATCGTCGCTGATCTCCTTATGCCCGAGCTGCCGAGGTTCCTCGGGCGCGCGGGGATGCCACGGCCTCAGCCGTTCCGGTTCGTCCTGGGCTGCCGACCCGCGCTGGGGATCCTCCATGCGCCGTTCCAGCTCCTGCTTGATGCGCTTCAACTCGGCCAGGTTGGCGGCCTTGCCGTTGAGCAAGCGGTCGACCTCCCCGGTGACGCCGACAAGTTCGCTGCGCGCCGGGGCTGAGAGCGAGCTGGCAGCATTCCCCGCGGCTGACATCGCCGCCTCCTGAGGCGCCACGATCGAAGCGAGCAGGCGGGCGCAGCCGCCGCCGCTGAGGCAGGCAGCCGCCAGCGCGACGGTCAGGGCTTGGTGGCGCAGGCGCACGGACTGGTCCGGCATGCTGGGCAGCGGCTGGGATACTTCGCCTCGACGGCGACCGCCAGGTCGACGCCATGCAGGTTGGCGAGCGACGCGAGCCAGGCGAGGCAGTCGGCGAACTCCCCTTCCAGGTCGTGCTTATCGGGCTCGCGGCAGGCCTCGGCCAGTTCGCCGACCTCTTCGATCAGGTACATGAACGTCCCTGCCTGCCCCCGCGCCGCATCCTTGGCGCCGTAGAGCTCCTTCATCCGTGCCTGGAACGCCGCAAGGTCCATGGCTGCATCCTCTCTGCCCCCCCTACTCGCGCCAGCGCCGCGCGGTCGCCGGTCCGGAGCGTGTGTACCGCTATGGCAGCGCAGGCGTGAGCCGAGCATGCCTCCACGACTGTCGTCCGCGCCAGACGCGAGCGCGTGAAGCGCGAGCGGGGGCTCCGGGACGCGGCCAGCAGTCCCGCAGGGGATCCAAGGGGGCCCCCTTGGTCGGGGGTCCTAGGGGGTCGAGACCCCCTAGAAGCCGACTGTTGCAGGCGGGCTACCCGCCCGCCAGCAACAGGAACTGCCGCGCATTATCGACCTCGTCGTTCACCACCGTCAGCACTTCGACCAGTGCGGTCTTGTCGAGCCCGAGCTGGGTCCACACGCGCGGGTCGAGGGCGGGCTCGTCGCAGTTGCCGCTGACGCGGATCTTCTTCAGCGCGCAGAGGTATTCGGCGAACTGGCACATCGCCACCAGGCGGGCGTGCGGCTTGCCGTCGACGGCATCGAGATCGTACTGCGAACGCACCGCCTGGATCAGGTCGACGTCGAGGTTCCAGGTCTGCATCAGCCAGGCGCACAGCTCGCCGTCGTCGGTGTCCATGACCTTGCGGGTGGCGACGTGGAACGACAGGCGGAACTCGCGCGCCACCGCGACCACGGCGCGCACCTCCTCGGCGGCGTTCTCGACCAGGATGAGCTTGCCGAGATCCTTGAGCAGACCGATGATGAAGGCGAGCTCGGGGTCGCAGATCTTGGTCTTGCCGGCGATCAGCCGGCAGATGCCGGCGCTGACCGCGCTGTGCGCCCAGAACGACTTCATGTTGAAGTTGGCGCTCTGCTGCTGGAAGGCGTTGAGCACCGACACGCTGAGCGCGATCGAGCGCACGGTCTTGAAGCCGAGCACGAGGATCGCCTTCTCGAGATCATTCACCGGCTCGGGCAGGCCGTAGTACACCGAGTTGACCATGCGCAGCATCTTCGCCGCCATGGCCGGATCCTTGACCATCAGGGCGTTGATCTGGGCAGCGCTGGCGTGCGGGTCGTTGACCAGCCGGCACACCTGCATCACCACCTCAGGCAGCGAGGGCACGGTGTGGATGCGTTCGATGATGTCCTGGAAAGATGCGCGCGAGAGGGGCATGTCAGGCCTTGCCGCTTCCATTGGGGTTGCTGGGGAGATTGCCGAGGATGCTGCCGAGATCGGGGGTGGCATCCGGGCGCAGCGCCGCACCACGGTTCTCGGCGCTGATTTCGTCGAGCAGTTCGCCACGCAGGACACGATGCGTCCGCGGCGCGTCGATACCGAGGCGGACCTGACCGCCGCGTCCGACCTCGAGCACGGTGATGACGATGTCGCCATCGATCACCAGCTTCTCTCCGGCCCGTCTGGCGAGGATCAGCACGAATCAGGCCTTGGCGGCCCGGGCGGCCAGTTCGGCGAGGTAGCCCTTCACCGGCAGGCGGGGATCGTCGAGCACGATCTGCAGCGCCTTGCGCGTGCTGCGCCCGACCAGGATCGGCGCGCGCAGGTTGGTGCGGGTCTGGCTCGCGTCCTGTTCGAGGACCACGATGGTGAAGACAGCGATGTCGTCCGGCCCCGTGGCTCCGACCGCCTCGGCGTGGGCCGCTTCGATCGCCATGTCGGGATCGAGCCCGGCAGCGAAGGGCTCGAGGCAGCACAGCGCCAGGTCCTTGCGCGTGGTGCTCTGCCACCAGCTCAGCGGCCCGGGGACGGTGCGGTAGACCAGGAACTCGCGGTCGGCGCCGAGCCCCGGCAGCGGCTCGACCAGTTCGACCAGGTTCTCGGGCTGCACCTGCAGCACGCCCGAGTTGAAGGTCTCGATGCGGCGCGGGCCACTGGTCTGCGAAGCGAGGGCAGGCATGAACATGGTAACGGTAGAGGATAGCTGGGCCGGCAGGCGCATGCAATCCATGTCATTGCCACCCGGGGACAGCGGCCAGCGGCCAGCGGCCAGCGGCCAGCAGCCAGCAGCCAGCAGCCAGCAGCCAGCAGCCACCGGCCACCGGCCACCGGCCACCGGCCATGGCGCTACTTTGACGGCTTGGTCATCAGCAGCCGGATGAAGCTGCGCCGGCCGAGCACGATCTCGGCCTCGACCGAGGCGCCCAGCGGCAGGTCGCCGACCTGCTCGTCGACCGTGACGTCGATGGCGTAGGTGCCGGCTGGCGGCCCGTCGCCCTGCTCGGCCTGCAGCGTGCGGTCGAGGGCGACCTCCTCGACCCGGCCGGTGCGTGGCGCGCGCAGGCGGTCTGGGTCGCTCTTGGGGCGGAACAGCACCATCATGCCCGGACGGATGCGGTCGACGCGGTCTTCGCCGGCGTAGAGGCGCAGCTGGGCGCCCGGGCCGCGGGCGATCTTGAACAGGGCCTGGCCGAGCACGACCTTCTCGCCCGGAAAGCGCACCGCGCGGTTGACCAGCATGCCGTCGGCCGGGGCGCGCACTTCGCGCAAGGCGATGTCGCTCTGGATGTGGGTCAGGCGCACGCGCAAACCGGCGAGCGCCGCCTCGGAGGCGCGCACCCGCGCCGCGGCGGCGTCGCGCGAAGCCTGGGCCCAGGTGCCGGCGAGCAGGCCCTCGATCCGTTCCGAACGCTCCAGCTCGCGCTCGAGGGCCTGGAAGGCGAGGCGTTCGCGCACCAGCTCGACCAGCGAGAGGCCGCGGCCGTCGCCGCTCGCCTCCATGCGCTCGAGCAGCTTGCGCCGCTCCTCGGTCATGGCGCGCAGGCGCGGCGCCTCGGCCGCCTGCAGCGACATGTCAGTCGGGATGGCCTGGATGGCCGCGGCGACGGCGGTGGCCAGCTCGGCCTCGGCCCGGGCCACCGACTGGGTCACGGTGTCGCGTTCGCGTTCCAGCTCCCGGCAGTCGAGGCGGGCGAGCAGCTGGCCCGTCTGGACGCGCTGACCCGTCTGCGCCGTCACCTCGGCGACCGTGCCCTCCGCGGCGGGGAAGACCAGGGCGTAGTCGGCCGGCCGCACCACGCCTGGGGCGATGACGCGCTCGTCCATCGGCCCGAGCAGCACGACGCCGGTGCAGATCACGGCGAGGCACGCCGCGCCGACGAACACCCAGGTCATCCAGCCGGGGGCGACCGATTTGGGCAGGGCCTGCGCCAACAGGCGCTGGCTGTGGTGGTTGCCGGGGACGCTCATGCCGGCCCCCGCTGATGACGCGTGGCGCCGCTCATCGGCACCATGCCTTCGACCTGGGCCTGGAACAGATCGCGATAGCGGCCATCGCACTTCTTGAGCAGCTCGTCATGGGTGCCGACCTCGATGATGCGGCCGGCGTGCATCACCACGATCTGGTCGGCGCGGAAGATGGTCGAGAGGCGGTGCGCGATGACCACCGAGGTGCGCCCCACCATCAGCGCATCGAACGAGCGCTGGATCTGCTTCTCGGTCTCCGAATCCAACGCGCTGGTCGCCTCATCGAGGATGATCAGCTTGGGGTCGCGCAGGAAGACGCGGGCGATAGCCAGGCGCTGGCGTTGGCCGCCCGACAGGCGCGTCCCGGACATGCCCAGGCGGGTATCCAGTCCGGTGGACATGCTGCGCACCGCGTCTTCGAGATGGGCGGCGCGCAGAGCAGCCCACAGCTGCTCGTCAGACCAGCCTTCGCGGCCCATGGTCAGGTTGGCGCGCAGGGTGTCGTCGAACATCAGCGAGTCCTGCAGCACCACGCCGACCTGCTCGCGCAGCCGGCGCAGGTCCCACTGGCGCACGTCGATGTCATCGATCAGCAGCTTGCCGCCCGTGGGCAGGTAGAAGCCGAGCATCATGTTGGCCAGCGTGGTCTTGCCGCTGCCGCTCTGGCCGACCAGGGCGGTCATCGTCCCTGGCTTGATCACCAGGTCGACGTCGCGCAGCACGTCGTCGGTGCCGTCGTAGCTGAAGCGCAGCTTGTCGGCGACGATGGCGCCGCGGAAGTGCTCAGGCGCCGGCTGCGCGGGACGCGCCAAATGCGGTTCCTGGGGCGTGGCCATGACCTCGGAGAGCTTGTCGGCGCTGGCGGCGCCGATCTGCATGGTCTGGCCGGTGGTCAGCAGGGTGTTGATCGGGCCCCACAGCATGCCCTGGTAGCCGGCGAAGGCGAAGAACTCGCCGAAGCTGATCTTGCCCTGGATCGCGAGCACGCCGCCGACGAAGAGGAAGATGTCGGCACCCAGGCTGGTGAGGGTGCCGAGCAGGCCGGCGACCATGTGGTAGACGGTCCAGTGGCGGATGCCCTCGAAACGCAGCGCCTCGCTCTTCTCGCGGATACGCCGCAGGAAGGTGCGCTCGGCGCTGAAGGCGCGGATCACCTTGACCGCGCCGATGATCTCGGCCGAGGTCGCCGACAGTGCGGCGGAACGATCGCTCTCCTCGCGCGAGAAGTCGCGCAGCCGGCGGTACCACGAGATCGACAGCAGCGCGGTGATCGGCATGGTCGCCAGCACCACGAGGGTGAGGAACGGATCGAGGAAGAGCATGAAGCACATCACCACCAGCACGGTGAACACCGCGTTCAGGCACGAGCGCAGGATGGTGAACACGGCGCCGTCGACGTGGTTCGGATCGTTGGTCAGCCGCGACGCCACCTTGCCCGGCGACATCGTCTCGAGCTCCTTCATCGGCGCGCCCATGACGCGCTCGGCGGCGTCGACGCGCACGTCGTAGAGGCCGTTGCGGGTGATCTGCAGGATGTAGTGGCTCTGCCAGCCGCCGATCACCGTGCCGAGCAGCTTGAGCAGCACGCCGAGCACGACCAGGCCGGCGAGCATCCAGATGTTCGAGGACACGCCCAGGACGGCGTCGACCCCGGGAGTGGCGCCCGACTGCTGGCGGAAGATGAGGTCATCGATGATGATCTTGCCGAGATACGGCGTCGGCGCCGTCACCAGCGGGCCGAGGAAGGCGAGCAGCAGGATGAAGAAGACCAGCTTCGGCTGCTTGCCGATCAGCTCCTTCATCAAACGGTAGCCGCCGGGGCCGGGCTCATTGTCAGACATCGCCAGGATCGTATCAGGCCGGGGGGTGGCGGAAGGGCTGGCCCCCTGATTTCAACGCACCTCATTGCCCAGCAACGGGTAACAGAGCCGGCACGAAGTCCGCTATCGGTTCCCGCCGGACGGCTGCCGGTCACCGATCCGTCATGCGGGTCAGCGCGCCAGGACCAGCAGGTCGTCGCGATGCACCGCCGCCTTGGGCAGGGCATGGCCGAGCAGCGTCGCCGCCGCGTCGGAGCGCTTGCCGCAGATGCGCGCCAGCTCGGAGCCTTCGATGGCGGCGAGGCCGCGGGCGATTTCCAACCCGTCCGGATCGACGATGCCGACCGTATCGCCGACGCCGAAGCCGTCCTCGACCCGGACGATGCCGGCCGGCAGGAGGCTGGTGCCGCGCTGGATCAGGGCGCGCGCCGCGCCGGCATCGACGTGGATGCGTCCCTTCACCCGCCGCGCCACCGCCAACCAGCGGCGGCGGGCGTCGACGCGCTGGCCGCGC
>JALHRW010000082.1 GCA_022841245.1 Planctomycetota bacterium
CGATCGTCCGCGAAGAGATCGAAGCCGCCGGTATGAACCGCGCGCTGTGGCAGGCCTTCGCCGTGCTGCTGCCGGTCAAGTCGGTCGGCGTGATGGGCGACGAGCGAACCTACCACAATGCGTCTCCTGAGGCCGTGCGCAGAAAGCCGATGTCCAATCCGCGGCCGTGGCGCGGATAAGAGGATATGGATACTCCAGACTCCGTGCTCCTGCAGGCGGTCGCAGTCGGCGATGAGGCGGCCCTGCCCACCCTCCGGACCTCGCGGGCCCCCGAATTGGATTGCAGCCGAGGTGACATCGGCCGACCTGGTCCAAAAGAACCCAAGACGGAACCTGGGGGCGTCCACGTCAGATGGCAGAACCGTGGACGACCCCGACCCCGACCTGCGACGACGTCTTGCCGCCGGCGACCGTGCGGCCCTCGCCGCACTCTACGAACTGCACGGAGCCATGTGCTACCGCGCGGCTTTGGTCACCACCGGATCGTCCTCGCTCGCCGAAGATGCCGTCCAGGAGGTGTTCATGCGCATCGCACGTGATCCGGCCCGCCCGGCGGCCGCCTCCAACCTGGCAGGTTACCTCCTGCGCATGGCGCAGAACCTCTGTCAGATCCTGCCCTCTCTCGGGCATAGGAGAATGTAATGCAGGATACACCCTACAGCAAACTGCTGGCAGTCTTCCGCGACGGGGACCGGGGAGCGTCGCCGAGCTGGTGGCCAGGCATCAGGGGCTGGTCCGTACAGTTTGCCTGCGACAGGCCATCGAAGTGGAACCGGCGGGTCATTACTTCGACTTCGTCGACTTCAACATTCGGCGGTTAACGCCTGCAATCAGCAGTGATTCACCCCGCATGGACGGCACCGGCCGCACCTCGGGGCTGCGGATGATCCCATCCAGGCCGTCTTCTCCGAAAGGGAGTCGTCATGCCGCGCGCCCATCATGTGCGAGTCAGCCTCCTGGTTTTCCTGCTGACTGCTGTATTGGCTGGTGCCGAATCGAAAGCCGAGATCGAATTCGCCGATCGTCTGGCACGCCTCGGCGTGGATCAGATCGAGGAACGGGTTACCTTGGCATCATGGGCTCAGGGCAAGGGGCTTGCCAACCAGGCCATAGACCTGCTCAATGACATATTGAAGGCCAAGCCAGGGCATCCCAAGGCTCGCTCGCTACTTGGCTATGAGCAGATCGACGGCCAATGGCTTGCTGGTGAGGAACTCTATCTGGCCAAGAAGTGGGTCCGCTGGCTCGGCCGCTGGATGCCACCAGCGCAGCAGCGCAAGCTGGTTGCTCGGCGAGACGCTCTTCGTGCCAAGTTGCGCGCCAGGTCCGGGTGGGACAAGGCCTGGGAAACGAAGACTGCACATTTCACCATTACGAGCAACGCGCAGGTGCGCGTGGTCGAGGAGATATCGCTGGCCATGGAGCAGTACTATACGGTCGCCAACCGGATGTTCCTGCTTCGCGGCGCCCAGGCGCAGATCCCAGTCGAGGTGTATGCCGATCAAGCGGAGTTCCAGCGCGTCAGCGCGGCAAGCGGGATAGCTGTGGCGAATGGGGTGCTGGGCTACTACGTGCCAGGCAAAGACCTGATCCGCTGCTTCTACGCCGGCAACATGGAGTCGACTCTCAGCGTCCTGTTCCACGAGACGACCCATCTGATCGTCAACCGCTTCGCCAAGCGCGAGGTGCCGACGTGGACCGATGAAGGCTTGGCGGTGTACTTCGAGGATGCCCAGCGGCTGGAGGACCGGGTCGATCCTGATGCGGTGCCGTGGAGCCGGTTATGGCACCTGCGCGATATGCTCGGTCAGGGCCCCATCAATCTCGATGACATCGTCACCTGCGCTCATCGCAACTATTCGGTCGAGTATTATCCGCGAGGCTGGTCGCTGGTGCATTTCCTCCTCCAAGGGGCCAAGGGAAAGTACCGCAAGCTGTTCGTGAGCTACCTGCTGGCCCTGCGCAGTGGGGGCGACCAGTCGGCGATGGAGCTGTTCGTCCGCAACATCGGCAAGCGTCCAGCAGACCTGCACAGCGAGTGGCTGGCCCACATCCACGGTATCGAACCCCGCACCGGGGCCGAGTACGCGGCTGCGGCGCTTGACTCGATCGGCTTCCGTCTCGATCCGGTCGGGGCTCAGCAGTATGCCGAGAAGGGAGTCGCAGCCGCTCCGGAGGATTGGCGGACCCACGCTGCGCTGGGTCGGGTCCTGCTGGCCCGGGCCCGCCTGGAGTCGGATCAGCAGTTGGGTGCCGCAGCGGTAGCCGCGTTGGACCGTGCTGTCGCATTGGCGAAGGCTGATCCGGCCAGCATCCGCGCCCGCGTGAAGGGACCGAAGAAGGAAAGCCTGGCGGTGTGGGCTGGACTGGTCGAAGACCGCGTATTCGCCTTGATCGCTGCCGGCGACTCGGACCGCGCCATCGTCGCTGCCGGCGAGTTGCTCGAGATCGACGAGGCCAGCGCCCATGCCTACGCCGCGCTCTCCGTGATCGGTGCGCAGTCGGCCTCCGGCCGGGCAGAGGCCGCTGAGTGCATCGCCACCGCTCGCGACCTCGGCAACGATCATCTGGTCCGCTGGTGCTCTGCTCGCCTCGTCGCTGCCAATGGCGACACCCGCGAGGCGCAGCGGCTGCTCGCCGAGGCTGTGGCCCTGGATGGCCGAGGACTTGGCCGGGAATGGTACAAGCGTGAGATGTCGCGGGTGGCGCTCGCGCCATGGAAACGGGTTCCGTAGGGACCGGGCTGCCACCGAGGGCGATTCCGCGTGAAACAGCCGGGCATGGCCATAGAAGGCCGGGGCAGCATGCCCGTCGACAAGTCCATCCCATACTGGATACGGCAGCGTTTGGCTCGCAGCCGGCTGGGAGTGCCGGGAGAGGCCCAGCGGTTGGCCGAGGCCCCTGAGCCGGCGATTGCCCCGTAACGCCCCAGGACCTGGCGACAAAGGGGGGCAGATGGACGACTTGCGCGACCTGCACGCCCGCTTCACCGTCCTGGTCGCCGAACACCAGGGCTGGCTGCGCGCCTATGTCCGTTCCCTCGGGGTGGCTGCCGGTTCGGTCGACGATGTGGCCCAGGAGGCCTTCCTGGTCGCCTACCGCCGTTTCGCCGACTACGACGCCTCCCGTCCGTTCGCCGCCTGGCTCAAGGGCATCGCCAAGCTGCTGGCCGCCAACGAACGCCGGCGCAACCAGCGTGGTCGCACGGTCGAGCCGTCGCTGGCCGCGGCTCTCGCCGCGATCGACGAGGTCGAGGACGAGGATGCCGAACAGGCGACCCGCCATCTCCATGCCTGCCTGGAGCTCCTGCCGGCCCACAGCCGCGACCTGCTGCGTCTCCGCTACGAGGAGGAGTGCGATGCCAACGCGCTCGGCACCAGGCTCGGACGCGACGGCAACGCGGTGCGCCAGGCCCTGTTCCGGGTGCGCGAGCTGGTGCGCCGCTGCGTCGAGGATCGTTTGGCGGGAGCAGCATCATGATCGGATCAGCGGAAGACCGCGACCTGATCGGGCGCTTCCTCGACGGCCCCGCCGATCCCGAGGTCGAGCGCGAGCTGGCGCGCCGGATCGCGGCCGACCCGGCCCTCGGCCGGCTGCTGCGCCGCCACCTGCTGATCGCCGAGACGGCCGAGCAGCGCCTGCTGCCCGAGCGCGGCCCGACCGCCTTCACCGATGGCTGGACGGTACGCGTCGCCGCCGAGGCCGACGCCGCAGTGTTCACCGCCGGCACCATGCTGCGCATCGCCGCCGAGCAGGCCGAACGCCGCGCCGGCTTCGTCATCGCCGGCCTGCGTGTTGGCGGCCTGGCGGCGGCGGCTCTGCTGCTGGTCGGCCTCGGCTGGGGCGGCTCGCGGTTGTTCGATGCCGGCAGCCGCTGGCTGCGCGACGCGACCGAGGTGCGGCTCGACGATCCCACCCTCGCCCAGCGCGGGCGTCTCTACCAGCAATTGCAGGAGGCCCAGCCATGAGCCCGATATCGCTGATCGAGCGGCTGGTGGCGCAGGCGGCCGGCGCTGGCGCCTCCGACGTGGTCGCCGAGCCGCAGGACGACGGTTCGCTGCTGCTGGTCGCCCGCCGTGATGGCCTGCGCAGCCCGGTCGGCCGCATCCCGGTCGATGCTGCCGCCCAGGCGGTCGCGCGGCTCAAGGCCCTCGCCGGCCTGCCCGCCTACATCACCGATGAACCGCAGGACGGCGCGATCGCCGGCGGCACCTTCGGCATGCCTGGCGACGTCCGTCTGGCCTGCCTGCCGACGGTGCGCGGCCAGCGCCTCGCCCTCCGCCTGCCTGTGCTCGGCGCGTTGCCCAAGCCCGAGGCTCTCCGCCTCGACGCCGGCGTCCTCGCGCAGCTGCGCCAGGCGCTGCGCCGCCGCGACGGCCTGCTGCTGGTCACCGGGCCGACCGGCTCGGGCAAGACCACGACCATCCACAGCCTGCTGGCTGAACTGGCCGCCGAGCGCACCGACCGCCAGGTGGTGACGATCGAGGATCCGGTCGAACGCCGCATTCCTGGCCTCGCCCAGGTGGCGGTGTCGCCGGCGCGGGGCTTCGGCTACGGCGAAGCCCTCGCCGCGGCGCTGCGCCAGGATGCCGATGTGCTGGTGGTCGGCGAGGTGCGCGATCGTGCCACCGCCGCCGCCTGTCTCACCGCTGCCCTCACCGGCCATCTGGTCATCAGCACGCTGCATTGCGGCCGGGCCGCCGAGGCGGTGCGGCGCCTGACCGACCTCGGCGTGGATCGCGACCATCTGCGCTCGGCCCTGTCGCTGGTGCTGGCCCAGCGGCTGGTGCGTCGCCGTCACGACGCCTGCGGCGGCGCCGGCTGCGCCGCGTGCGACGGAGGCTTCCTCGGCCGCGTGCCGGTGTGCGACCTGCTGCTGCTCGATGACGCCAACCGCACCCGACTGGCCGGCGGGCTGCCGCCGCTGCTGGCAGCCGACCTCGACGAGCAGGCAGCCGCTCTGGTCGCCGGCGGCGTGACCACCGACGCCGAGCTGGCACGGAGCGTGGCATGAGGACGCCCTGGCTGCATCCGCATCGCGCCGACGTCCTCGCCGCCATCGCCCTGGTCGTGCGCCAGCGCGAACCCCTCGGGCGCGGCCTGGCCCGTTTGGCCGAGGGCGACCCGCTGCTGCGGCCGTGGAGCGAACGCCTCGGACCGGCCCTGGCCGCCGGCGACCCGCTGCCGGAGGTGCTGCAGCGCCACCGGCTGATCGATCGTCGCGCGGCCGAGGCCATGGGCGAGGCTGCCGATCCGGTGGCGGCCTGCGACCGGCTGGCCGCCGAGAGCCTGACGCCGGTTCGCGGGCTGCTGCTCATCCGCTGGTTCCCGGTCGTCCTGGCGACGGTCATGCTGGTCCCGGTGGCCCTGCTGCAGGTCAGCGGTGTGATGTCCGCCTTCGAACAGATCTTCCGCGACCTGAACATCCGCCTTCCGGCGATGACCGTCTTCATGATCGAGGCTTCATACATCGGCGTATTCATGCCGTTGCTCGGCGCGGTGGCGATGGTGTGCCTGATGAACATGCTCCACCAACTGCGCGGACTGCGCCACATCACCCATCTGTGGTGGGTCGAGGTGCACCGCCAAGCCGCGATGCTTGAACTGGTCGAGGCGGCGATCGCCCGCGACGACGAGCCGCGCCACTATGGCATGCCGGTATCGTGGGGCATCAAGGTGCGCAT
Source organism: Planctomycetota bacterium (assembly GCA_022841245.1). Lineage (GTDB taxonomy): Bacteria > Planctomycetota > UBA11346 > UBA11346 > UBA11346 > UBA11346. The sequence goes on from JALHRW010000082.1 coordinate 5,685, forward strand.
CTCCTCCCTGCGCCAGGACCGGCCGGCCTGGGACCTGAGCTGGCGCACGTGGCGCATCCTCACCCGGCTCCGCGCCCTCGGTCACAATTGGCGGGAGGCAGCCCGGGCCAGCACTGCGGCTGGCGTGCTGCAGGCCCTCGGCCTGCTGCCCTCCGCGGCCGAGGCATCGTCGCTCGAGGAATTGCGCTCCACGGCGCGCCAGCGGCTGATCTACGCTCTCGAACCTGCCCAGGTCGAGGCCCGTGCGCTGCTCATGGTCGGTTTCGCCTTCGGCATCTTCATCGCGGTGCTGGCGCTGTTCCTGCCGCTGATCTCCGTCGTCGAGCAGCTCAATTCGGGTGGGGGCTGAACATGCGCGATATCGTGTCCATCCTCGTGGTCGTCGGTTCGGCCGTCGGTGTGCTGCTTGGCCTCCTGGTGAGCTGGCAGGCCCTGGTCGCGGTCGGTCGCCTGATCCTCGCAACCCACTCCACCTCCGCGGTGTCGTTGCTGCTGGCGCGGCTGTCGGCAGCCGTGCGCGAGGGGCGTGGCTGGGAACCGGTGCTGCGCGGGTTGCGTCTGGAGATGCCGTGGCCGTGGCCGTGGCGCCTCGGCCGTGCAGCAGACCACGTCGCGGCAGGCATGCTGCCAGCCGAGGTTCTGGCCACCTCCGGCCTGCTGCCTGCCGGCCTGCGGGCGCAGGCGGCTCAGGCGTTGCACCAGGGTCCGGGCGCCTTCTCGCAGTGGTGCGCCGCGATCACCGACCGCGAGCGGGCAAACCCGCTGGCCGTGCGCCAGCAGGCCTTCCTGATGGCGGAAGGCGCCGCTGTCGTGGCCATGCTCTGGTTCCTCTCGATCTTCATCCTGCCCAAATTCGAATGGATCCTGTACGATCTCGGGCTTCCCGCACCGCCCTTGCTAGCGGCCTACAAGGCGCTGATGCCCTTCGCCATGCCACTGATGTTCGCTGCCATCGTGGCGGCGATGGCGGGTTGGAGCCTGGTCCTGGCGCTGCGCTGGCGGCGCCGCCGGCGGCAGGCCTCCGCCCGCCTGCTGCTGGTCGGCAGCCTGGCGCGCCTGCCCGAAGCGACCCTCGGCCAGGCGGGCGGATTCGCCGAACTGTGCGCCGCTGCTGGCTGGCGGGCGGCAGACCCCGCAGATCTCGCCCGACGCCTGGCGGAGGAGGAGCGGCGCGAGGTCATGCGCAATGCCTGGGTGCCATCGCTGGTCGCCGCCTTCGCCCCGATCGTCGCCGCGATCCCCATCGGGGTGGTCGTCATCGGCATCATGCAGCTCCTGATCTCGCTGCTTGCCAGCGTCGAGGTCCAGCCATGAGAACCATCCACCGCGCCGGTGCCGTGTTCCCCGAACTGCTCGCCGCGCTGGTCGGGATCGGGCTGATCGCCACCCTGATCACCGGCGCCTATGCCGGAGCGCGTCAGCGCCGCCAGGTCGACGAGGCTTCTGCCCGGCTCGAAGAAGCGCAGAACATGCTCGCCCGCTGGCGTACCGGCGGCGAGATCACCGCCCCGGGATGGACCTGCGAGGTCCGCCAGATCGCGGCGGGGGTCGAGCAGCTGACGGTGCGCGGGCAGGGCGTGCGGTTGTCGACGCTGCGGCCGGTCGGAGACAGGCCATGACCCGCGGCTCCACCCTCATCGAAATGTCGGCGATGCTCGCCATCGCCGCCATGGTGTTCGTCAGCGCTTTCGAAAGCCTGACCCGGCTGCAGCGGCTTGCCGCCATCGATCCGCTCATCGGCGCACGCGCAGAGCAGGCCTGCCTGCAACTGCGCCGCGATCTCAGCGCTGGCAAGGGCCGGCGCGAGGGCGCAGCGTTGCAGGTGTCCGCCGGGGACCGGCCGGCCGTGATCTGGCGGGTCGAGGACGGCCAGCTGGTACGCAACGGCCGGTTGCAGGTGGCGGTGTCTGCCTTCTCGGTCGAGCAGTCCGACCGCGGCGTGATCGTCCACATGACTCCCGCCGGTTTGCCTACGCGTCGCATCGAGGAGCCACGATGAGCCGCCGCGCCTTCGTCCTGCCGACCGTGCTGCTCGCTGCCGGGGCGATCGGGCTGCTTGCGGCGACCATCCTCACCAGCACCGCCCAGCGCACGCACCAGTCGCGTCAGCACCAAGCCCGCATCCAGGGTCGCGAGTGGTGCCTGGGGGCCCGCATGCTGCCGTCCGGCACGGACCTGGCCGTCGATGGCTGGCGCATCGTGGTCGGCGCGCAGGGCGCGGTCAGCGCCGTTGATCAGCGCGGCACCTACCGCATCAGCGCCGACGGACGCGAAGTCTGGGAGCGTTCGCCATGATCGAGCAGATCTTGCGCGTGATCGCCGCCACCGCGGCCGAGCGCCGGCCGCTGCCTCCAGCCCTGCGCGAACTCGATCATCCCCTGGCGACGACGGTTGCCGAGCGTCTTGAACGTGGCGAGCCCTTGCCGGCGGCCCTGTCCGGCGCTCTCGGGCCGGAACTGGCCGATCTGCTCGCCGGGCCCCGCCCCGGCACCGCCGAAGCGGCCCTGCTGGTCGCCGAATGGCTACGCATGCGGCGGGCCGACCGCGTGGCGGCTGTCGCACGGGTCGCACATCCGCTGTGCGGGCTCGTCGCGATGACCGCCGGCATCGTGCTCGTCGCCTGGTTCGGCCCGTCGCCGCATGCCGGCTGGCTCGCCGCCGCCGCCGTGCTGCTGGCCGGGGTCGTGCTGCTGATCAGTGCAGGCGCGACCCGCCGCTTCCCGTTCCTGGCGGCCGGTGCGCTGCATGCCCGCTTGGCGACCGCCTACGAGAAGGCCGCGCTGGTCGCGTGTTGGCGCCTGCCCGAGGGCAGCCTGGCGCCGCTGCTGGGCGAGGATCTCGAACGGTTGTCCCCGGTGCTGTCCGATCCGGGAGCGGAAGCGCACTGCCGCCGTCTCGCCAGCTACCACCGCGAGGCCGAATCGCGCGCCCGTCGCCGGCTGTGGTGGACGGTGATGTCCCTCGGCTACATCGCCGGCGGCTGCCTGCTGCTCGCCGCCGCCATCCCCATGGTCGACGGCTGGATCGCCCTCTTCAGCGAATTCGGCGCCGGGCTGTAGCTTGGGGTCCAGGGGCGACCCCTGGCCGCAGCCGAAGGCGAGGATCGGGCGCCGAGGAGTGGTGGGCGGATACAATGGCGAAGCCATCCGCCCACGATTCCGGAGCTTGCGACGGAATCGAACTCCGACAAAGCCCGGGGGGCAGGCCGTCCGGCCGTGGGGGCGCAAGCCCCCAAGCTAATCTTGAAGCGCGCACTCCACGCCTTCGACCAGCGCCTCCCAGCTCGCCTCGATGATGTTCTCGCTGACGCCGATGGTGCTGATGGTGCGGCCGTGGAACTGGTGCTCGATCAGCACGCGGACCTGGGCCGCAGTGCCGATTTTCGAGTCGACCACGCGCACCTTGTAGTCGGTCAGGTGCAGGTCGGTCAGCTGCGGGTAGGTCGGGCGCAATGCCTCCTGCAGGGCGTGGTTCAGCGCGTCGACCGGACCGTGGCCCTCGGCGACCTTGAGGCGGTTCTCACCGCCAACCTCGATCTTGACCGTGCCCTCGACCAGATGGTCGTGGGTGTCGGTGCCGAGGCCGTGGACGCGGTAGTGGTGCAGCTTGAAGGCTGGCTTCCATGTGCCGAGATGGCGGCGCACCAGCAGCTCGAACGAGCCTTCGGCGGCCTCGAACGACCAGCCGCGGTTCTCCTTGTCGACCACCTCGTCGAGCACGGCCTTCTGCACCGCCGGGTCGGACAGGCCGGGGAAGCGCGAGGCCAGCTTGGCCTGCACGTTCGAACGGCCGGCCAGCTCGGAGATGAGGATGCGACGCTCGTTGCCGACCGATTCCGGAGTGACGTGCTCGTAGGTCAGTGCATTCCGCTGCACCGCGCTGACGTGGATGCCGCCCTTGTGGGCGAAGGCGGCGCGGCCGACGAAGGCCTGGTTGGTCGGGCCGGAGAGGTTGATGCGCTCCCACACCGCGCGGCTGGCCTCGGTCAGTCGAACCAGATGGCCCTCGGGCAGGCAGCGCCGGCCCAGCTTCAGCTCGGCGTTGGCGATGACCGCGCACAGGTCGACGTTGCCGCAGCGCTCGCCGACGCCGTTGATCGTGCCCTGGACCTGGATGCAGCCGGCGCCGACCGCGGCCAGGGTGTTGGCCACCGCCACGCCGCCGTCGTTGTGCACATGGATGCCGAGCTTGGCGTCGGGCAGCCGGGTGCGCACCGCCTGCAGCGCGGCCACGACCTGCTCGGGCAGGGTGCCGCCGTTGGTGTCGCACAGCACCAGGCGCTGGGCGCCGGCCCGGTGCGCCGCCTCGAGGGTGCGCAGGGCGTAGTCGGCGTTGGCCTTGTAGCCGTCGAAGAAGTGCTCGGCGTCGTAGAAGACGGGCTTGCCCGTCGCCTTGGCGAGGAAGGCGACCGAGCTGGAGATCATCTCCAGGTTGTCGTCGAGGCTGACACGCAGGGCCTCGCGCACGTGCAGGTCCCAGGTCTTGCCGAAGATGCAGGTGGCGTCGGCGGCGGCGGTGACCAGGGCCTGGAGGTTGGGATCGTCCTGCGGGAGGTTCTTGAAGTGGCGGGTCGAGCCGAAGGCGGAGATCTTCGCGGTCTGCAAGCCGAGCCCGCGGACCTCGCGGAAGAAGGCCTTGTCCTTGTCGTTGGACATCGGCCAGCCACCCTCGATCCAGGCGACGCCGAGCCAGTCCAGGACCTTGGCCAGGTGCAGCTTGTCGGCCAGGCTGAGGTTGACGCCTTCGCCCTGCGAGCCGTCGCGGAGAGTGGTGTCGTAGACTTCGAGATCGCTCATGGGTTGCCTTCAGACATGAAAAGGGGCCCTTCGCCAACGGCGAAAGGCCCCATACCGGGCTTCGCGTGGCGAAGGCGGATCAGTCGGCGCGGATAATTCGCTCCAGCTGCATGTGTGGGGCTTGTAGTGGGGATCCGCGGGCGTTCAAGGGCTAGAACTGCGCCGCAACGCCAAGGAATGGGCCGGAGAGCGAGACGTTGGCCTTGGCCTTGCTGTCGCCGCTTTCGATCTCGATGTCGATGGCGGTGTGCTTGTAGCCGAGGAAGACGCCGACGTAGTCGAAGGGGTAGTACGAGACCTGGGCCTGAGCGGAGAAATAGGAGCCGCTCATGTCGCCGAGCGGCACGGCCAGGCCGTGCAGCATCACTTCGCACTCCAGCATGTCGAGCGGGGCGACGTAGCCGCGCAGCGCCAGGGTGGGGACGACGCCGGACTCGTCGAGCTTGGCCGAGGTGCCGGCGGCGCTCAGCTCGGTCTCGATGCCGAGCTGGTGCGCGGCCAGGCCGATGCTGAAGCCGGCGAGATTCAGCTCGATCGGTCCCCAGCAGAACTCGGCGTAGAGATCGCTGAGCGTGGCCTTGCTGTCGACCGCGGTGCCGCCGGTGAAGGACTGGCCGCCGAAGTTGATCGTCTGGCTGAGCGTCGCCGAGCCATCGGTCGACCACTCCTGGTAGCCGAGGAAGCCATGGAAGGAGAGCAGCGGGGTGGTCAGCCCGAGTTCGAAGGCCGGCGTGACCTCGGTGCTGTCGAGGCCGACATCGGCGACGTCGAAGGTGGTGCCGCCGAGGCCATTGTCGCTGAAGGAGGCATCGCCGTCGAGGCCGAGCGACCCGACCGAGGCCTGGACGCGTACCCAGTAGTCCCAGGTGCCGTCATCGGCTGCGAACGCCGGCGCGGCGCACGCGGCCAGGAGGGTGGCGGAGATGAGGGCGCGGGTATGCATGGCGCGCCAGGGTAGCGTTCCCGGACGCGGAATGCAATCAGCGCAGCACTATCGCGGCGTCAGCTTGGTCAGCCTGCCGCCATCGCGGAGCCACTCGCCGACATAGATGTTCCCCTTGGAATCGCGGGCGATGCCGTGCGGACTGATGAAGCGGCCGTCGATGCGGTCCTCGCGCGGCACGCTGGGATAGCCGGCGACGTGCTTCGGCCATTCGCCGGGGCGCATGTCGGGGTGGGCCCCGATGGTGGCGACGTGGTTGTACTCGCGGTCCCACACCAGCACCGCGCCGAACAGGTCGGGGATGATGGTGGCGTCGCCCTGCACGCGCACGGTGCAGGGATAGCGCAGGCCCTTGGAGGTGATGGTGCGGCGGTGCTCGCCGCTGAGCGACAGCACCTGCACGCGGATGTTGGCGCGGTCGGCGACCAGCAGCACCGGCTCGGCGCCGCGGGTGTCGATGCAGATGCCGTGCGGGCATTCGAACTGGCCGGGGCCGTTGCCCTTCCAGCCGATGGTCTGCTGGAGACGGCCGGCGGCGTCATAGCGGTGGATGAGCGAGGCGCCGTAGCCGTCGGTGACGTAGATGTCGCCGTTGGGCGCGACGGCCACGTCGGTCGGGCGGTAGCCATTGCCGTTGGGGTAGGCAGCGTGCACCGGCTTGGGCAGCGCCAGCAGCTCCTTGCCGTCGAGCGTGCACTTCACCACCGCGGCCTGCTGCTCGTAGTCGACGATGTAGAGGAACTCCTGGCCGTCGCGCTTGTCGTAACACAGGCCATGCGCGCCGCGGGCGAAGCGGTGGCCCCAGCCGTTGACGTAGCGACCGCTGGGATCGAACTCGAGTACGGCGGGATGCTTGTCGTTGCCGTTCTGCTGGAGCAGGAAGACGTGGTCGCGCTGATCGACCGCCAGGGCGTGGCAGTCGCCGAGCGGGAAGCCGGCCGGCAACGTGAACCAGGCGTGGTCGAAGGCGTAGGAAGCGGCGGGCTTGGTTGCTGGGGCGGGAGTCATGCCGCGGCAGGATGCGTCACAGGTCTCCGATGCATGTGGAATCAGGTGGGGCATGCACAGGTGCGGTCTGCGGCTGCCGGTGCAGTTCCTCGCGCAGGCGGCGGCGCAGCTGGAGCGGCGGCAGTCCACGCAGCTCGTGCGTCCAGCGCGCCAGGCGGTGCAGTCCGCCAGCACCGCAGCGCGTAGCCACCGCGGCCAGCGGCAGGTCGGTGTCGCGCAGCAGGATGAGCGCGCGGTCGATCCGGCGTTGGCGCATCCACTGCGCGGGCGGGGAGCCGATCTGCTCCTGGAAGACGCGGCCGAGGTGTTCGCGGCTGCAGCCGCAGCGCTCGGCGATGGCCTTGAGATTATGCTCGGCGCAGGGGTCGGCGAGGATGGCGTCGATCGCCTGCGCCACCGGACTGCGGCCGGCGCCGGCGGCGTCCTCGATCGTGCGCGCCAGGGTCATCACCAGCGCGGCGACGCGCTCGGGACCGCGGCCGGGTTCGACCGCCTCGCGCATGGCGGCGTAGAAGAGCGAGCGATCCGGCAGATGAACGATGCTGCCGTGTCGGGCCCGCAGCAGGTCCCAGTGCTCGCGCAGGCCGGCGCCGCCGATAGTGATGTGGTCGGTGACCAGGGCTTCGTCATGTCCAGGCCAGTCGGGACGGTCGGGCGGCCGGCCGTAATAGGTGTCCTCGCCGAAGGCGAAGAGGAAGAGGTCGCCCGGGCCCAGCGCGTGCTCGGCGCCGCCTTCGCGCAGCACGGCGCGGCCGGAGCGCAGCACCTGCGCCACAACCTGTGAACCGCTACGCGAGCGGTTCACATTCCACCAGTAGGAGCGCGGCGGCCGGCGTTCGCCGAACAGGTGCCCCTCGATGCGCCACAGGGTGCGATCGCGCAGGGCGTGCCAAGCCAGGGCATCCATGTCACGTAACGTACGTTTTCGACTCCAGAATGCACGCATCTTCCAGTAGCAGCCGACATAGCATGTCATGGAAGCACCATCAGGAGTCCTCCATGGCCACCCGCGCCAAATCCGCCCCCAAGCCCAACGCCGCGACCCAGAGCGCGCATCTCGTCCACGTCAAGGATGCCGACGTCGCCGGACTGCCCGGCGCCATGCCGCGGCCGATCAAGGTCGTGCTGCTCGGTGCCGGCTCGGGCTTCACCCCGCGCCTGTGCAGCGACATCATCAAGACGCCGAACCACGCCGGCGGCGAGATCGTCCTGGTCGACATCGACCCCCGGCGCCTCAAGCCGATGGAGACCATCGTCTCGCGCGTCGCCGAGGCAGCCGGCGGCCCGGACTGGAAGGTCCGCGGCGAGACCGACCGCAAGAAGGCGATGACCGGCGCCGACTACCTGATCTGCTGCATCGAGGTCAGCGGCCTCGGCTGCGTGCGCTTCGACAACGACATCCCGGCCAAGTACGGCGTCGACCAGTGCATCGGCGACACCGTCGGACCCGGCGGCCTGTTCAAGGGCCTGCGCACCATCCCGGCCTTCCTCGAGATCCTCAAGGACGCCGAGAAGCTGTGCCCGCAGGCGCTGGTGCTGAACTACACCAACCCGATGAGCATGATGTGCCTGGCGGCGGCCCGCTCGACCACCCTGCCGGTGGTCGGCCTGTGCCACTCGGTGCAGGGCACCAGCAAGCTGATGGCCAAGCGCGCCGGCGTGCCCTACGACGAGCTGGAATGGGAGTGCGCCGGCATCAACCACCTCGCCTGGCTGACCCGGCTTGCGCACCAGGGCAAGGACCTCTACCCGCTGCTGATGGAGAAGGCGCGCCGCGACCTCGCCGGCAAACCCGACGATCCGAAGGACGACGGCGACATCGTGCGCAAGGACATGATGCTGCACTTCGGCGCCTTCATCACCGAATCGAGCGGCCATCTCAGCGAATACCTGCCCTACTACCGCAAGCGCAAGGATCTGCTTGGCAAGTACTGCCGGCCGGGCTACGAGGGCGGCTCGTCGTTCTACGCCGACAACTGGCCGACCTGGCGCAAGAATGCCGACGCCAAGCGCGAGGAGATGGTCGCCGGCAAGGAGCCGATCGGCTGGGAGCGCAGCCACGAGTACGCAGCCTTCATCATCGAGGCGCGCGAGAAGAACTCGCCGTTCACCTTCCATGGCAACGTGCTGAACTCGTGGAAGGGCGGCGGTCCGCTGATCTCGAACCTGCCGCACGACGGCGTGGTGGAGGTGAAGACGCTGGTGGATCGCAACGGCCTGCAGCCGCTGGTCGTCGGCCGCCTGCCAGCCCAGATGGCGGCGATCTGCGCCGCCAACATGGCGGTCTACGATCTCGCCGCCGAGTCGGCGATGCGCCGCAGCGTCGAAGCCGCGATCCACGCGCTGACCCTCGATCCGCTGACCGCGGCTTGCTGCAGCCCGGCCGAGATCAAGGCCATGACGCTGGAGATGTTCAAGGCCGAGGCCCAGTTCCTGCCCGGCTATCGCTGATTGGCGCTGAACGTCCGACCCGGGATTGATTGGACGGCATCGCGCCGTCCAATCGTCCCAGGCGGACGAATGGACCTTCCCGGATTGCTGCGGCTCGCGTACAGCGCTGAACGCGCCGCTGCGTACGCCTATCAGGGCCATGCGGCCTCGGTGCGCGATGCGGCGGAGCGGGCGCGCATCGCCGTGATCGAGGCCGAGGAATGGCAGCATCGCGAGCATGCCGCCCGGATGATGCGCCGGCTCGGCGTCCGGCCATCGCGCTATCTCGAACTGAAGTACGCCGTCATCGGCCGCATCATCGGCTGGTCCTGCCACGTCATCGGCTATTTCATGCCGATGTACTTCGCCGGGCGACTGGAGAGCGGCAACGTCAACGAATACCTGCGCCTGATCGAGCTGGTGCGCGGCACCGCCCTCGCGGACGAGTACGCCTGCATCCTGGAGATGGCGCGGGTCGAGAAGGAGCACGAGATGTGGTTCCTGGAGCGCGTCTCGGGGCACCCCTGGCTGCCGCGCTTCACCGGCCTCTTCGGCTGGGGCGAGGGTCGCAGCTTCAATTCGTTCTCACCCGGCGAACGCGCGGCAGGTTGAATCAGCCGGGCCAGATCACGGCTCGGCCGATGGCGAGCCGCATTGCGGTGCCGGGCTGCCATGAGCCGACCTCGGCGATCGCATGCCACTCCATGCCGGCGGCGGCGACGATCAGCACCTGATGCGGACCGCTGGCCTCGATCACGCGCACGGTGCCGGACAGCGGACCGTCGCCCAGGAGCAGATCCTCGGGACGCACGCCGAGGATCGCGCGATCGCCGTCCGCCGTGCCGGCCGGCTGCAGCCGCGTCCCATCGGCTGCGCACCACCAGCCGTCACGGCGCGTGACTGCGCAGGTGTTGATGCGCGGCTGGCCGAGCTGGCGCGCCACCACCGGCGAGGCCGGGCGGCGGTAGACGTCCTCGGGCGTGCCGGTCTGCAGGATGCGGCCGCCGTCGAGCACGGCGATGCGATCGCCCATCGACAGCGCCTCGGCCTGGTCGTGGGTGACGTAGACCATCGGCGTCTTCAGCTCGCGGCGCAGCACCGCCAGTTCGACGCGCAGCGATTCGCGCAGCTTGGCGTCGAGGTTGGTCAGCGGCTCGTCCATGAGGAACAGCCGCGGTCGGCGCACGATCGCCCGGCCGATGGCGACGCGCTGCATCTGCCCGCCGGAGAGGCGCGCCGCGTTGCGCTCGAGCAGCTCGCCGATGCGCAGCAGGCCTGCGGCCCAGTCGATGCGGCGGCGGATCTCGTCCTCGGGCACGTCGCGGCCGGGGGCGCGCAGCGGGAACTCGAGGTTCCGCCGCACCGTCCAATCGGGGTAGAGCGAGAAGTTCTGGAACACCAGGGCGACATCGCGCTCGGCCGGGCTGGCGCCGGTGACGTCGACCCCGGCCATGCGCACGCTGCCGGCATCGGGTGATTCCAGGCCGGCGATGCTGCGCAGCAGCGTGGTCTTGCCGGCGCCGGTCGGGCCGAGCACGACGAGCAGTTCGTCTTCGCCGACTTGCAGGTCGATGCCGGCGAGAGCCTGCGTGCCGCCGAAGCGCTTGGTGATGCCGCAGAGTTCGAGGAAGCTCACAGGCGCGCTCCATCGGCGCCGAACAGGCTGCAGTGCGCCGGATCGACGCCGAGCCGCACCGCCTCGCCGACGCGGTGCGGCCGCTCGGCCGCGACCCGGGCGACGATCCGCCCGCAGGCTGTCTGCACATGCAGGTTGCGCCAGGCGCCGAGGTACTCGTCGAGCACCACCGTGCCGGGCAGCGGGCCGTCGAGGGTGACGTGCTCGCTGCGCACGCCCAGGGTCGCCGGCTGCGGCGCCGCCTGTGCGGGCAGCAGCATGTCGACACCGTCCGGGCGGAAACCATCGGCCTCCACCTCGCCTTTGAGCAGATTCATGCCCGGGCTGCCGACGAAGCTGGCGACGAAGAGGGTGGCGGGGCGCTGGTAGATCTCCGCCGGCGTTGCGACCTGGCGGATGAGGCCGCCCTCCATGACCACCACGCGGTCGGCCAGGGCCATCGCCTCCTCCTGGTCGTGGGTGACGTAGATGGTGGTGACCTTGAGGTCGAGCTGCTGCTCGCGGATGAAGTCGCGCAGGGCCAGGCGCTGGTCGGCGTCGAGCGTGCCGAGCGGCTCGTCCATCAGCCACACCGCCGGGGTGCGCACCAGCGCGCGGCCGAGCGACACGCGCTGCTGATCGCCGCCTGAGAGCTGGCGCGGATAGCGCGACAGCAGTCCGCCCAGGCCGAGGCGTCCGACCACGCCAGCGAGGCGCCGCTCGCGCTCCTCGCGCGGCATGCCGACGCATTCCAGCGGGAAGGCGAGGTTCTGCGCCACGGTCAGGTGCGGATAGAGGGCATAGAATTGGAAGACGAAGCCGACGTCACGCTGGCTCGGCTTGAGCGTCGTGACATCGGCGCCGGCGAGGTGGATGCGCCCGGCGGTGGCCAGCTCCAGCCCGGCGATCATGCGCAGGGTGGTGGTCTTGCCGCAGCCGCTGGGGCCGAGCAGGACGACGAACTCGCCCTGCGCGATGGCCAGATCGACGCCCTTCACCGCCTTGGTGCCGTCGGGGTAGGTCTTCTCGACGCCGGTGAGGGTGAGGAAGCTCATGACTTCCTCACATGGCTGGTGACGATCTGGCCGAGCGTCCCGGCCAGCGTCAGCCAGAAACCGATGGCGAAGCCGGCGGTCCACCACGGCTGCAGCATCAGGCCGACGCCGAGGGCCATGATGGCGAGGCAGAGCCGGTCGAGGTGCCCGATCACTGCTTGATCGTCCCAAAGGTGACGCCGCGCAGCAGGTGCTTTCGCACCAGCACGGTGAAGATGACGATCGGCACGACGAACAGCAGCACGCCGGCGGCGACCTGCGGCCACGGCACGCCGTTGATGTTGCCCTGCAGGCCGGCGAAGTAGACCGGCACGGTGGTGCCGTGCTTGTTGTTCAGCGTCATGGCGAAGCCGAACTCGTTCCACGCCGAGATCAGGCAGAACACCGCCGTCACCGCCATGCCGGTGCGGGCCTGCGGCACGATGATGCGCCAGAAGGCCTGCAGTCGCGAGTAGCCGTCGACCAGCGCCGCCTCCTCGTAGGCCTTGGGGATCTCGTCGATGAAGCCCTTCATCAGCCACACCGCCAGCGACAGGTTGAACACGGTGTAGAGCGCGATGAGCCCGAGGTGGGTGTTGGGCAGGTCGAAGTGCCGGTACATGATCAGCACCGGAGCGACCACCGCGAGCGGCGGCATGAAGCGGGTGGAGAGGATGAAGAACAGCCAGTCCTTGGCGCCGGGGATGTGGAAGCGCGAGAAGCCGTAGGCGCAGCAGGTGCCGAGCGCGACCGAGGCGACAGTGGAGAGCAGGCCGATGACCACCGACGAGAGAAGATAGTCGAGAAAGGTGCTGTTCGATCCGGCGTAAGCCTCGCTGAGCCGGTCGTAAGCCGCGAGCGTCGGTGTGAAGGCGCCAGCCGTGGTCGACAGGGCCTGTTCCTGGGTCTGCAGCGAGGTGACACCGAGCCACAGCAGCGGCGCGGCTGCCAGGGCGAGGTAGCCGACGATCACGAACCAGCGGAGCAGGCTCATTGCCCCTCCGTTCGTGGTTCGTGGCTCGTGGTTCGTGGTTCCGCACCCTCTATGCCATGGTTTACGGTGGCGCGGCAGCGCCAACCACGAACCACGAACCACGAACTACGAACCGTGGCAATCACGCCTGCCTCCCCTGCTTCGCCGCCAGCCAGTCGAGATAGCGGGTGAACACCGTCGCCAGGGCGATGACCAGGACGAGGACGATGCAGGCGTAGGCGGAGCCGAGGCCGACCTTGCCGCCCTGGAACATGACCTGGTAGAGCAGCGCCGAGAGGGTCTGCGTGCTGGCGTCGTTGGGCCCAGTCATGCTCATGACCAGGTCGAACTGCTTGAGCGCGTCGGTGGCGCGCAGCAGCACCGCCAGCATCAGCAGCGGCGCGCACAGCGGCAGGGTGATGCGCCGGAACACCGTCCAGCGCGAGGCGCGGTCGATCTCGGCCGCCTCGTACAGGTATGGCGGGATGGCATTCAGTCCGGCCAGGCTGATCAGCATCATGAACGGCGTCCATTGCCACACGTCGACCAGCAGGATGGCGGTGAACTTCCAGTCCGGATCGGTCAGCCATTGCGGCGTCGGCAGGCCGAATCCGCCCAGCATCTGGTTGAGGATGCCATGGTTGCCGTTGAGCAGGTGGCTCCAGAACAGCCCGATCACCGCCGGCGACAGCATCATCGGCACCAGCAGCACGGTCAGCACCGTGGTCTTGGCCTTGAAGCGGTCCTTGAGCGCCAGCGCCAGGACGAAGCCGAGCACCAGTTCGATCGCCACCGCCAGGACGGTGAACAGCGCGGTGGTGCGCAGGGCGTTGGCGTACAGCGCGTACTGCGGCCCGGCCTCGGCGCCGCTGAAGATGCGCCCGTACCAGCGTCCGCCCACCCATTGCCAGTCGCCGCCCGAGAGGTCGGCATCGGTGAACGACAGCACGACGTTCCAGCACAACGGGAAGACGTTGAAGAGGATCAGCAGCGCCAGGACCGGCCCAACGAAGGACCATTTGATGGCGGGGGAATCCTTCAGCATCGCGTTCGTGGTCCGTGGTTCGCGGTTCGTGGTTCCGCACTGCGAGCCTGGAGCCGGCAGTGGCGCGGGAGCGCCAACCCCGAACCCCGAACCCCGAACCCCGAACCGGGGCAATGGCTCACTTTGCCAGTCCTGCATCCTTGAGGATCACCTCGTGCTCCTTGGCCAGGGCGTCGAGGGCCGCCTTGGCGTCGATCTTGCCGTCGAGCGCTTCGCCGATCTGGCGCTGGGCGGCGGCGAGCAGCTCGTTGTAGACCGGCACGTTCCAGAAGTCCTGCAGGCTGTCCATGCTCGCGGCGAAGGGGCCGTTGTAGGGGGTCTTGGCGCGGAATTCGGCGCTCGTGAGGATCGCCTCGTTGGCGGTGAAACCGGCCGGCTTGGTGATCCACTGCTCCTGCACCGGCTTGGTCTGGAACCAGGCGATGAACTGCTTGGCCAGCTCCTGCTGCGCCGGGCTCACCTTGGCCGAGACGGAGAAGCCCTGGCCGCCCAGGCTGATGGCGCACTTCCCATTCTTGCCCGGCATGGTGAAGAAGCCGACCTTGTCGCCCATGTCCTTCACCAGACCCGGGAAGAAGGCGAAGTAGTTCATCGCCATCGCCGCCGAGCCGTTGCGGAACACCTCCATGGTCTTGCCGTAGTCCATGTCGCTGCCACCGGCGGGCGAGGACGCCATCAATTCCTTCATGAAGCGCAGCGCCTCGATCGCGCCGTCGCTGTTGACCATGCAGCTGGTCTCGCAGGTCGTGGGATCGCCCCAGCTGCCGCCGTAGACCCAGAACAGGTTCTGGAAGCCCATCACCAGCGAGTCGTAGCCGCGACCGGTGAGCAGGGCGCAGCCGTAGCGCTTGTCGGCAGGGCGGGTGAAGAACTCGGCGACCTGCTTGAACTCGTCCCAGGTCTGCGGCGGTTC
>JALHRW010000083.1 GCA_022841245.1 Planctomycetota bacterium
GGCCCAGGCGCGGGCCCGTTCGCCGGCTGTCCGCAGCCCGGCCGGCGAAACGTCGGCTGTCGCGGCCCAGCCCTCGCCGTCAGCGATCCGGACCGAGATCTGCACCCCACGCTCGCTGCTGCAGGTCACCGGCTCCAGCACGCCCTGCCGCACCATCAGGCCGCGGGCCTCGCTGGTCGTGGCGCGGACCGTCCATGCATCGCAGGACGGGATCACGGCGGTGCAGCGGCGGGCGAGATCGAGCATAGGAGTCAGCGTAGCCCCAGCTGCCGGACCTTGTAGCGGATCTGGCGGAAGCTGATGCCGAGCAGCTTGGCCGCGTCGGTCAGGTTGTCCTTGGTCTGTTCCAGTGCGGATTCGACCAGGCGGCGTTCCAGCTGGGTGACCTCGTGCTCGAGGTCGATGCCGTCGCCGCCTCGGATGCGCTTGAGCGCTTCGTCGGACAGCGCGCGCATCCCGGTCGGAGTGGGAACGGGATCGCCGCCGAGGTCGCCGAACATCGCCGGCTCGTCGATGTCGCCCTGCGCGGTCAGGGCGACGCCGCGCTGGATGCGGTTGTCGAGTTCGCGGACATTGCCGGGCCAGTCGTAGCGGGTCAGCGCCAGCAGCGCGGCCGGAGTGAATCCGGCGACGCCGCGGCGCAGCTTCACCGCGTGACGCGCCAGAAGATGGCCGGCGAGCAGGGGGATGTCGTCACGGCGGTCGCGCAATGGAGGCAGGTTGACGGTGATCACCGCCAGACGGTAGTAGAGGTCTTCGCGGAAGGTGCCGGCAGCGACCATCGCCTTGAGGTCGCGGTTGGTGGCGGCGACCACGCGCACGTCGCAGGTGCGGATCTCGCGGCCGCCGACCGGCAGGTATTCGCCGCTCTCGAGGATGCGCAGCAGCTTGACCTGGGTTTCGGGGGCGAGGTCGCCGACTTCATCGAGGAACATGGTGCCGCGGTGGGCGAGGGCGAAGAGGCCGGGGCGGTCCTCGACTGCGCCGGTGAACGCGCCTTTGACGTGGCCGAAGATCTCGGACTCCAGCAACGATGGGGCGAGGGCGCCGGAATTCACCCGCATCAGCGCGCCGTCGGCTCGCAGACTGGCGTAGTGCACCGCGCGCGCGACCAGCTCCTTGCCGGTGCCGCTCTCGCCGGTGACCAGGATGGTCGAGTCGGTGGTGGCGACCTGGTCGATCAGCTGGTGGATGGCATGGATCGCCGGTGTCGAACCGACCAGATGGACGGCGGGGTCGTGCGGCGTGTCGCCCTTGGCCGCGAGGTGGCGATCGCGGGCGGCGAGGGCGCGGACGACCGTCGCCTTGAGCTGGAGGTTGTCGAACGGCTTGCGCACGAAGGTGAAGGCGCCGGCGCGCATCGCGCGTACCGCGGTATCCCACTCGGCGAAGGCGGTCATCACCACGACGAAGCAGTCAGGCTTGACCTTGCGCAGGCTGGCGAGCAGTTCCAGTCCGTCGACCGGGGCCATGCGCAGGTCGGTCAGCACCAGTTCGATCGGCTCGCTGGCGGCCAGCTTCAGCGCCTCTTCGGCTCCAGCGGCGGTGAACACCTTGTGGCCGTCGCGCGACAGCACGATGCGCAGCATTTCGCGGATGCCGACTTCGTCATCGACGGCGAGGATGGTTCCCATCCCCGGCAGCCTACCCGCGCGCGAGCAACCTGCCAGATGGCCGGCTTTCGCCCCTTCCCACGCTCGTCCCGGCCGTCAGCGTTCGCCGCCGATGCAACCGCCCCGTCTCCTCGTCCTGCAGATGTTCAACGCTCTGGCCGGCGCCGGATCATATCTCGCGTTCACCGCTGCCGCGTCGACCTGGTCGTCTGGCGGCTGGGGCCCGCGCGAGGTCGGCTTCGGCGGCATGGCCGCCAACCTGTGCTACGCCGGCCTGGTCGCGCAGGGGGGCAGCCTGTCGGATCGCTGGGGCCGGGCGCGCACCGCCATCCTCGGCGCCACGCTGGCAGCCCTCGGCCTGGTGCTGGCGCTGTATCCTGGCGGGCCGGGCTGGGCCTGCGCCGGCCTGATGATCGCCTTCGCCGGCACCGCCTTCTTCTTTCCCGGCAACGTCGGCTTGTTCAGCGATGCGCGGGGTGAGGGCACCGCCGCCGCGCCTCCGCTGCACGCCAAGGTCAGCAGCTACAACATCGGCTGGGCTGGCGGCAACCTGACCGGCTTCGGCACAGCCTGGCTGTTGTCCACCTTCGGCCTGCCGATGTGGAGCGCCTTCGTCATCTCGACCGTCGCCTTCGCCAGCATCGCCCTGGCGTTGTGGCGCTGGCGCTCGCTGCCACCCAGCCCGCCGGCAGCCGAGGGCGACCGCGCCAGCCATCCCGCCTTGCCGCGCCTCACCTTCATGGCCCGCGTCGCGCTCGGCATCTACTGCTGCCTGGGCATGGCCTTCATCGGTCTGATCGAGAACAGCCTGGTGCAGGACGGTCTGGCCCAGGAGCGCGCCCACGCCCTGGCGGTCGCCGGCCTCACCGCCTACGCGCTGGGCTACGTCGCCACGTTCTGGGTTCTCGGCCGCTGGGACGGCTGGATCATGCGTCCGTGGACCGGGCTGGCGATGCAGGGCTGCGTGCCGGTCGCGGCGCTGATGGTCCTGGCCGCCGGCCAGCTGCACTGGCACGGTACGCCGGTGATCTTCGCCTGCGGCCTGGTTCTTGGTTTGGCCTACGGTGCGGTCTACACCCCGTCGATCTACTACAGTCTGCGCCTGCCCACTGGTGCCGCCCGCGCCGCCAGCCTGCACGAGACCGCGCTCGGCATCGGTTCGACCGTCGGCCCGGCCCTGGCCGGCCTGTTCATCGCCTGGTTCATCTCCGCCCACGCCAGCACCGGTCTGGCCGCCCTCGGCGGCTGGATGCTGCTGGTCTCCGCCCTGCTGCTGGCCTGGCAGGCCGTGCTGATCCCGGGTGCCCGCCGCATGGGTGCCGGGTGAGCGACGTCGCCGACTTCGATTACGTGCTGCCGCCCGGGCTGATCGCGCAGCAGCCGGCGGCGCAGCGCGATGCGGCGCGACTGCTCTGCGCCCCGCTCGATGGCGGGCCGCTGGCGCACCGCACGGTTTCCGATCTGCCGTCGTTGCTGCGCGCGGGCGACCTGCTGGTGTTCAATCGCACCCGCGTCTTTCCGGCCCGCCTGGCAGGTCAGACGGCCAACGGCGGCGAGCGCGAGGTGCTGCTGGTCCATCCCGAGGACGACGGCGCCTGGCGGGTGCTGATCCGCGGCCGCGTCCACGTTGGCCAGGAGCTGACCGTGGCAGGGGTGACCGCAACGGTTGAAGCAACGCACGAGGACGGCGCGCGCACGCTGCGCTTCCCCGCAGGCTGCGACGTCCTCGCACTCGCCGAGGCGCACGGTGCCATCCCGCTGCCGCCGTACATCACCCGGCCGGCTGGGGCGGACGATCGCGAACGCTACCAGACGGTGTTCGCCGACCGCATCGGCTCGGTGGCGGCGCCGACCGCAGCCCTGCATTTCACACCAGAACTGCTGGAGCGTCTCGCCGCCACCGGCGTCAACCGTGCTTTCGTCGAGTTGCGCGTCGGCCCCGGCACCTTCAAGCCGGTCGATACCGAGCGGATCGAGGACTTCCGCATCCACGCCGAGTGGGCCTCGTGCCCGCCAGAGACGGTGGCGGCGATCCGGGCGACGCGCGCCGTCGGTGGGCGCGTCATCGCGGTCGGCACCACCGTGGTGCGCACGCTGGAGAGCGCCGCGCGCCAGCCTGGCGGTCTGGCGGCGTGGAACGGCTGGACCTCGATCTTCCTGCATCCGCCGCAGCGACTGCAAACCGTCGATGGGCTGATGACCAATTTCCACCTGCCCCGCTCGACCCTGCTCATGCTGGTCGCCTGCCTCACCGGTCTGCCGCGCTTGCGCGAGATCTACGCCGAGGCGGTGCGCGAGCGGTATCGGTTCTTCAGCTACGGCGACGCCTGCCTGTTCGTGTGAGATCGGGGGCCGCAGGGCGAGTCGCCGAGAAGCAACCCGATAGGAATGTGCTGTAGGGCTTGTCTCTTCTCGTGCTCCCTGATCGCATTGCTTGGCGGAAGAGCATGGATGAGCGACCTCAAGCTTCGTTGTTCTATGTCGCGCAACGCATTGGAGCGGAAGGAATGTCAAATGCGCACGGCGCTCCAGCCGTGTGACACAGGATTGCCTATTTTACGGTGTATAAGCTTCTCCATTAGTGTATTTACGATACCTAATAAACTACCACACAAGGAGATTTCAATATGGTCTACATCCCCCCCAAAGTCAGCCCGCTCTTCGGTGAAGACGAAGAGCCAACTGCCATTTCCGTCGTTGTCGGACCGGTGGCGGTGGCTATCGCCGGCGTTGCTGCCGGCGTTGCTGCCGGCGTTGCTGCCGGCGTTGGTGCTGCAGCGTACTATTACTACTATTACCAAACCCAGACCCAAACCGAATGAGATCGGCCTTAGGTCCCACCGCATGGTATCGCCATGCGGGGCAGGACGCATAAGGAATGCGCCGGCTGCAAGCGGGAACGGAAATATAGGCACACACGGATCTATGTGAGGACACGTCTAGGAGGTGTCACGTGCGTTGCCCCTCAGGACTCCGTAACATGTCTCTGCGATCATTCGATGAACATATTAGGGAGTTTCCGTCATGCCCT
Organism: Planctomycetota bacterium; assembly: GCA_022841245.1. Lineage (GTDB taxonomy): Bacteria > Planctomycetota > UBA11346 > UBA11346 > UBA11346 > UBA11346. Next base: position 4,645 of record JALHRW010000083.1, read on the forward strand.
ATACCCCGCCAGAAGTCAGTCCGCTCTTCGGCCAAGAGGAAGAGCCCACTGCCGTCTCGGTCGTTGTCGGACCGGTGACGTTGGTCATCGCCAGCATTGGTGCGGCCGTTTCTGCCCGCGTTGCCCTCTCACTGTCGATTCCCAGCGTGGATTCCTATGTTTACTATTATTACCAAACCCAGACTCAAACCGAATGATACGTGAGATGGACAGTCGGAACCAACGAATGAATGATTGCGGTCGTCGTCGTCGTCGCCCGTCTAATAATTTCAGATATTGCGTCATGCATGTCAAAACCGGATGAAATCGGATTCAGGGACCAGCTAGAGGCGTCACCATTCGGAGCAGGACTGACATGGAATGCACCAGCAGCAAGCGGGGACGAAAACTGGCGCTACAGGCGCTGTCGGCTCCCTTATTCGTCAGCGTCGAAATCACTTCGACCTGTTCCTGCTCCTGCCAGGGTTGCTACGTCAAACGATCCAAGGGTGACGCCAACGAAGACGCCGATCTGTCGACCGCGGCGTTTCGGAGCCTCATCGGCGAATTGCGCGACCTGAATCCGGCCAAGGTCACTTTCACGGGCGGGGAACCCGGCGAGGACAAGCCAAGGCTGTTCGAAGCCATCGCCATTCTGCGCGACCAGTCATCAGGCCGACGTCTCGGCCTGATGACGAACGGGCGGCATTTCGATCACAACGATATGGCGATAATGGGAGCGGCCATTTCGTGGATCAATGTGAATCTGTCTCCGACCCTGGGCGGACTGGATATCCGGGAGGGAGATGTCGACCTCATGGATCGCGTCCTCGCCCGGGTACCCACCCTGATGGCGACGACGGAGGCAGGCATCGCCCTCGATCTGAATGTGACGGCCAACGCGTACACGCCATTGCAGCTCGCAGGTCTGTGCCGGCTGGCCAAGGGGATCAAGGCCCGCTCGCTGTCGGTGGTCATCCAGCGCCACAGTGGCCTGAGCACACAGCCAGCCTTGCCGGCCGAGCTGAGGTCGCGGGTGGTCGAAGAAATCGCCAGATGGAAGAGCGAGTATCCGGCACGGATCGTCGACTCATCGATCCACAATAAGCGTATGGTCGGATCCGGCGCCCCCAATGCCGAGCTCTATGTCAGGGCAAACGGCAACCTGATCGTCTCCCCGGCCATCCAGCAGGAAACAGAACTGCGTTTCGTGCCCGGCGAGCTGAGGAATCAGTGGCGTTCCCACCTCTCCGGATTCTGGGGGGAGAACCGCATAAGGCAGGTGGTCCATGCATGACGCAATGACTCCGACGGTCAAGACCGGCCTGGATTATCATTTTGATGAACTGTTCCTGCGTGACGAGGGTGAAGGTCGGCATATCTGCCTCAATCAGGTGAGTGGTTCGCTCGTTGTCATCAACGATACAGCGGCCGCCCTTGTCGCGGCGATGCGCAGCGGTGTTCCCGCTCACGTTCCTGGTGATGTCGATCCTGACGCAGACCTCAACGCCAAGGTGCTGTTCGAGTTGCTTGAGGGACGCCAGGTCCTGAGAAAAAGACTATCCCGATGAATGTCATAGTGACCAGGACGCCGGCCGGATCGGCCGCCCTTGATCCGCCGACACTGGCCCCGTTGGGCATCTATGCCCTCGGGGCGCTGCTGCGACTATCGAATCATGAAGTGCGGATCATCGATCCCTACGTGGTGGTAACCCAGCTTGAGTTTGCCGAGCATCTGGTCGACGCGGCACGGACGGCGGATGTGGTCGCTTTGTCTGCTAATTCCTATAACTGGGCATCCACCCACCAGACAGTCCGGCTGCTCAAGCGGGCATATCCGGAATTGAAGGTGGTCATCGGAGGTATCCACCCGACCTACTTCCCGGAGCATTGCCTGCGCTTGGCCCGGGCCGATGCCGTGGTCGTTGGAGAAGGCGAGGACGCCTTGCCGCAGATGCTCGATGCGATGCAGCGGGGCGAGGCCATCGACGGCATCCCCGGCGTCCTGACCCCCGATTCTCCGGATCCGGCCCGGCTGCAACGGCAGCTCCTCGACCTCGAAGGTCGATCACCGATCACCCCGGCCTACGAAGATGTCCCCGCCGGCATCTATGACGGCCTGTGCGTCGAGACCTCGCGGGGATGCATGGCCAACTGCTGCTTCTGTTCGGTGGCCAGTCGGCGGAATTGGCGGTCGTTCGATGTCGATGGGGCGGTGCGCTCGCTGCTGGCTTCGATGCGCCATGTCGACAAGACGAGCAAGCAGTTCCTCTACCTCGTGGACGACTGCTTCACCGCCTCGCCCACCCGTGCCAAGGAGATCATGGCGAAGGTCACCGCTGCAACCACCCAGGCCTTCTCCCTCGGGGTCGAGGCGAGGATCAACAATCTGCTGCACGACGGGCTCGTCGATTCCCTGGCGCGGATGAATATGGGACTGATCCAGACTGGCGTCGAATGCGGCTACGATGACGGGATCAAGCGCATCGGCAAAGGGACCTCCCTCGATCGGGTGATGCGAGCCGCCGAGTCCCTCAGCAAGGCCGGACTGGCCGGTCCGTCGATGTTCTCGTTCATCATCGGATTCCCCTGGGAGACGCGGATGGAATGCCTGCGGACCATTCATTTTGCGGCCTCGCTGATCGAGAAGTATGGCATTCGGGTCAATCTGACCTGGTATTCCCTGATCCCCTCGTGGATCTGGGAGAACCGTGCGCAGTGGAACATCCCCTTCGACGAATCCGTATTCGACAATGATCTCTGGTTCCTGGTCGATGACTATTGGTGGTCGATGCATCCGTCGATGAGTCCGAATGACTTCCGTGCAATCGAGGACGTGATCAGCACCTACGCCGATATGCATATCCAGGTCCGGCGTGGAAGCGAGTTCAGGCTCCTGAACGCGGATGATCAACGGATGATCTGCATAACCCCAAGCTAGGCGACGCCATGTTCCCCTCTACGGAAGCCATGCGTAATATGGGCCGGATCATGCGTGGTCCGGAACATGTCGCCATCGACATCACGAACCGATGCAATCTCAGGTGCCTGCACTGCTACAATCGTAGTGGCGTCCTTGATGAATCGATCCGGGGCCCTGAGATATCGGATGAGATCGGCATGGCCCTCGCGTCCGAGATCCGCGAGCTGGAGGTACCAAGCTTCTGCTTCTGCGGCGGCGAGCCGCTCCTCCGACTCGCGCTGGTGATCAGGATGCTGCAGGTCATCGCCAGTTCGCCGATCACCACTCCATCCCTGGTGACCAATGGCCTGCTGCTCTCAGCGTATAACGCCAAGCTGCTGAAGGACAACGGTCTGGGCATGATTCAGGTCAGCCTGGACGGAGCCACACCGATGAGTCACGACCGACTGCGCAATCAGGCAGGGGCGCATGCCAAGGCGGTCCTGGCCATCACCCACGCGCGTCAAGCTGGTTTCAAGAAGATAGCCATCGCCTTCAGTCCGACCGCGTTCAACATCGTCGAGTTCCCCCAGGTTGTGCGGCTGGCAACCGACCTGGGGGCGACCCTGATCCGGGTGCAGCCACTGATGCGGCTCGGCACTGCCGTGCACGGTGATGCCGATCTCTTCCCGTCCCAGCAAGACTACCTGTCGCTCGCCAGGTCCATCAAGCAGCTCAGGAACGACTACCCCGATGTCTCCTTCGAGTGGGGTGATCCGATCGATCACATCATCCGCTTCTCATCCGTCTTGCCAGGCTTCGTTCCCTACATCGACATCAAGTCGACTGGGGATATCGGGATCTCCTCATATCTGCCTATCATCATCGGCAACATCCGACGGCACAGCATCGGGGATTACTGGCGACATGGCCTGTGGCGCATCTGGAGCATCAAGGTGATCCAGGAGATGGCGTCCTTCATCTATGCCGATGAGCATTTCTCCCGGCGCGACATCCCGGTTCCGGTCATCTTCGAGGGCAGTAACGTGATTATGGACCTGATCGACGACCGACTCTTCGAGCGCGGTGATGCCGAGGTCGGAGCGCTATACCGCGAACGCATGTCGGCCTGATCCACGAGGAGACATCATGTCCACCGGACTCTACCATCCAACCAGGAATACCAGGAATATCGCGTACATACGCGAGGAGAACGATGGCCATTTCTCCATAAAGAGCATATCCCGTGGTGATGTCGGCGTCCATATCCTGAATCGGACAGCAAAGGATATCTTCGATCTGTGCGATGGCGATACAGAGATAAACCACATCTACCGACGCGTCTTGCAGATGAACGCCGAGGTCAGCCTTCCGCAGATCAAGAATGATATCGATGTAACCCTGAAGAACTTGACCGCTCTGGAGGTCATCGAGTGGAAGGATGACCGGACGCCCTTCGCGCAGCCGCAGGCGGCGCCCCGCCAAGATCTCGGCGATGGTCTGGGTATGCGGTTGTTCGTTGAGACCGATCTGCGGCGGACCGCCGACTATCTGAAATCCATCGGCATGCCCAGCCGGCGATCGCAACTGGATGTCCATGTCCTCGGAACATTCTACCTGTCGCCCTACTGCTCACCCATGGAGTACGGCGCCGTCTCGATCCGGACGCGGCTGTTCCAGTTTTACGAGAGCCTGTGGCTGCTCGAGGACGCCGCTACGATTGTCGGATTGGCGGGGTTCCGTTCGCCCATCGTCGGAATGGACATTGAGGAAACCGCCGTGGCCAACTTGGCGATCCTTTGCCTTCGACCCGGTATTCCCGCCAACATCGCAGCAGCCTTCTTGTCCCGATCCTCGGCTGGCTGCCCGGCTTGGCTGATCAACAAGACGATCACCAAGATCCGGGCGATTGTGCATGCGGATACCCGGTTCTGCACGGCAGGAACCGAGGAATTGCTGTTGGCTGGGGGCTATCGGCTTGAAGCGGTGTTCGAACGCGAGAGCCTCTCGGGAGCGGCAGCCAAATACCATTCTTTCCATTGCTGACTCCTCCACCATGAAGCAGATCAACCATGTCGAATGCCAGCGCTGCAAGGGCGCCTATGACACCCGGATCCTCAAATTCAGGATCCAGCTGCTGTGGCTCACCTACGAGAAGTGCGATGTGTGTGGGCACTGGTCGCGGCACCGGCTAGTCCAACGCAAAGATCGGTCCGGTTGAGGCGACGTGATGGAACTCATCATTACCCTGCTGATCTGCGCCGTCGGCATCATCGGCGGTTATCTGTTGTACACGTGCTATCTCCTGGAGTCGCCGGCACGCTTGGCGACCTTGCTGGTGCTGTCGCCGTTGTTCCTGCTCGGGGTGGGGCTACGCAAGCCGATCGTAGCCGCCTGCGAGTGGATCCATGGAGGGTTCATCACCGGGCAACCCCTGTTCTTCGACCTGGGAATCGCTGTCTCCACCATCCTGCTCCTCATGGCGCCGGTCATCGAGGAGTCGCTGAAGGGGGGACTTGCACTGATCCTGGTATTCATCGCCATCAAGGGCCGGAACGCGACCTCAGAACCGACGTCAATCCTCCGATCAGCGGCGTTGGCCGGTTTCAGCTTCGGCCTCATGGAAGCGGTCTTCCTCGCCGTGAAAGCGTCCAGTATATTGACTGGCTTGGCAATCATCGGCTTTTCGTTCGAGCGCATCGCGGTCGCAGTGGCGCACACCGCCATGACCACGATATTCCTCTTCTACGCGTTCGGATTCACCAGCGGAGACCGGGGTGGCCGCTTCAGTGTCCGGGCGATGTGTGCTGGTCTCGCGCTGGCGATCCTCCTGCACACCCTGCTCAATGCCTCGATCGTGCTGCTGATGGCCCCGGAACAGCATGCCTATCTCCGCCTCATCGGTATCCCATACCTCATCTGCTGCTTCGCCTTCCTCTTCTGCCTCTTCGCGGCGATCTATGTGCGGATCGAGAAGCTGACCCGGACCGCTGATCGGGAGGCCTGCCATGATCCTTGAGGCTGCTGCACTGCGGCAGCCCGGGCAGACCGTCCGCTGGATCGTCAGCCTGTGGCGTGCAGGCGCATTTCTGCGCCCGGAACTGATGCGCATCCGTGGGCGTATCCTCATTGAGGCAGGACTGATCCTGGTGCTGTCGCTGCTCGGGTTTGTGGCCCCGCTACTTTCGCAGTATGCCATCGACTCGATCATCATGGCGAAGGACGCCAGTCATCTGGCAAACTTCCTGTGGGTGACGATCGCATTCCTCGCGGTGTCTCTGGCCGTCCGCATCATCGCAGCGCGGTTACAGGCCGTCACCCGGGTGCGCTTCGCCCAGGGAGTGAGGACGGCACTCGTCGACAAGGTCGCCCGCGTGGATGCCGCTCAGAGCGAAGCGTTCAAGCCGGGTGACTACATCTACCGGTTGGTTGATGATGCGATGGCGATAGCGGAGCCGATCATCTCGATTCATACCGCATCGGTGACCGCCATCATCACCTTCCTGGTCGCGGTCGTGCTCCTGGTCTCGATCAGTTACGAGCTGTGCCTTGTCGTTCTTGGTGGAGTCTTCGCCGGATTCATCGTGTATCAGGCGTTCAAGCCCCGGCTGCAGCGCTGCGCCAAGGAGGAGAAGCTGCGGCATCAAGCCGCTGTGACCGAGGCGACGAATTTCTTCGCGCATCTGCAGCCGATCCGTCTGCTCGCCTGCTTTGAGGAGACCACGGGATGTGTGAACCGGGCGATCTGGTCGCATGGCATCGCCAACATCAATACCCGCTTCCTCGGCGCCTGGTCCAATTCCCTCGGCGAACTCCTGCGTAGCATGTTCCATCTCGGTCTGGTCGGCTACGGCAGCTTCCTTGTCATCCGGAACGAGATGACCTTGGGTGCGCTGATCGCGTTCATGGCTATCGCCGCCTATGCGACCTCACCGATCCAGTATCTGACTTCGGCCTTCCTCGGGATGCAACCGGCCATGATCTCGGTGGCGCGGATCGGCCAGGTCATGGACATTCCGCAACAGCCGGCGATGGGCGGCCATCCGCCCCCATCTGGCAGCAAACTGGCCCTGGAGATCCGCGACCTCTGTATAGGCAAGGAGGGGCGGACGGTATTGCGATGCGGCCGACTGGATACCATCTTGCCGGACATCTCCGCGATCATTGGCCCCAACGGTGCCGGAAAAAGCACCTTCGCCAAGATCATAGCCGGGGTTGAGCGCCGATTCGATGGTTCGGTCCTGATCAATGGGGGCGATGTCCGTACTATCGAGGGATCGCACTGGGTCCGGCTTGTCACCCCTGACTGTTTCTTCGCCAACGACTCGCTGAAGCGGAACCTGCTCCTCGGATCTGCCAATCAACAGGTGGATGATCCAGAGCTCGATGCCGCCCTGGCAACGACCTTCGGTAGCTCCCTTGCCACGCTGTTCCCCGACGGCCTGTCCACCCGAATCGAGCGCTACGGCGAAGCATTATCCACTGGCGAGAAGTGCCGGATCAATTGCGCTCGGGCCATCATCCGCAGACCGGCTCTGGTCATTCTCGATGACGTGCTGCACAATATCGATGCCGATGCTGCAACTCGGATCGTCGGCGTCCTCGCGCGAGAATCCCACGTCATCATCATATCATCCCGCGAATCTGACGGGGCCTTGGCCAGATCGGTTATCGCCTTGCATGATGGCCTGATCTCAGCCCCTGAACCCACTGCATTGGCGAACTGACAGAAGGGGAACTCCATGAGCCATATCATCACAACCGTGCTCGCATTTGTCCTCGGCGCATCGTGGATCTGGTCCGCCGATCTCGCCAAGGACTTCGACCTGGTCGTCCAGAAGATGGACGCCTGGAACAAGGCGAATCCGTCATTCTACGTCACCGTCGCCACGTCCATCAACGGCGAGAAGATGGGAGGGGTGACCAATCTGGTTCGGATCATGAACCCGCGACGGACGCGGATATTTGCCGAGATGATCGGTATCATGGGTTCCAAGGTGGATCTCCTCATGGCCTACGACCCCAAGGATCGGAGAGGTGCCATCAGTTCGAGCAAGCTGAATTATTGGGCTAAAATTGATGAGAAGATCCTGTTGGGAAGCTCTGCTTTCCAGAGCAGCGATCCGCTCGCTCCCTTCGATATCAGGGCGCTCAGGAGCAGCATCAAAGTGGTGGCAGAGAAGGAGGGGGCCTATGAGATGTTGTTCTTTATCCCCAAGGCGGAGTCCCTGCTGGGCGGCAACAAGGACAACCCGCAGAAGCCCCTGTCCAATCCGAACGACGCGACCACGATCGTCATCACGGTGGAGGCTGGCGGCTTTCTGAAGACGGCGGAAACCGTGATTGGTCCGGTCAAGTCTATCGCAACCTTCTCGGTCAAGACCACCGACGAGGCCGAAATCGCCAAACTAGCGACGGTGGAGCCGAATTACGCCACCATGAAGCAGAACGAACTGAACATCTTCCTCCACGACCTATCGACCCTGATCGTCAAGCAACCCTAGGAGGATCTCATATGTTCCGCATCGCCATCGCATTCCTCGCGGCCGTCGCGGCCTGCTACTGTCAAGACGCAACGGTTGCTGATCTCGGCTTCCGCAAGCTGTGCTCCCTGATCGCCCGCGACCGGATCGAGGAGGCCAAGACCCTCGCTGCACCCGAGCTGGGCAAGGCGTTGAGCGGACCGAGCGGTTCGCAGATCATAACCCTGGCCAAGGAATTCGACAAAAACGCCAATAAAACCATTAAGGGGCCGATCTACCGCAAGACGACCACAGCTCAGGCTGAGGTCTGGATCCTCAAAGATGGGGTCGCCGAAGGCGTGGATCTGGCTCTCTCTGTGGTCTACGAGCAGTCGCTGATTGTCGGCATCTTCAAGATCTGACGGACGGCCATGCCATGAACGCATCCTTTTGCTGGTCGGCCAGCCTCCTTCTTCTTCTCGTCTGGGCCGCCAATGGGCTGGCTGGGGAGAGCGTCGGAGGCACCATCATCAAGGGAGTCAACCTCGCGGCGCTCACGAGTCTGCGAATGGACTGGGAGGAGGCCGTTAGTTCCGGGAACAAGCTGCTGCGAACGGTGCGCTACCGGCTCTATAGTTCGGAAGGCAAGGTCAGAATCGAGACTTGGAGCAACGAGAACGAAGGGGACCGACGCAAGTCGGTGTTCATCGACAATGGCGTCGAGGAACTGAGCTACGACGCGGTCCGCAAGCTCATTTTCAAACGCCAATCGCCAACAGCAGCGACGCCGGGCACGACGATAGCGGCGCCCGATGAGACGATGCCTGTCTTCCTGCTGCCCTATGCCTTCCGGCCGGGAGCTGCAACGGACACACTCCGTCTCAGGCGCTTTGAGGTCGTGACGGCAACCTCCTTGCGGAGGATCCTCGGGGACTTCCTCGCGATGTCCGACGAAGGCATCGTCCAGGGACCTGGGAAAAACGTGGTCACCGACGCTTACCGCTGGTCGCCGCTTGGCGACAGGGCAATCCCGCTGCAGATCTCGGTCCTGACCACCTGGAACGGGCAGGGCAGGGCGGTCCAGCAGATCCATGAGCTCCGTGATGCGAAGGGCCTGATCGTCCTGAAGGAAGAATATACCTTCAAGTCCCACAAGACGGTGGATGGCGATGCCAAAATGGTGGTCCCCATGATCGTCGAGGCGATAATCACCAATCCGGTCGCGATCGGCGGCAGGGAGTTCGATATGTCGGTGAAGCGGATCAGCAGCCTCAAGTCGGCCAGCATCGGTGGGCACGATGTTGGAAACGACCTGTATACCCTGGATCCCTCGATCGCGGACGCGATCTACGACACCGATACTGGCAAACGGTTGCGCTGATGATCGAAGGCCGATTCACCTGGATCTTCGCCACTCCGAACCAGGCGGCAATCGTGTGCTCGATGCTCGCAGCGCTCGGTCTATGGTCATGGTCGATCGCCGTCAGGGATCCGATCGGCCGTCATCGGGTTCTACGCTTGACGCTCGCGGTGGCATCGGCTGGAGCCACCCTTACGGCCATATTTCTGCTGGCGGCGAGCCAGTCTCGCGCCGGATGGCTCGGTTACGGCGCGGCATGCTTCGTCCTGTGGATCTGGCGGATCACCGACTCCTGGGCGGCTGGTGGGTCTCTCCTGCTGTTGGCTGCCGCCATCCTCCTGAGCCATGACGGAAGCGAGCGGATCGTGACGGTATTCGATGGCACCGCTTCGGGTGGCAGGATCGATGCCTGGCGCTCTGCCCTCTGCCTGATCTCCGACTACCCGTGGTCAGGACTGGGAGACGGGTTCCCGGAGGTCTTTCGCCTCTGGTATCTGCCCGATACACTGGATAATCGCTTTTTCACCGCTCTGAACGACACCCTGACCTTCGCCGGATGGTTCGGCCTTCCGGCCTTGGCGGTTGTCGTAGCGGCTCTCGCTTGGCTGTTTCTCGCCGCCTGGGACCTGCGCATGACCAGAGGCGCACCCCTGCTTGCTCTTGGAATCGCCTTCATGGCGGTGCATCTCGTGATGGGGCAATTCCAGTCCCATCAATGGTGGCCATTGCCGAGATGGACAGGCGCGCTGTCCCTGGCGGTTGTCGGTGTTGGCATCGCCCTGGCGTTGCGATCCTCACGCCCGGCGTCGCTCTGGCGGGCAGATGTGGCAGTTGCCATGGCCACCGGAACCATCGCCGCCCTGATGCTGCTTGGCTTGGCGCTGATCTCGGCCGGCGATTCCCAGATCAGGACCTACATCAGCGCCACCGGCCTCCGTGTTGCGGCCAACCGTCACGACGGGTGGCGGGGGAATGTGATCATATTCGCCGACGATGAGGGAGAGAAGCGGCGCATATCGCACGGTCTCGCCCTTGGCCTGCTCCGGCAGGATTATCATGTCGCGATAGTCCAGGACGGTCAGGCTTGCGTGGGCTCCATCCTGAACCAGCACTCCGACCTGCGCCCCTCCATGGTCATCGGTTGCCGGGATTCATGCGTGCAGGCCTATGCGACGGAGGACCCGGTCCCGATCGTTGTCGTCGAGCCGACCGTTCTTCCCCCGCCGTCGTGGACGAGCGGCTTCCTGCTCGTCACCACGGCCAGAAACACCCCATTTGCAGTCGGATTGGCCGAGATCGAGACGCTCATGGCAGGGAACGATCATATTGCCTGCAGGTATTTCGAGACGATGAACGACGAGGTGGTGGCGCGTGCCATCACCGCGTGGGCCGGCAGCCTGACGAGGTGACTCGACATGCACATCCACCTACACATCCTGATTATCGTCCTCGCCTCCATCACCGGCTGGGCGGCCGACTCGGGTGTCCGGGAATTCCCGACCACCCCCATCCAGCGCGGCCGCCACGTCTGGAGCCCCGACGCCAATGCGTCCCATCTGAAATCCGGAGCGGTGTCGCGAGTCGAACGTGGCAGCTTCACCATCGGTACCACCGTGGCCGGTATACCGCAGGTCGTCTGTCAGTTCCTGGTGCCGGTGGGCAAGGCGGGCAACCCGCTTCCGACCGCCAACGACATCGTACTCCGCTTTGGCTACATGAACCAAGTCTGCCTGGGCGACGGGGATCCGGTGGTGATGCTTGCTGAAAGATACGGGTTTTCCCTGCTCTCCATTATCTGGCCGGACCAGAAGGTGGATCGCAACTACGACCAGCGGCATTCGATATATCCGGAGTCGGGGTCCGGCGACGCCTGGCTCCAGTCGATCGCCGCCCTGCGTACCATCTGGGGCATGGGTCCGGGCGATGTGTACACGATCGGCTGGTCGGCGGGAGGCTCGGCCGCCTTCCAGTTTTCCAACAGCCGTCCAGCCATGGTCGACGGCGTAGTTGCGATCGGCGGCCGGCATTTCCCGGATCGACCTGTCTACAACGGACCTACTCTGCTGATGCATAGCGAGAAGGATCGCCCGGTGCAGAATCTTATGCTTGAGACCGCCCTCAAGGAGGAGGGCGCAGCGGTCACCCGGGTCACCTTCCCGCCTGGTTGGACGGAGCGGGGCAAGGATGACAACTGGGCGCACAATGTCGACGGTCGGTCGTGGGAACTGGGCATCGAATGGATCGTCGCTCTGTCGGAGATGCGGCGCTCCAACCAGGGGGCGCCCAGGCCGGTGGATATGTGGCCGGTGTCCCATGGGTTTCGATTTCCCGGGAAAAGCGACAGGACGGTGAGGCTGCTGGCATCGCTGTCGGCGCAGAGCCTGATCAAGAGTCTTGGCGATGGCGGCGCCATCGCCCGTTCCTCCACTGGCGAGAACAATGAACGCGCGATCTGGACCATCGATTACCGGGTCACTTCGAATGAGGATGATGCGATGGCGCATGCCCAGCTCTTCTCCTCGCTGGGCGGCGACAGCATCTCGATCATCTTCGGACTCGCGACTCCCGGCGATCCTCGCGACGGGGTTGCACGCAACCTTGAACGCCCATCAAAACCGTCTTGCCTGGTGATGATTGAACCGCGAGGCGAGTTCGCGATCCTTGGCTGGATAGCGTCGATGCCGACGCTCAAGGAGATCGTCGTTTTCCGTCCCAAGCCGGATCTCCTTCCCGTATTGCAACAGATCGCCGCACCCGGAAAGGCCAGGCTGACCATCATTTGGTCGCAGCCGGCTCCACCCGGCGCGGCCGGGGAGGGGCGGGTACGCTACGTGCCGTGGACGGAGGTATCCCTGCCTGGCGAGCAATACCGCCAGGAACGGACGAAGATCAGTGAGGTTCTCGGAGTAAACGCTCCGTAGGGCGATCTCGCCCTGCCGAACTTGGCGCCCTGGTCAGGTTGAGGCTGTCGACCCATATAAATAGCAGACGCTAAGATATGTACGATATAAGCGCCCGGAACCGTCAGTCCCTGATCCAGCTCTGGCTGGCCTTCGCTCCCGCCTCGTCGCCGGTCGCCCGCTGCAGACGCACGGCTTCGTTGAACAGGTTGCGGGCCTCCTTGGTCAGGTGCTTGCCATCGCCGCGGATCAGACACCAGGCCTGCTGATGCAGGGCGTGGCCGCGCTCGCCTTGCCGCTTGTCGGCGTCGGGCAAGGCGGCGAGGGCGCTGGCGACCTCGCCCCAGGCGATGGCGCCCTCGGCCCAGCCGGTCTTGGCGCCTGACGCTGGGCTGAGCAGCCGGGCGCGCTGCTGCAGGGCCTGGGCGGCACGCGTCGCCTCGACCGGCTGCCAGGCGGCAGCGGCGGCGGCGTAGAGCCTCGCTGCAGCCACCGGATCGGCACCCTGCTGCCGCGACGGCTCGCTGTACCAGGCCTGCTGGTAGAGGTTGTAGGCCAGACGGGCGGGCTCGCCGCGCGCGCGCTCCAGCGCTGCAGCGCGACCGAATAGCGCGGCGACCGCGGTCGGATCGCTGCTGCCAGCGGCAGCCGCCTGGGCCGCCTGCGACACCGACATCGCTTCCTGCTGCAGCTTGCCAGCGGCGCGGTAGCGCGGCGCGGCGCGCAGGAATGCGTCGGCGGCGGAGGCGGGATCGGACTTCTGCAAGCTCCAGCCGACCTGATAGGCGGCGTAGGCAGCCAGGCTCTGGTCGTCGAGCAGCAGGGCACGGCGCTCGGCCAGCGCGAAGCTGGCGGCAGCGCGGACATTGTCATTGAGACCAAGCAGGCAGGTGGCGCGGTCGAGCTGGTTGCGCAGGTTGCGGCGGTCGTCGTCGGCCTCGAGGAAGGTCGCCTCGCGGGCGTAGCCGGCCTCGGCCGCGGCCCAATCGCCACCCGGGTTGCGGTCCGGACGCAGCAGGCTGGAGCGCACCGCCAGGGCGCGCGCGAGGTCGCCACGTGCGGCACGCTGGTCGGGCAACCGCAACCACAGCGCCAGGGCCTCGTCGGCCAGGGCGATGCAGGCCGCCCAATCGCCGGCCTGGCCGTCAGGCGGCGAGAGGGCCTGCGCGGTGAGCAGCACCACCGCTGCCTCGTGGTCGAGGTCGCCGCTGGCGTGGTGCAGTTCGCGGGCGCGGGTCAGGGCATGGGCCGCCTCTGCGCGTGGGTCGCCGCCGTCGGGCGCCGCGCTGGCGCGACCGGGGATGAAGCAGGCGCCGTAGCCGGCGTAGGCCGAAGCGCGCAGCACGTCGGGTCCGACCGCCTCGGCCAGCTGCACGGCGATACGGCCGAGAGCAGCAGCGCGCGTCCAGTCGCCCTTCCCTCCATCGTCGCCCCAGGCCCGGCAGGCCTGCAGCAGGGCCTCGGCCTGACCGGCGAGATGGCCGCGCTTCGCGTACAGCTCGGCCGCGGCCTCGGCTGCTTCGCCAGCCGTCTTGGGCGAGCGATCCGACTGGGCGCGGCTGGCGGCGAGCCAGGCGGCGGCGGCGTCGAACTCGTAGCCTGGGGTGTCGGCGAAGCCGCGGGCGGCACCGGTCAGCCAGCGCGCCGCCTCGACCGGATCGCCGGGCGGCAGGTGCTCGGGCAACCAGGACAATCCGTGCTCGACCGCGGCTGCCGCGCTGACACGCCCATCGCAGGCCCGTGCCGCCTCCCACGCTCCGCGCGCGACCCAGGCGCGCCAGGCCGCGTCGAGTCCGCCGGGGATGGCTGCGAACGAAGCGGTGTAGGCGTCGTCATGCGTCTCGCCGGCGGCGAGGCGCTTGAGAAAACCCCAGAACAGCTGCGGGTGCCGGTTGAGCAGGAACAGCACGGCGCCGTAGCTGGCGGCGTACTGCCGGTCGGCGGCCGAGCGGTCAGCTCCGGCGCGTTGCAACCAACCGTCGGCACCCAGGGCGGTGATACCCGCAAGCGGCGTCCCGCCGTCGGCAGCGAGTTCGCGCAGCAGCTGCTGCCGCTGCATCGGCACGGCGCTGATGCGCACCTGTCCGGGATCGATCCAGGCCTCCTCGGCGCACACCGCCAGGCCCTCGTTGAACCACACCGGCTGGCCGGCCTTCGCCGGCAGGATCTGGTCGATGAGGTAGTGGACCAGCTCATGCCGGGCGGTGGACAGTTCGCGACCGCCATCGCGGAACAGCACCAGCTGGCCCCCGCCGGGCGTGCCGTCGCCGCTGTAGAAGCCCTCGGCGTGCGCCGTGGCGACGTGCTTGGCGTTGGCCTGGGCATGGGCCTGGAAGGCGGCGCGGTTGGCGAACAGCAGCACCGGCAGGTCGGGCAGTTTCGCCGGCAGTGGCCGCACGTTTCCGCCCAACCAGCCCGCGAGCGCCTCGCGCACGCGGCCCAGCTCGCTGGCGAGCTGCTGCGTCGCCGCGGCGTCGGCGGCCGAGCGTAGGCGAAACCCCGGCAGTCGGGTCTCGGCCATCTCGCCGGCCTGCAGCGCGAGGAACGCCAGCAGTGCGACGAGCCAACGGATCATTTTTCAACTCCGGCGGCATCCATGCGCTTGCGCAACGTGGCGCGGTTGATGCCGAGCAGTTCGGCGGCGCGCAGCTGGTTGCCTTCGGTGCGGGCGAGCGCCTCGCGCACCAGCACCGCCTCGAGTTCCTCGACCGCCTGCTCGTGGACGTGGCCGGGCGAACTGTCGAGCAGCCGGCGGGCGAGGACGGCTGCCGCGGCGGCGAAGCCGGGCAGGCCGGCGAGCGGCGCTTCGGCGTCGCCGATCATGAGGTGCTCGGCGTCGACCACGCCACCCACCGCCAGCACCGCCGCCTCTTCGATGGCGTGCTTCAGTTCGCGCACGTTGCCCGGCCAGGCATGGGCCGAGATGCGCGCCAGCGCGCGGTCGGT
>JALHRW010000084.1 GCA_022841245.1 Planctomycetota bacterium
ACCGCTGGGCGAACTGCGCGAGGCGGCCGATGCCCTGGCCGCGGGCGCCAGCGCAGGCGAGGCGCGCCGCTGGACGGCTGCGCTGGCCGGTGAAGCCGCAGCCTGGCACACCTATCTGCTGCAGCTCGCCCCGTGGCTGCAGCTCGACCCGCCGCCCGACGCCGTCGCGGCGGCGCTGCTGCACCGCGTCGGCCAGGCCGCGAGCCTGCGGGCGATCGCCGGCCTGCGCCAGGAGCTCATCCCCGAACTGGCCGGGACTCCGGGCGCATGGCTCGCCAAGCTGCACGCCGCGGTCGAGGCCGGGTCGCGCCACGCCGCGCAGCAGCTGGAGCACGCCTCCACCCTGGCGGTGCGTTGCGAGGATCTCGCCGACGCCGACTTCACCTTCCTCTACGATGCCGAACGCGAGCTGCTGATCATCGGCTGCAACATCGGCGAGCAGCGCCGGGATGCCGGCACCTACGATCTGCTGGCGAGCGAAGCCCGGCTGGTCAGCTATGTCGGCATCGCCATGGGCCAGCTGCCTCAGCGGCACTGGTTCCGTCTCGGTCGCCTGATCGCCGACTGCGAAGGCGGCCGGGCCCTGGTCTCATGGTCGGGGTCGATGTTCGAATACCTGATGCCCAACCTGGTCATGCCCGACCATCCGGGGACGCTGCTCGACGCGACCAACCGCGCCGTGGTGCGCAGCCAGATCGCCTACGGCCGTGCGCGCGGAGTGCCCTGGGGCGTCTCGGAGTCGGGGTATCTGCTGATCGACCAGCACCAGAACTACCAGTATCGCGCCTTCGGCGTCCCCGGGCTCGGGCTCAAGCGCGGCTTGGGCGACGACCTGGTGGTCGCGCCCTACGCCACGGTGATGGCCTTGATGATCGCGCCGGTCGAGGCCTGCGCCAACCTGGTCCGGCTGGTCGCCGACGGCCGCAGCGGACCCTACGGACTCTACGAGGCGATCGATTGCACGCCCAGCCGCCTGCCGCGCGGCCAGGCGTCGGCGACCGTGCGGCAGTACATGGCGCACCACCAGGGCATGTCCCTGCTCGCCCTGGCCAAGGTCCTGCTCGGGGCGCCGATGCAGCGGCGCTTCCGCGCCGATCTCCGGCTCCGCGCCGCCGATCTGCTGCTGCACGAGCGCGTGCCGCATCTCGCCGGATCCGTCCGCCTGCACGAGGGCGACGTCGAGTCCGCGCAGCGTCCACCCGAGGAGGCGGCCGCACCCTTGCGCGTGCTGGCCTCGCCGCGCGCCCCGGGCGAGGTCAACCTGCTGTCCAACGGCCGCTACCAGGTGATGGTCGGGGCTGGCGGCGGCGGCTGGTCGCGCTGGCGCGACCTCGCGGTCACTCGTTGGCGCGAGGATCCGACCCTGGAGGATCACGGCCTCTTCTGCTACCTGCGCGATGTCGAGAGCGGGCGCCGCTGGTCCAGCAGCTACCAGCCGATCCAGGTCGAGCCGGACGGTCACCAGGCGGTATTCACCCAGGCCAAGGCCGAGTTCCACCGCGTCGACGGCGACATCGAGACGCACACCGAGATCGCGGTCTCGCCCGAGGATGACGTCGAGGTCCGGCGTGTGGTCCTGCGCAACCGTTCCCGCTTCGTCCGCATCATCGAGCTCACCACCTACGCCGAGGTGGTGCTCGCGCCGCAGGCCGCCGATGCCGGCCATCCGGCCTTCTCCAACCTGTTCGTCCAAACCGAGGTGGCCGGCGACGGCGGCGTCCTGCTCGCCTCGCGCCGGCCGCGCCGGTCGGATGAGCGTCCGCCCTGGCTGGTGCATCTGGTCAACACCGCCTGCCGCGAAGAGATGCCGCCGTCGTTCGAGACCGACCGCGCCGCCTTCATCGGGCGCGGCCGCAGCGTTGCCGATCCGGTGGCCCTGGCCGTGCCGGGCCGGCTGGCCGGCGGCATCGGCGCCGTGCTCGACCCGATCGTCGCCATCCGCCGCGTCCTGCGCATCCCCGCCGAAGGCGAGGCCACCATCGATCTCGTGCTCGGGGTCGCCGAGACGCGCGAGGCGGCCGAAACCCTGGCGACGCGCTACCGCGAGACGCGCTTCGCCGAACGCGTCTTCCAGCTCGCCTGGACCCAGGCCCAGGTGGCCCTGCGCCTGCTCAATGTCAGCGAACACGACGCGCAGCTGTACGCGCGCCTGGCCGGCTCTGTCGTCCATGCCGTGCAGCACCGTCGCGCCCCGGCCGCGGTGCTCGCTCGCAACCGCCGCGGACAGGCCGCGCTGTGGGTCTACGGCATCTCCGGCGACCTGCCGATCGTCCTGGTCCGCATCGCCGACGCCGAGCGCATCGATCTGGTGCGCGACGCGGTGCAGGCCCACGCCTGGTTCCGCGCCAAGGGCCTCGCGGTCGAGCTGGTGGTGCTGATCGAGGATCCCAGCTCGTACCGCCAGGCGCTGCTGGACGCGGTGATGGGCCTGATCGCCTCCGGGCACGAGGCGGCCCAGATCGACCGTCCAGGCGGCATCTTCGTCCGGCGCGGCGACCAGATGCCCGAGGACGACCGGATCCTCTTCCAGGCCATGGCCCGGGTGGTGATGAGCGACCGCGCCGGCACCTTCGCCGAGCAGGTCGAGCGCCGCCCGCGCGGCCTCGCGCCCGTCCCGCCCATGGTCCGGCGGCCGGCCCGCTCCACCGACGGCGTCGTCCGCCCGGTGCAGCGCGACGACCTGGTGTTCCGCAACGCGCACGGCGGCTTCACCGGCGACGGCCGCGAATATGTCGTGGTGCTCAATGCCGGCGAGACCACGCCCGCACCCTGGGTCAACGTGCTGGCCAACGAGCACTTCGGCACCCTGGTCAGCGAACGCGGCTCAGCCTACACCTGGCTGGAGAACAGCCACGAATACCGGCTGACTCCATGGAGCAATGATCCGCTGGGCGACCGCAGCGGCGAGGCGTTCTGGATCCGCGACGAGGACACCGGGCGCTTCTGGTCGCCGACCCACGGACCGGCCGGCGGGGCCGGCGGCTGGATCGTCCGCCACGGCCTCGGCTACAGCGTCTTCGAGCACCGCGAGAACGGCATCGCCAGCGAGTGCTGGCACTACGTCGCTGCCGACGCCCCGGTGAAGATCGTGTCGATCCGCCTGCGCAACCTCGGCACGCGGACCCGGCGGCTGGCGGTCGCGGGCTACTGGGAGTGGGTGCTGGGCGAGTTGCGCGGACGCAATCTCATGCACATCGTCACCGAGATCGATGGCCGCAGCGGCGCCCTGCTGGCGCGCAACCCCTATCACCCCGACTTTCCCGGGCGCATCGCCTTCGTCGACTGCAGCGAGCCGCGCCGCACCTGCACCGGCGACCGGGCCGAGATGATCGGCCGTGGCGGTTCGCTGGAGCGGCCATGCGGTCTGGCGCAGGCCCAGCTGTCCGACCGCGTCGGCGCCGGCCTCGACCCCTGCGCGGCCCTGCTCGTGCCGATCGACCTGCCACCGGGCGAGGAGCGGGAGATCGTCTTCGTGCTCGGGGTCGGCAGCGATACCGACGATGTGCAGCAGCTCATCCAGCGCTTCCGCGGCGTCGGCAGCGCCCGGCGCACGCTGGACCAGGTGTGGGAGCACTGGAAACACCACGTCGGGGCCATCCAGGTGGAGACGCCGGACCGGTCGGTCGATGTGCTCGCCAACGGCTGGCTGCCCTACCAGGTGCTGGCCTGCCGCTTCTGGGCCCGCACCGGCTTCTACCAGTCCGGCGGCGCCTTCGGCTTCCGCGACCAGCTGCAGGATTCCATGGCGCTGCTGCCGGCCGCCCCGGGCCTGGCCAGAGCGCACCTCCTGCGCGCTGCCGCCCGGCAGTTCCGCGAAGGGGACGTCCAGCACTGGTGGCACCCCCCGGCCGACCGCGGCGTGCGCACACGCATCAGTGACGACTACCTGTGGCTGCCCTATGCCGCGGCGCACTACGCGCTGACCACCGCCGACACCGGCGTGTTCGACGAACAGGTGCCGTTCATCGAAGGGCGGCCGCTGCGCCCCGACGAGGAGTCGTGCTTCGACCGGCCCATGGCCACCAGCGATCGCGCCTCGCTGTACGAGCATTGCCGCCTGGCCCTCGACCGGGCCTGCGGCCTGCTCGGCGCGCATGCCTTGCCGCTGATCGGCGGCGGCGACTGGAATGACGGCATGAACCTGGTCGGCGAACAGGGCAAGGGCGAGAGCGTCTGGCTGGGCTGGTTCCTCGCCGACTGCCTGCGCCGATTCGCCCCGGTGGCGCAGGCCCGCGGCGACCTCGCTGCCGCCGATCGCTGGAACACGGCCGCGACCGCGCTCGTGGCCGCGATCGAGGCGCAGGCCTGGGACGGCGACTGGTACCGGCGCGCCTGGTTCGACGATGGCCGGGTCCTCGGCTCTGCCACGTCCGCGGAATGCCGTATCGACTCGCTGCCGCAGAGCTGGGCGGTGCTCTCCGGCGCCGGTGACGCGACGCGGGCGCGGCATGCCCTGGACGAGGTCGATGCCCGGCTGGTCGACCGCCAGGCGCGGCTGATCCGCCTGTTCGATCCACCGTTCGACCACGCGGACCTCGAACCGGGCTACATCAAGGGCTATGCTCCCGGCGTGCGCGAGAACGGCGGGCAGTACACCCACGCCGCCGTCTGGGTCGCCATGGCCTTCGCCCGCGCCGGCGACCCGGCCAAGGCCTGGGAGCTCTTCACCCTGCTCAACCCGGTGACGCACGGCGGTTCAGCGGAGGCCGCCGCGGTCTACCGGGTCGAGCCGTATGTGGTCGCCGCCGACATCTACGGCGTCGCACCGCATTGCGGGCGTGGCGGCTGGAGCTGGTACACCGGCTCGGCGGGCTGGCTGCACCGGCTGCTGATCGAGGACCTCCTCGGCGTGCGGCGCGAAGGCGATCATCTGCTGCTGACGCCCAGGCCGCCGCCCGGATGGACGGGGTACACGGTGCATTACCGGCATTACCGCACCGTCTACCATATCGTGGTCGGCTGTGCCGGCGGCGGCAACGCCATGCGCAGCATGCGCATCGATGGATGCGACGTCCCCGTCGGCACCGTCCCGCTGGTCGACGACGGCCAGGAACACCGCGTCGACGTCGAACTCGGGCAATCAGCGTAGCTCGTGCCCCGTAGCAGGGATCTCCTGACTCGAATACGCGAGACACGGAGGCACGCAGGAGGGGTTCAGCCTCCGCGCACCTCCGGGTCTTCTGTGAACAGCTCAGCTCCGGCGTCTGAACATCTGCCAGAGCGAGGTGCATACCGTGATCACGTTGCCGAGCAGCTCCGGCTTCGCCGCTGGCGGCGCGGCCGCCCGGCTGAATCCGAGCACGGAGGCGAGCGACGAGAACAGCGTCTCGACCTGCGAGGCGCCGGCCACGATGGTGGCGACCCCCCGGCTCAGGCCTGCCAGGCCGGTGGCCAGGTTGGCGCGGTTCACCTCGCTCTCGGCGATGAGCAGGCGCTTCTGCGTCTCCAGGGGGCTCATGCGAGGATCTCCGCGATGCAGATGCGGTCCTTGCGCAGCTGGTCGAGCGACGCAGCGAACGATTGCCACTGCTGCAGATGCCTGGCCAGCAGCCAGCACATGGCTGTCGCAGCGCTGATGTAGCCCGCCGCCAGGATGAGCAGGACGCCCAGCGGCGACCAGGCCCAGCCCGCCAGGACGATGGCGGTGGTGATGACCATGCCGGAGAGCAGCGCGCAGCCGGCGATGCCCAGGGCGAGGAAGGTGGCGTGCAGGAGGCGGTTGCGCTCCTCCTGCACTTCCACCGTCGCCAGAGCCAGGCGGTTCTCGGCGATGGTCAGCAGTTGCAGAGCGATGCCGCGCGAGGTCGCGACGACCTGCTGGCCGCCGCCGAGGGTGTCGGGCATGCGTCCTCAGTTGCAGGAGCGCGTGCAGCGGCGGGCGATGAGGAAGCCGACCAGCGCGCCGACGCCGACCGCGATGCCGATGGCGGCGTAGGGGTGCTGGTGCACGGCGCTGTCGGTGGCCTTGGCGCCTTCGACGACCTTGTCCTTCACCTGGCCGTAGATCTTCTTGCCGCTCTCCAGGGCGGTGGCGAGCCGCTTGCGCGCCTCGGCGACCTTCTCGCCGCCCACATCGGCGGTGGCGGTCATCAGGGCGAGCGCGTCCTCGGCCAGGGTGCCAAGGGTGTTGCCGCCTTCGTGCGTGTCGTTGCTCATGGGAATCATCGCTTTCTCTACGGTTTGTGGCGTCGTCAGACGGCAGGGCCGGTCGGCTGTGCTGGCGGCAACCTAGGACGCAGGCGGCCCGTCGACGATGGGGTGTTCACCCCTGCGCATCCATGAACTGCCCCGGGTTTCACAAATCCCCGATTTCATACTGGGGTCTTCACCCCATGGCCATGCTGGGAGCCGCTCCGATCGTCCCGGCACCACCTCTACCCGGCGCAACCGCATGAAGAAGATCACCGTTCTGCTTGCCGAAGACCATCAGGTGGTTCGCGAGGGTCTGCGCCGGCTGCTCGGCCTCGATGCCGATCTCGAGGTGGTCGGCGAGGCCCAGGATGGGCGCCAGGCGGTCGAGCTGGCCGGTCGGTTGCGGCCCGACGTCGTCCTCATGGACATCGCCATGCCGCAGCTCAATGGCCTGGAGGCCACACGGCAGATCCTCAGGCTCCTGCCGGCGACCAGGATCATCATCCTCTCCGCCTACAACGAGGACGCCTACGTCACCAGCGCCACCGAGGCCGGAGCGGTGGGTTTCCTGCTCAAGCAGTCCTCGGTCCGCGAGGTCTGCGACGGCATCCGCTCGGTTGCGGCTGGCCGGACCTGCTTCAGCGAGCCGATCACCAGACGCATCGCGAGAACGGGCCATTCGACCACGGTGCCGGGCGGCGCAGCGCAGCCGAAGCGGGTGCTGCTGACCTCGCGCGAGAACGAGGTACTCCAGCTGATCGCGGAGGGCAAGGCCAACAAGGAGACCGCGGCGGCGCTCGGCATTGGCATCAAGACGGTCGAGAAGCATCGCGAGCATCTGATGAGCAAGCTCGACATCCACGATACCGCGGGACTGACCCGCTACGCCATCGGCGCAGGCATCATCGAAAGCCCGGTCCAGGTCACCATCCTGTAGATGAGCAGGCAACAGGGCCATCCGGTCGCCAGGTCATGAGCCTCCCGCCAGCCATCCAGGAGCACCGGGCCAACCTGTCGCGGCTCTACCAGCTCGCGCTGCAGGCGTATCTGAGGCAGGGCCCCGGTTCGGATCTCGACCCGGCCCGCGAGGTGGGACGGCACGCCGTGCGCCTCGGGCTGGAGATCCTGGACCTGGCCAGGGTGCATGAGATAGCCCTGGCCGTCCTGGTCCTGCCCTCCGTCAGCGCCAGCACCGGGCAGTTCGGGCGCGCCGGACTGTTCTTCGCCGAGGCGATCACCCCGCTCGAGCAGACCCACCGCGTGGCCCGCGAGGCCAACGCCCAGCTGACCGTGGTGGTCAAGGAGCTGAGCCAGCGCACCCTGCAGCTGTCCAATTCGGTGGAGGGGCTGCACCAGGAGATCATCCAGCGCAAGTTCATCGAGGAATCCCTGCGGGTGAGCGACCAGAACGCCCGCGTCCTGCTGGCACGGTCGCTCACCATGGAGGCCGAGATGCGGTCCATGTCGCGTCAGCTGCTGACCGCCCAGGAGGAGGAGCGGGGCCGGATCAGCCGCGAACTGCACGATGTCATCGCCCAGACCCTGAGCGGCATCAGCGTGCGGCTGTCGACCCTGGAGCTGGAATCCAAGACCGCCATCAGCCGCCTGGATCTGCAGCAGAGCATCGCCGACACGCAGCAGCTGGTGAAGCAGTCGGTGGATGTCGTGCACCGCTTCGCCCGCGATCTGCGTCCGACCATGCTCGATGACCTCGGTCTGATCCCGGCGCTGCGCACGCATCTGCGCGACTACATGGAGGCGACCGGCATCCGGGCCAGTCTCACAGTGTTTGCGGGTGTCGAACGGTGCGACAGCGGGATCCGCACCGCTCTCTACCGGGTCGCCCAGGAGGCGCTGACCAACGTCGCGCGCCATGCCCATGCCACCCGGGTCGATGTCAGCATCCGCGAGATCGACGGCCGCGTCTGCATGCGCATCGAAGACGACGGCAGCGGCTTCGACGCCACCGGCAAGACCAGCCGGCTGGGTCTGATGGGCATGCGCGAACGCATCGAGATGATCGGCGGAGTATTCTCGCTGACCTCGGCGCCGGGGCGGCCGACGACCATCCAGGTCGAGATTCCCGCGGGCAAGTCGGCGATGGCAGCGGTCGTATGAGCCTCGCCTCAACATGTGCGGCACCCCGTGCCTCATCCCTCTGCTGAACTGGACACCATGAATCCCACCCGCAGTTCCATCCGCGTGACGGCTGCGGCCATCCTGATCATCGCGCTGTGGATGTGCACTGCATTCTGGGTGTTCCGGCAGGCCGAAGTCGCCGATCAGGAGCGGCGTCGCAGCGCGGCTGCGATCGTCGATGCAACCCTGGTGCTGGACCAGATGAAGGACGCCGAGACCGGCCAGCGCGGCTATCTGCTGACCGGAAATGACGACTTCCTGGATACCTACCAGGGGGTGGCCGAGGCCGTCGCCACATCCCAGGCCGTGCTGGCTTCCCGGCTGACTCCGAGCCCGATCCAGCAGCAGCGCCTCGGAACGTTGCGCGGAGTGATCGCGGATAAGCTGGAGATGCTGGAGAAGGCGATCGTCTACCGTCGTGCCGGCGATCTGCAGGCCGCCGAGTCCAACCTCGCGGTGGGCAAGGGGCTGATGGATAGCATCCGCGGGGAGATCGCAGCGATCCAGGAGCTCGAAGCAGTCGCCTTGAAGCAACGAGAGGAGGCCTACCAGGCGAGCGCACGACTGCTGCTCGCAACCATTGTCGGCTCCGGACTGCTCTCCGTGCTCGGCGCGCTGGCCTTCGCCTATGGCTATTATCAGCGGAACGCGCTGAAGCTGCGCCAGCAGATGCACGGGAACACCCAGCGGCTGCTGCTCCAGGAGGAGCAGGCTGGCGCTGTCCTGCTGCAGCTCAACCGCAGCCTGCGCGAAAGCGAAGAACGGCTGGCGGTGACCCTCAGTTCGATCGGCGACGCGGTGATCACCACCGACCGCAACGCCGTCGTGACCGGGCTGAACCCGGTCGGCGAACAGCTCACCGGCTGGACCAGGGCGCAGGCCATCGGCCAGCCCATCGACGTGGTGTTCCGCATCATCAACAAGAGCACCCGGCTCGCGATCGTGATCCCGGTGATCGAGGCCCTGGCCACCGGTACGGTCCAGGCTCTGGCCAACCACACCGTGCTGATCGCCCGCGACGGCGTCGAACGCGACATCGCCGACAGCTGCGCCCCGATCCGCGACCGCGACAGCCAGGTGATCGGGGCCGTGCTGGTGTTCCGCGACGTTTCCGAGGCCTACATCGTCCAGCAACGCCTGCGCGATGGCGCCGCGCTGGTGCAGACCATCTTCGACACCGTGGTCGATGGCATCATCACCATCCACGCCACCAGCGGACGGATCGAGACGGTCAGCCGGGCCGCTGAACGCATGTTCGGCTATGGCGCCAGCGAGCTGCAGGGGCGCGACCTGGGCGAGGTCATCCCGGATTTCGCCCAGGCGGCCGGCCGGGATGCCATCGACTACTTCGGCGCCGATGACGCGGCTCGGGCCAAGGGCGGCGGTCGCGAGGTCGACGGTCGGCGCAAGGACGGTTCCGGCCTTCCGCTGGAGATCGTGGCCAGCGACATGCAGCTGGGCGGCGAGCGCTTCTTCGCCGTGATCATGCGCGACGTCTCGGCGCGCAAGCAGGTCGAGGAGGCCCTGGTCAAGGCCGGCGCGTTGCAGAATGCGATCTTCAACAGCGCCAACTTCTCCAGCATCGCCACCGATGCCCATGGTGTGATCCAGATCTTCAACGTCGGCGCCGAGCGCATGCTCGGTTACGCGGCGGCCGAGGTGACGAACAGGATCTCGCCGGCCGACATCTCGGATCCCCAGGAGGTGGTGGCGCGGGCCGCCGCCCTGAGCCAGGAGCTGGGCGCCGCCATCACGCCGGGCTTCGAAGCCCTGGTGTTCAAGGCGTCGCGCGGGATCGAGGACATCTATGAATTGACCTACATCCGCAAGGACGGCAGCCGCTTCCCGGCCGTGGTCTCGGTCACCGCGCTGCGTGATGCGTTGGAGAACATCATCGGCTACCTCCTGATCGGCACCGACAACACGGCGCGCAAGCAGGTCGAGGAGGAACGCACCAGACTCAACCAGAGCCTGCAGGCGAACACGGCCGAACTGATCAAGGCCAAGGCAGCAGCGGAGAAGGCCAATCTCGCCAAGTCCGACTTCCTCTCCAGCATGAGCCACGAGCTGCGCTCGCCGCTCAACGCCATCCTCGGCTTCGCCCAGCTGATGGAGTCGGACGCGCCACCGCCGTCGCCGACCCAGAAGGCGAGCATCGATCAGATCCTGCATGCCGGCTGGTATCTGCTGGAGCTGATCAACGAGATCCTCGATCTCGCTGTGATCGAATCGGGGCGGCTGTCGATCTCGATCGAACCCGTCTCGCTGACCGACGTCCTGCTCGAATGCCAGGCGATGATCGAGCCGCAGGCGCAGAAGCGGCGGATCAGCATGACCTTCCCGGTCTTCCCGGCTCCGGTGTTCATCCTCGCCGACCATACCCGGCTGAAGCAAGTGCTGATCAACCTGCTCTCCAATGCGATCAAATACAACCTGCTGGGGGGGTCGGTGGTGGTCACCTGCACGGCGACGGCAGGCCGCTACCGCATCTGCGTCGCCGATACGGGCCTGGGCCTGTCGCCAGAGAACCTGGCCCAGCTGTTCCAGCCCTTCAACCGCCTGGGTCAGGAGACCAGCGGCGAGGAGGGCACCGGCATCGGCCTGGTGGTCAGCAAGCGGCTGGTCGAGCTGATGCAGGGGAGCATCGGAGTGGATAGCACGGTCGGGGTGGGGAGCTCCTTCTGGATCACGATGAAGGCGGGGGAGGATCCGCTGATCGGCTATGTCGCGGCCGCCGAGCCGAGCCAGTCGAGCACGCTCAAGGCGACCGGCGCACCGCCACGCGTCCTGCTCTACGTCGAGGACAACCGCGCCAACATGCAGCTGATGGAGCAGCTCATCTCCCGGCGCGCCGACATGCGGCTGCTGACCGCCCAGAACGGTCTGGACGGCATCGGCATCGCCCGCCAGTCGCTGCCCGATGCCATCCTGATGGACATCAATCTGCCAGGCATGAGCGGCATCGAAGCGATGCAGGTGCTGCACCGGGACCCGCTGACGGCGCATATCCCGATCATCGCGCTGAGCGCCAACGCCATTCCGCGCGACATCGAGAAGGGTCTGGAATCCGGCTTCTTCCGCTACCTGACCAAGCCGATCAAGGTGGACGAGCTGATGGAGACGCTGGCCGTCGCCTTCGCCCTGGGAGGGTCGAGCTCCAGCTCGACCACGGGGCGAGCGCCGGCGGCTTAGCGCGTGAGCGGGCGCTCGACCGCCCCGGCCATGACCTCTTCCGCGAAGTAGGACGAACGTACATACGGCCCGGCGGCGACGTACTTGAAGCCGAGCTCGCGACCCCAGGCCTCGTACTGCGCGAAGGTCTCGGGCGGGACGAAGCGGATGATGTCGTGGTGCTCCAGGGTCGGGCGCAGGTACTGGCCGATGGTCATGATGTCGCAGGCCTGCTCGCGCAGATCGAGCATGATCTGGCGCACCTCGTCGTCGGTCTCGCCCAGGCCGACCATGATGCCGCTCTTGGTCAGGATGCCCGGCTCCTGCGCCTTGACCCGCTTGAGCAGCTCCAGCGACCGGCGGTAGCGCGCCTGCGGCCGCACCGTCGGGTAGAGCCGGCCGATGGTCTCGAGATTGTGGTTGTAGACGTCGGGCTTGGCCGCCGCGGCGACCGCCAGCGCCTCCCAGTTGCCGCAGAAGTCCGGGGTGAGGATCTCGACCAGGGTTCCGGGGCAGCGTTCACGCACCGCCCGCACGGTGGCGGCGAAATGCGCCGCGCCGCCGTCCGCCAGATCGTCGCGGTTGACGCTGGTGATGACGGCGAAGCGCAGGCCCAGTTCGGCGATCGCGGCGGCGGTGCGCGTGGGCTCGCTGGCGTCGAGCGGCGGCGGGTTCTTGACCCAGGCGACATCGCAGAAGGTGCAGGTGCGGGTGCAGGCCTCGCCCATGAGCATGAAGGTCGCGGCCTTCTTGCTCCAGCACTCCTGGCGGTTGGGGCAGGCCGCCTCCTCGCACACCGTCACCAGGCCGTGCTTCCTGACCACCGCATCGGTGGCGGAACTCTCGCCGTTGGCGGGCAGGCTGCGCTTGAACCAGTGCGGCAGGCGTTGGCGGGTCGGGGAGACGGGGACGACAGGCATCGCGGTAGGATAGCCGAAGGCCGGGAGCGGGAAGCTGGAAGCGGGGAAGGCTGGGGCCAGCTGCCAGTGACCAGCCGCCAGCGACCAGCTGCCAGTGACCAGCTGCCAGCGACCAGCGACCAGCTGGCTACCGCCCCGGCGCGACGCGCATCGCCTGCCGCACCAGCTGGAGGAAGCTGCGGCGCTGGCCGTCGTGATCGTCGCCGATGGCGCCGCGCGCCAGCTCGTCGGCCATGGAGAGGCTGGCGGCGCCGCGGTTGGGCGAGTCACGCAGAGCCAGGCCGAAGGCGGCGACGGCAGCAGCGAAGCGGAAGTCGGCGCTGCCCTGGCCCTGGCCGCGGTCCGCGACCGGGAAGCGCAGCAGATCGCTCTGTGCGCGGTCGGGGCGTTTCCAGCGCATCTGCACGAACATCAGCTCGGCATCGTCGCGCCGTGCGGCCGGTGCCTGGTAGCGCAGACCCTCGGCCGCAGCCGGCCCCGGGCGCAACTCCAGTTCGTACAGCGCGGTGACGTGGGCGCCGGCCCCGACGTCGCCGCTGTCGACCCGGTCGTCGGCGAACTCGCGGGCGCGCAGCTGGCGCTTCTCGTAGCCGATCAGGCGCCAGCTAGCGACCCGCGCGGGGTTGAACTCGACCTGGACCTTGGCGTCCTTGGCCACCATGACGAGATGGCGGTCGAGCTGGTCGACCAGGGTGGTGCGCGCCTCGGCCTCGGAATCGATGTAGGCGTAGGTGCCGTTGCCCTTGTTGGCCAGGACCTGGAGGTTGGCGTCCTTGAGGTTGCCCATGCCGTAGCCGAGCGCGGTCAGCGTGACGCCGCTGCGGCGCTGCTCCTCGATGAAGGTCTGCAGTCCGCCAGGAGTGGAGATGCCGACGTTGAAGTCGCCGTCAGTGCAGAGGATGACGCGATTGACCCCACCGGCGATGGCGTGCTCCTGCGCCGTGTGGTAGGCCAGCTGGATGCCGGCTGCGCCGTTGGTGCTGCCGGCGGCCTCCAGGCGCTCGACCGCGGCGAGGATGGCGCCACGCGCCGTGCCTGGTGTGCTCGGCAGGGCCAGGCGGGTCGAGTCGGCGTAGGTGACGATGGCGACGCGGTCTTCCTCGCGCAGCTGGGTGGTCAGCAGCTGCAGCGAGGTCTTGACCAGCGGGAGCTTGTTGCGCGCGTCCATCGAGCCGGAGACGTCGACCAGGAAGACGAGATTGCACGGCGGTCGCCGCCCGCCTGGCGTGGCCGCCACGGCGATGCGCGCCAGGCGATGGGCCGGCGCCCACGGGCAGTCGGCGAGTTCGACTCCGACGGCGAAGGGTTGGTCGGCGGCGGCCGGCGGCGGATCACCGTAGGCGAAGGCATTGAGCAGCTCCTCGATGCGCACCGCATCGCGCGGCGGCAGCTGGCCCTGCTCGATGAAGCGGCGCACGTTGGCGTAGGATGCGGTGTCGACGTCGAGGCCGAAGGTCGAGAGCGGCGCGTGCTGCGGATCCTGGAAGGCGGATTCCAGCACTGGCGCGTAGCTCTCGCCTGGTGCGCTGGAGGGGGCGCCGAAGACCGGCGGCTGGGGCGGGTATTCGCCGTAGCGCAGGTCGCTGGCTGCTGGCTGCTGGCTGCTGGCTGCTGGCCGCTGGCTGCTGGCCGCTGGCTGCTGGCCGCTGGCCGCTGGTTGCTGGCTTGCCGACGCGGGCTGAAGCCCGCGCTCCCGCGAGCCGAACATCCCGGCTGAACCACCGCTGGCACCGATGGACATGAAACTGCCCATCCCGCCCATTTCACCATCCGCGACCACCTCTTCGCGGCCTTTGGCGATCGCATCGGCAATCGGCTCGGCCGGCTCCAGCTTGGCGATGACGACGGCCGGATCGGGCTCATCCGGTGGCAGCGGGATGATCAGCGGCTGCGATACCGGCAGCGGCTGCGCCGGAGCGGGCTTCGCGGGTGCGGTGATCGTGGTGACCACTGGCTGCTGCGGCGCGACGCGCTTGCTCGTCATCACCCCCGGCACGATCACCGCCAACGCCAGTCCGGCCGCCGCCAGCCCACCGCCGACGATCAGCCACGGCCGGAGTTGCAACGGTGGTCGCGCCCGCCGCGCGATGGCTGTCTTGCGAGCCTCGCCAAGTCCGGCGGAATCCTCGACGGCCAGCTCAGCGCCCAGCGCGGCGGCGGTGCGGCGCACGCTGGCGACCCAGGCGCGGGCCTCGGGGTCGCCGGCCAGCAGCGCCTCGATCTCGGGCAGCCGCGCCGGCGGCAGTTCGCCGAGGGCGTAGTGGGTGAGCAGCTGCAGGTGCAGGTCAGTGGGCATGGCTGAACTCCAGGTCAGCGGGCGCCCGCTGATGCAGCGCCCGGATCGCAGTGTGGATGAGGAAGCCGACGTTGGTCGCGCTGAGGCTGGTGACGGCGGCGATCTGCTTGTAGCTCAGCCCTTGCTGGAAGCGCAGTCTCACGATCTCCTGCTGCCGCGGCGGCAGGGTGGCGAGCAGGGCGAGCAGGCTGGCCTGGGCTTCGGCCGCCTCCAGCGGCTGGGACGGGGGCGAGGCGCTGGTGGGCAGCTCGGCGATGACGGAATCCTGGGCGTCCATGGCGACCTCGTGGGTGCGGCGGCGCAACCGATCGAGCGCCAGGTTACGGCAGACGGTGAACAGCCATTCGGCGAGGTGGTCGGCAACCGCCGCCTGATCTTGCGCGCACAGGCGCAGGAAGGCGTCCTGGACCACGTCGCGGGCCGCCTCGACGTCGCCGAGGTGGCGGTGGGCAAAGGCGACGAGCGGCCGTTCGTAGCGCTCGACGGCAGCATGGATCCAGCCGGGGTCGGACATGAGGATCACCACCTGCAGGGTCAACGCAGCTGGATGACGTTCATTAGGCGGAAAATCCAACCGAACCGTCAAGCACCGGTTGCGTTGGTCCTACCGGGGCTCCGCCGAGCCAGCGACCCTAGGGAATTCGCGGAGGCTACTTGCCCCTTGCCTGGCATGGGGTGGATCGGGTAGAATGGCGATACTGGAGTCCCCGACCATGACCCGAGTTCCTCTCCTCATCGCCCTGGCCACCCTGCTCTGCGCGGCTGACGACCTGCGCATCGGCCAGGCCTGCGCCCTCGATGGACCGGCCAAGGGCCTCGGCACCGGCATGCACCTCGGCCTGCGCGCGGCGCTCGAAGAGGCCAATGCCGCTGGCGGCGTGCATGGCCGTAAGCTCGCCCTGGTGGCCAAGGACGACGGCTACGATCCCGACAAGTGCATCGACGCGGTCGGCAAGCTGGTCGAGGACGACAAGGTGTTCTGCCTCGCCGGCTTCGTCGGTACGCCTACCGCCAAGGCCGCCCTGCCCATCGCCATCGAGGCCGGCGTGCCGGTGGTCGGACTATTCACCGGGGCGATGTTCCTGCGCAGTCCGCCGCAGAAGCTGGTATTCAATGTGCGTTCCAGCTACGACGACGAGACCGAGGTCCTGGTCGAGCGCCTTGGCGCTGATCTGGGCGCCAAGCGCATCGCGGTGTTCCACCAGAACGACAGCTTCGGCCAAGCCGGGCTCGCCGGCGCAACCAAGGCGCTGGAGAAGCGTTCACTGAAGGTGGCTGCCACCGGTACCTTCGAGCGCAACACCGTGGCGGTGCAGACCGGTCTCGCCGCCATGATCGCGGCCAAGCCAGAGGCCATCATCATGGTCGGCCCGTACAAGCCGCTCGCCGTGTTCGTGAAGGAGGCGCGCGCCGCCGGCCTGACCTGCCCGCTGGCGACGATCAGCTTCGTCGGCACCGAGAGCCTGATCGCCGAGCTCGGCCCAGCCGCCGACGGGCTGGTGATCAGCCAGGTCGTGCCGTCGCCCAGCGACGCCGCTCTGCCGCTGGCCAAGGCCTACCAGGCCGCCCTGGCCAAGGTCCAGGCCGACGCCAAGCCGAGCTACGTCAGCTTCGAGGGCTATATCACCGGCCGTGTCCTGCTCGCTGGCCTGGACAAGACCGGAGCTGATCCGACGCGCGAGCGCCTGGTCGCCAGTCTGGAGGGGCTGAGCAGCCTCGACCTCGGCGGCTTCAGCGTCAGCTTCGCCGCCGACCGTCGTCAGGCCTCCGACAAGGTGTGGTTGACCCGGGTGACGGCTGGCGCGGCCAAGCCGGTCGACTCGCTGAAGTGAGGCGAGCGGGATGAGCCTCGCCGACAGCCTGCATACCCTCAACCGGCGGATGTCCCTGGCCCTGGCCGGGGTCGTCGTGCTGTCGGTCGGCGCCGGCGCGCTGGTGCTGTGGCAGGTCTCGCTGGTGACCGGCCGCGAGGCCCCAGCGCAGGAGGCGGCGGCTCGGCAGCAGAGCGATCTCGAGCGCGTGGTCGCCTCGATCACGGCGATGAACACGGCCGTCGGATCGGCTGCGCTCGAGCAGGCGGCGACTGCTGCGGCGGCGGACATCGCCTCGGCCGACGCCGCCAACCGGCGCCTGGCCGGCATCCTCGGGCGTCCAGCCGAGGATTTCTCTACCCTGGAGGGGATCCGTCTGCGTCTGCACGCTGCGCTCGGCCGGCGCCTGGCGGCGGACCAGGCCGCGCTCGCCGCGGCGCGCGGTTTCGATGAAGGCATGAGCAAGCTTGCCAGCGAGATCAACCAGCTCGGGGCCAACGCCTTCCTGCGCCGCTCCGAGGCGCAGCAGGCGCTGGATGACGCCCGTGCCGCCGCCATCGCGGCTGGGCTCGAGTTGCGCCGGCTGTCGGCGATCCGCGAATTCCTGCGCGAACTGCGCGCCCTGGTCGACCGGCCGGCCGCAATCGAGAGCCGTTTCAAGCTGCGTCCGTTGGAGGAGCGCCTGACCGCTGCGCTCACCCAGGTCCGGGGCCACCTCGACCCGGCTCGCCCGGCCGACCGTGAGCTGGGCGAGGCGATGACCGCACTGGAAACCGGCTATCTCGACCCCGCCACCGGCCTGCTCGCCCGGCGCAAGGCCCAGCTGGTCGACCCGGCGGACGTCGCCGCTCGCGAGGCGGCGCAGACCTCCGCCCGAGACCTCGCCCAGCTCGTCGAAACCTGGCTGACCCGCCTGATCGAGGCTTCCGATCCCCTGGTCGTCGCCACCCAGCGGGCCGAGGCCGCGGTCGAAGAGCGCCTTGAGGCCATCGGCCACTGCACCAGCCTCGAGTTGGTGGCGCGCGACAGCGTGCTCTACGCCCGCACCCTGGCTGCTGATGCCAGCCTGTTCCCGATCCGCGCCACCCAGGCAAGCGATGTCACCGCCTTCCGCACCAAGGCCGTCGCGCGCCTGCGCGAGCTGCGCGGCAAACTGGGCGACACGATCACCATCTGCCAGCGACTCCAGGCCGAGGACGAGATCGCGGTGGTCAAGTCCGCTGCCAAGCGGGTCGACGCGGTCGAACCGCTGCTGGTGGGAAACGATGGGATGATCGCCGTCGTGCGGCATCGTCTCGAAGCGGCAGCAACCGCCGCCGCCGCCGCCGCCGAGGCCCTGCCGAAGGTCGAGCAGGCCCGCACCTCCGCCGCGGCGATGGCGGGCGAGGCGCAGCAGCGTGGCAGTCGGGCCCTGCGCGGCATCGACTGGTCGCTCAAGGCGGGCGTCCCCGCCCTGCTGCTGATCGGTCTGGTCTCGCTCATCGCAGCACGCCGGATGGGCCGCCGGATCGCCGGCGGCATCCTCGCCAACGAGGAGCAGGAGCGTCAGCACACCGTCCGGCTCGGCGGCCTGCTCGGCGAAGTGGCGAAGTCATCGCGCACCGTGACCGAGGCTTCGGGAGGCCTGGTCGGCGCCAGTGCCAGCCTGACCACGGCGGCGACGACCTCGCGCCAGCTCTCCGATGCGGTCGGCCAGGGAGCCGCCAAGGCCAGCGATGCGGTCGGCTCGGTTGCGGCTGCAGCCGAGGAGATGCAGGCGACGATGGGCGAGATCGCCCGCCAGACCAGTCGCGCCGCCGAGGTCGCCAAGGCAGGGGTGGTGCACGCCGGCAGCACTGACGCGGCGGTCGCCCGGCTGGCGGTCGCCAGCCGCGAAATCGGCGAGATCGTGCAGCTGATCGGCGGCATCGCCGAGCAGACCAATCTGCTGGCGCTGAACGCGACCATCGAGGCGGCGCGGGCCGGCGACGCCGGGCGCGGCTTCGCCGTGGTCGCCAGCGAGGTCAAGGCCCTGGCCCGGCAATCGGGCGGGGCATCGCAGGACATCGCCGGCAAGGTCGCTGCGATCCAGGCCGAGGTCGCCGCCGCCGCCGCCGCCCTGGCGCAGATCCGTCAGGTGGTCGGGGAGATCGACGGCATCCAGTCGTCGATCGCCGCCGCGGTCGAGGAGCAGACCGCGACCAGCCGCGAGATGAGCGGTTCGCTCGCCTCGGCTGCCGCCATCTGCAGTGAGATCGCGCAGAGCAGCAGCACGGTGGTCAGCGCGGTCGGCACCACCTCGGACCAGGCCGCCGAGGTGCAGCGCCTGGCCGACCGGCTGGCCGCCACCGCGCGCGAACTCGACGCCCAGGTGGCGCGAGGTTGATCCCGCAGCGGCGGCCGGCAACCAGCGACCAGCGACCAGCGGCCAGCGACCAGCGACCAGCGGCCAGCGACCAGCGACCAGCGACCAGCGACCAGCGACCAGCGACCAGCGGTCCGGCAGCTGCGTCAGCCGGCGAGACCCAGATCCCGGTACCAGCTGGTCAGGCGTTCGAGCGGCCACGGCCGCGCTCCGGCGATGTAGTGGTTGGTTCCGGCGGCGTCGCCCTGCCAGCCCAGGCGCCAGCATTGTGGCGCATCCAGCACCGACGGCAGGTGGCAGACCGCGGTGGCGGCGTTCGCCGGCAGCAGGACGTCGCCTGACCACAGCGCGCCGCCGCCGAGCCGGTCGATGGCCAGCGACAGGCGCAGCGGGCGCAGGCCGTCGTTGATCGCCAGGACGCGATGCGCACCGGAGACGGCCTCCTCGACCAGGACGACGACGTCCTGCTGGCAGGCGCGGATGACACCGTAGGCCAGCTTGCGTCCGCCGTACCAGTCGACCACCGCGTCGCTGATGATCGGCCAGCCGTCGCGCAGGTTCCACCACAGCAGGCCGCCGGTGCGGCCCTTGCCGGCGCGCCAGCGTTCGATGTGGAACTTCAGCGCTTCGGCCTGCGACAACTGCGAGGCGGCGATCAGCTCGTCGATGTCGCGCGGCTCGCGCCCGATCAGCTGTGCCGCCTGGCGCGCGGTCAACGCGAGACGGTAGTCGTAGCCGGTCTCGCCGGGCAGCGGCTTCACCGCCAGCGGCAGCAGCGCGGGATTGCCGACGAAGGGCCACAGCGCGGTGCCGGGCGGCAGCATGCGTTCGAGACTCGCCCGCGAGGGGCAGCCGTGGTAGCCGATCTCGGAGACGAAGCGCGCCGGCGAGGCGGTGTAGTAGGCGCCCTTGAAGTCGTCGCGCGGACCCCACAGGTGGTCCTCGGGCTGGCCGCCGCCGGCCTGCACCGCCGGGCTGAGATACGGCGACGAGGGCAGATAGTCGCGTGCCGGATCGTGGTCGGCCACCGCCTGCGCCAGCACGCGACGGGTGACGCGGTCGCGGTTGGGATCCAGGCGCAGCCCGGGCCAGGCCCAGTCCACCGCCTGATCGGTCTCGTTGGAGCCGCACCACAGCGCGATGCTGGGCCGGTTGCGCAGCCGGCGGACCACGCTCGCGGCCTCATCGGCGACCACCGC